>NZ_JBSFBQ010000075.1:0-30540 GCF_053593015.1 Streptomyces sp. NPDC002403 | reverse complement strand
TTGTACTCACCCTCTCGGGCTTTCCTCCGGGCTTTTCCCTTCGGTCTTGCGTTTCCGACTCTATCAGACTCTTTCGTGTCCGATTCCCGGTCGAAACGGGTTCGCTTTCCAGTTCTTCGCTTTCGCGTTTCCCTTTCCGGCGAGTCCGACTCTATCAGATCCTTTCGGGCCTGATTCCCAGTCAGCGGGGTTTGCCTTCCCGGCCGTTGGGCCGTTCCGACGTCTCAAACTCTAGCGGATTTTCCCGGCGACTCATAATCGAGTCTTCGAAATCAATTTCGGCATGCCGAAATTGTCCCGAGTGGGAGATCGTGCTGAGTTTTGGTTGCCGCATTCGCGGCGGGATCGGCTGTCGCAGAACCGTTCCGGCTCCGTGACAACTCGAAGAACCTTACGGACCGGTGAGGAGTGTGTCAACCCCGCCAGGTCAAGCCCTTTTCCCACGTGTCGGACGGGGGTTCAGTCCAGGTCGGTGAGGCGGCCGCCGGCGTCCGGCTGGGCATGCTCCACGCGGCGCAGGAGACGGATCAGCATGTCGCCGAGACCTCCGCGTTCATCGGCCGTGAGGTCCTGGAGCAGGTCCTCCTCGAAGTCGGTGGCCATCCGCATGGCCTCCAGCCACTTCGTACGGCCCTCGTCGGTCAGCTCGACGATCACGCGCACCCGGTTGTTCTCGTCGCGGTCGCGCGTGACCAGGCCCTCGCCCGCCATGCGGTCGATGCGGTGGGTCATCGCCGCGGGGGTGAGTCCCAGGCGCTTGGCCAGCTCTCCCGGGCCCAGGCGGTACGGGGAGCCCGCCAGGACCAGGGTCTTGAGGACCTCCCACTCGGCGTTGCTGATGCCGAGGGCGGCGAGCTGGCGTCCGTACGCCACGTTCATCCGGCGGTTCAGCCGGCCCAGGGCCGAGACGACCTGTTCGACCTGGGGGTCCAGGTCGCGGAATTCGCGCTGGTAGGCGGCGATCTGCTCGTCGAGGCCCGGCTCCTGCGGTCCGGGCTGCTCGGTGGTGTCAGGCATGGCGGGCAGTATGGCACGCCCTCCAAAGCCGTCGAAGTCCTTCGAGCTGTATTGTTGAAGTTCTAACTTTAGTGCTAAAGTCTTCGGGTTCGAGTCGTTCGGATGGCTCGGCATGTCGCTTCGAGACCTTGAGGTAGGTGAGTGTGACCAGGGAGATGGGTGCAGCACTGCGGCGGATCCAGCTGGGGAGCGCGCTGAGCGCGTTCGGGCTGGGGTTCACCGTTCCGTATCTGTACGTCTATGTGGCACAGGTACGTGATCTGGGTGCTGGCACCGCGGGAGTCGTACTGGCGGTCTTCGCCATGGCGGCGCTGGCCGTTCTGCCGTTCACCGGGCGGGCCATCGACCGGCGCGGGCCGCTGCCCGTGCTCGTCGTCGCCTCGGCCGTCGCCTCGCTGGGCGCCGTCGCCCTCGGCCTGTCGTCGGGCGTGACCGCCTCCGTACTGTCGGCCGCCGTCCTCGGCGCGGGTACGGCGGTCATGCAGCCGGCGCTCGCCACGATGCTCGTGTGGTGCTCCAGCACCGCCACCCGTACGCGCGCCTTCGCCATGCAGTTCTTCCTGCAGAACCTCGGGCTCGGCATCGGCGGGCTGGTCGGCGGGCAGATCGTCGACACGAACCGGCCGGAGACCTTCGCCCTGCTGTTCCTCATCGAGGCCGCGATGTTCGTCGTGCTCGGTGTCATCGCCTCCACGGTGCGGCTGACCCGTACGCCGTCCTTCTCCGACGCCAGGCCCACCGACGGGTCCAAGGCCCCGGGCGGGCTGCGGACGCTGCTCTCGCACCGGGCCATGGTGCAGCTGTGCGTGCTGGGCTTCGTGCTGTTCTTCGCCTGCTACGGACAGTTCGAGTCCGGGCTCGCGGCGTACGGCACCGAGGCCGCCGGGATGGAGCCCTCGACGCTCGGGATCGCGCTGGCCGCCAACACCGCCGTCATCGTCGTCGCGCAGTTCGTCGTGCTGCGGTTCGTCGAGCGCCGCAGGCGCAGCCGGGTCATCGCCTCGGTCGGTCTGATCTGGGCCTTCGCCTGGATCGTGGCCGGATACGCGGGGCTCGGGCACGGCAGCCAGACCATGGCGACGGCCGTGATGATCTCCACGTACGCGCTGTTCGGACTCGGCGAGTCGATGCTGTCGCCGACGGTGGCCCCGCTGGTGGCCGATCTGGCGCCGGAGTCGATGGTCGGGCAGTACAACTCCGCGTTCGCCCTGTGCAAGCAGCTCGCGCTGGCGGTCGGTCCGGCCGTGGGCGGGCCCATGGGGGCGACGCTGCACGGGCCGTACATCGTGACGTTCGTGCTCTTCTCGCTGGGCATCACGGCGCTGGCGCTGCGGCTCGGCCGACAGCTCACCCCCGTACAGGACCAGCCTTCGCTGGAGACGGTGCCTTCCCGGGTGGTGGCCGTGTCACTGCCGGAGGCCGAGGCCGGCTCCGGCTCCGCTGCCGCCACCGCTGCTGCCGCTGCCGCTGCTCACTGAGCGTCCGGGCCCTGTCCTCGGCAGGGCCCTCACCGCGGCAGGGCGAATTCGCACCAGACCGCCTTGCCTCCGCCCGGTGTGCGACGGCTGCCCCAGGACGAGGCGATCGTCGCGACGATGGAGATGCCGCGGCCCGCTTCGTCCGCCGGGTCGGCCCGCCGGCGGCGCGGCAGGTGGTCGTCGCCGTCGGTCACCTCGATGATCAGCCGCCGGTCGGTGCGGCGCAGCCCCAGGCGCATCGGCGGGGTGCCGTGCTTGAGGGAGTTCGCGACGAGTTCACCGGCGGCCAGGACGCCCAGGTCGCAGAGTTCGACCGGGAATCGCCACGAGGTCAGGACCCCGGTCGCGAAGGCGCGGGCGCGCGGGGCCGCCTCGATGCCGCCGAGGAGATCGAGCGAGGCGTTGTGGAACAGCTCCGCGTCGGCCCCCGTACGGGCGGGGTGCTGGACCACCAGCACGGCCACGTCGTCGTCGTGTTCCGCGGTGACACCGAGGGAGCGGATCAGCCGGTCGCAGACCACCTGCGGTGAACCCTTGGCACCGGACAGGGCGCGTTCCAGCGCGGCGACGCCCTCGTCGATGTCCTCGCTGCGCCGCTCCACCAGGCCGTCCGTGTAGAGGACCGCGGTGGAGCCGGGCGGCAGCGGGATCGTGCCCGAGGTGTGGATCCAGCCGCCGGTGCCGAGCGGTGGTCCCGTCGGGTCCTCGGCGCGGTGGACCGTGCCGTCCTCGTTGCACACCAGGATCGGGAGGTGGCCGGCGGAGGAGTAGACGAGCCGGCCCTCGTTGGGATCGTGGACCGCGTAGGCGCAGGTGGCGATCTGGCTGGCGTCGATCTCGGCGGCGAGACCGTCCAGGAGCTGAAGCACCTCGTGCGGCGGGAGGTCGAGGCGGGCGTAGGCGCGTACGGCCGTACGGAGCTGGCCCATGACGGCGGCGGCCCGCACCCCGCGCCCCATCACGTCCCCGATGACCAGGGCGGTGCGGCCCGCGCCCAGGGTGATGACGTCGTACCAGTCGCCGCCGACCGCGGCGTCGGTGCCACCGGGCTGGTAGGTGGCGGCGATCCGGAGGTCGTCGGGCTGCTCCAGCTCCTGCGGGAGCAGGGAACGCTGGAGGGTGACGGCCGTTTCGCGGTGGCGGCGCTCGCTGGCCCGGAGCCGTTCGGCCGCTTCGGCGTGGTCGGTGACGTCGGCGGCGTACACGAGCACGCCGCCTTCGCTCCCTCGGCCTCTTCCTCTGCCCTTGTTGTTCCCGCTCTGCTTCTTGAGGCCGCCCTTGCCGCCCTCGCCTCCCTCTTCGTCGTCCCGGTGCACGGGAGTACAGGTGACGGTGTACGAGTTGCCGCTGCGGACCTTGCGGGACTTGACCGTGCGGGGGGTGCCGCTGCGCAGGACCTGGTCCATGAGGGGCAGCAGGCTGAGTTCGTGGAGCTCCGGCATGGCCTCGGCGGCGGTGGCGCCGGCCGGGCGGGGCCCGAAGGCGGCGGTGTAGGCGTCGTTGACGTACGCGATCCGGTGGTCGGGGCCGTACACCAGGGCCACCAGGGCGGGCAGCTGGCCGAGGATGTCCCGGGCGGAGAGATCCTCCGGGGTGGGGCCGCCCGGCCGGGTCCCGCCGCGCGAGTCGTCCCGGGGATCGGGGCCCGTCCCGCCGTGCGTGTCGCCGTCCGGCGGGCGGGGCCCGGCCTCGGGCCGTGCGTACTCGGCGCGGGCCGGGGGCACGGAACTGCGGTCGTCCCGTGCGGCGGCGCGGCGCTGCGTTCCGGGTAGGCGGGCGCTCCAGCGCGTGAAGTTCACGGAATTTCTGGCCTCGTGTGTCGGTCTGGTCCGCTCTTGCGGGCTGCTCACTGTCGGTCACTGCCGGCCGGGTCACTCTGTGCAGATGTGGGCCCACCTATGGTCACACGTCCAGTGTGGCGGACCGCACTGACTGTTGTCGGTACGGTCCTCCCCCCGGCGGACGCACGGGCGGGTCGACGGTCCGTCAGCCGCCGTTCGGCGGCCGTCCGTCGGGCCCGGAGGGAACGTCGGGCCCCGGCGCTCTGCCCGGGCCCGGCGGGCCGTTCGGGCCGGGGCGTCCGCCGCCCGCGGCGAGCTCGAACTCGGCGCGCGGGTGTTCCAGCGAACCGAGGGAGACGATCTCGCGCTTGAAGAGCCCGGCAAGGGTCCATTCGGCAAGGACGCGGGCCTTCCGGTTGAACGTCGGGACACGGCTGAGGTGGTACGTGCGGTGCATCAGCCAGGCCGGATATCCCTTGAGCTTACGGCCGTAGACATGGGCGACGCCCTTGTGGAGGCCGAGCGAGGCGACGGAGCCCACGTAGCCGTGCCGGTACTCCTCCAGGGGCTCGCCTGCCATCGAGGCGAGGATGTTCTGGGCGAGGACCTTGGCCTGGCGCACCGCGTGCTGGGCGTTGGGCGCGGTCGCCCTGCCCGTCTCCGCGGCGGTGAGGTCGGGTACGGCCGCGGCGTCCCCGGCGGACCAGGCGTGCTCGACGCCCTCGACGGTGAGCTCCGCCGTGCACCTGAGCCTGCCGCGTTCGTCGAGCGGCAGGTCGGTCGCGGCGAGGACCGGCGCGGGTCTGACCCCCGCGGTCCACACGAGGGTGCGGGTCGGGAACCTGGAGCCGTCGCTCAGGACGGCGATCCGGTCCTCGCAGGACTCCAGCCGGGTGTCGAGGCGTACGTCGATGTTGCGGCCTCGCAGCTCACGGATGGCGTAGGTGCCCATCTCCTCGCCGACCTCGGGAAGGATGCGGCCGGATGCCTCGACGAGGATCCATTTCAGGTCCTCGGCCTTGATGTTGTGGTAGTACCGCGAGGTGTAGCGGGCCATGTCCTCCAGCTCGGCAAGGGCTTCGACGCCCGCGTATCCGCCGCCGACGACGACGAAGGTGAGCGCGGCGTCGCGGATGGCGGGGTCGCGGGTGGCGGAGGCGATGTCCATCTGCTCGATGACGTGGTTGCGCAGGCCGATGGCCTCCTCGACGGTCTTGAAGCCGATGCCGTGGTCGGCGAGGCCGGGGACCGGGAGGGTGCGCGAGACGGAGCCGGGGGCGAGGACGAGTTCGTCGTACCGGATCTCGACCGCGCCGGTGCCGTCCTCCCCCGTGGCGAGGGTGGTGACGGTGGCGGTGCGCTTGGCGTGGTCGATGTGCTGGGCCTCGCCGATCACGATCCGGCAGTGCGCGAGGACGCGGCGGAGCGGGACGACGACATGGCGCGGCGAGATCGAGCCGGCGGCCGCTTCGGGCAGGAACGGCTGATACGTCATATAGGGCTCGGGCGTGACGACCACGATCTCGGCCTCGCCGCTTCTCAGTCTCTGCTTCAGCTTCCGCTGGAGGCGCAGCGCTGTGTACATCCCGACGTAGCCACCACCGATGACGAGAATGCGCACGCCCGGCGGGGGTCCTGGGGGTGTTCCCCCGGATTCTGAAGCCATCACCACCCCATGACGCAACGTGCTCAAGGGTTTGTCCACAGGCTCGACAAATTGTGTGACCGGAGGTTTTGGGCGGGCGGTTGCCGCGGGGCTCGGCGGTGGTGCGCAAGCCGTGCAGGTCAGGGGTCGGGGTGGGGGCCGTGGGCGGGGGTCGAATCAGTGACCAACCGGTCCTTGCTCCGATCGGGGGGCGCTCCATGCGGAACTACCCCCTTCTGAATTGAGCCGGGCTCAACTATGTTCGTATGTCGCCGGGGTGTCGGGTGGGGACCACGATCCGCTCCCTGGCTCAAACGGCGGGAAGTCTCCGGGGGGAGACGTCATAACCGGGGGAACAGTTATGCACATTCAGGATTCTCATTGGCCGACCGCTGCCGCGGTTTCGTCCCATTCGTCCGACGGAACGGGACGAAACGGAGCGGTCGGCACGGCCGGAGCGGTCGGAGCGGCGTCGACGGCGAGCCCGGTCGTCACGGTCGGGGTGAACGGGACGAACGGCGCGACCGGAGCAGCCGGGACAGTCGGCGCCAACGGCCGTACGGCTCCGCTCCGCGTGGACGCTCAGCGCAATCTGGAACATGTCCTGCGGGCCGCGCGCGAGGTGTTCGGGGAGCTGGGATACGGGGCTCCGATGGAGGACGTGGCGCGTCGCGCCCGGGTCGGGGTCGGCACGGTGTACCGGCGGTTCCCGAGCAAGGACGTGCTGGTCCGGCGGATAGCCGAGGAGGAGACCTCCCGGCTGACGGACCAGGCCCGGACCGCGCTCGGCCAGGAGGACGAGCCGTGGTCGGCGCTGTCGCGCTTCCTGCGGACGTCCGTGGCCTCCGGCGCGGGGCGGCTGCTGCCGCCCCAGGTGCTGCGGGTCGGCGTCGACGTCGATTCCGATGGCATCGGTGACGGCGACGGCGGTGGCGATGGTTCGGCGGCGGCCGTATCGGGGTCCGCACCGGGCTCCGCACCGGTTTCGGGCAGTGGCCGGGACGAGGCCCGGGTGCCCCAGCAGCGCCAGGGCGCCGGCCAGGCCGACCTCCGGCCGGCCGACGATCGGCCCACCGCGGAGACCGGTGTCGAGGACGACGACGCGGGAGCCGGTGAGCTGCTGGAAGTGGTCGGCCGTCTGGTGGACCGGGCACGGGCGGCCGGTGAACTGCGCCGCGACGTGACGGTCGCGGACGTACTGCTGGTGATAGCGACGGCGGCACCTTCGCTGCCGGACGCCGCCCAGCAGGCCGCCGCTTCGAGCCGGCTCCTGGACATCCTGCTGGAGGGACTGCGCTCCCGGCCGGCCGCCTGAGCGGAGCCTGCGGGACCTGCGGGATCTGTGGGACCCGAGGGCTCCATGGGACCTGAAGGCTCCGCAGGGCCCGAGGGCTCCATGGACCCGAGGGCCCTGTGGGTCTGCGGGGCCTGTAGGGCCTGCTGATTCCCGCGTTCCGCGAGATTCTCGGGATGCGTGGGCGCGGTGGCGTGTACTGCCGCTGCGCCCATGCACTGCCTGCGCGCGGGCGTGCTGTCGACCCGCTGAGCCCGCTTCCGTTCGCGTTGGCCGATGTGGCCCGTTTTGATGGGGTCTCGGTCTACAGCCCGTCATCATCCGTCCGGCTGCCGGGACCGGCGTCCGCGAACGTCTCGACCGCCACCGAAACCCGCATCGCCCTCCAGCCGCACGCCTGTCGCGCCCGAATCGCGTACCGCGGCTCCGACTCGGCCTCGCAGAAGAGATTGTCGAGCTTTCCCCGAACGAATGGCCGTTAGTACTCACATTCGGAAAAACGCCCCGGATGAGTGGTTGCGGGGGCTGAGGGTCCGTCGTGATTGCGCCATGTGGCACTCTTGCCCGAAGTTCGGGTCCGACAGCGCATACGGGGGCTACCGCGATGAGCGGTGACGGGCAGCAGGAAGAGTCGTTCGACGACGTCTCCGCCGTGGGCGGTGTGGCGGAGAACGGTGGGCTCTCCGCCCGGCAGGTGCCGAGTCAGGCCGGACCGGGCCGGTCGAGCGGTGACGCCGAGGGCGGCACCGTACTGCCGGGTCCGTGGTCGGCATCGGCCGATCCCGGCTCCGGGGCCGACGCCGCGGTGCCGATGCAGCGGGAGGGCGGCAGCACCGGCGCCACCGATGCCTCGGGCGACGCGCCCTCCGACGCCGATCTGATCCGGCAGATGCGGGACGGCGACGACCTCGCGTACGAGGAGCTCTTCCGGCGCCACTCCGACGCGGTGCGGCGCTACGCGCGCAGCTGCTGCCGGGACGCCCACACGGCCGACGACCTGACGGCCGAGGTCTTCGCCCGCACCCTGCAGGCGGTACGCCGCGGCAAGGGGCCCGAGGAGGCCGTACGGGCCTACCTCATGACGGCCGTCCGCCACGTCGGCGCCGCCTGGACCAGGACCGCGAAGCGGGAGCAGCTGGTCGACGACTTCGCGGTGTTCGCCGCGCAGGCGGCCCGGACCTCCCAGGTGTCGGACGCGGACACGCTCGACCTCGGTGCCGATGTGCTGGCGATGCACGAGGCCGATCAGTCGATGGCCATGCAGGCGTTCCGCAGCCTGCCGGAGCGCTGGCAGGCCGTGCTGTGGCACACCACCGTCGAGGAGGAGTCGCCCAGCGAGATCGCCCCGCTCTTCGGGCTGACCGCCAATGCCACGGCAGTGCTGGCCAGCCGGGCCCGTGAGGGCCTCAAGCAGGCCTATCTGCAGGCGCATGTGAGCCAGGCGCTCACCACGGGCGGCGACTGCGCGCGCTACGCCGACCGGCTCGGCGCGTACGCCCGCGGCGGGCTCCGCATGCGGGCCGAGCGCGGCCTGCGCGGGCATCTGGAGGAGTGCTCGAAGTGCCGGCTCGCCGCGGGCGAGCTGGCCCATGTCAACGCCGGGATTCCCGCGCTGCTGCCGGTCGCGGTCATCGGCTGGTTCGCCGCCGGGTACACGCTCAAGGCCGCCGGAGTCGTCGCCGGTGGCGCGGCGGGAGCCGCGGGCGCGGGTGCCGCCGCGGCGGCGTCCGGGGGCGGTTCCACCGGAGGTTCGGCCGGTGGTGCCGCGGCCTCGGAGGGGCTCGGTGCCCCGGCGAAGGCCGGTATCGCGGCCGCGGTCGTCGTGGCCGCGGCGGCCGGACTCGCCTGGGCGCTGGTCGGCGACGACCAGCCGAAGCCCGAGGCCAAGCATGTGGCGAAACCCGCCGTCGTGGCGCCCCCGGCCCCGACACCGCCGCCCGAGCCGAAGCCGCCCGCGCCGAAGCCGTCCGCACCGAAGCCGTCCGCACCTGAGCCCGCTCCGCCGGCTCCGCCCGCGCCCCGGACACCCACACCGCCGCCGTCCCCCGAGCCCGAGCCGACGCCCACCCCGACACCGCCCCCGAAACCCGCTCCCGAGCCGACGCCGCCCGCGCCGACTCCCAAGCCGGAACCGACGCCCACCCCGACGCCGACACCGACCCCGCCGTCTCCCGCGCCGACCGTCTACCAGGTCAGCGAACTCGGATACTCACTCCTGGGCGACCACATCGAACCGGAGGTGGTGCTCGGTGAGAGCAGCTGGGTCTGGCAGCGCTCCGGTGTGTCGGTCGGCGGCACGACGTACGCGCACGGGGTCACCGTCAACAGCAATTCCTCGGTCACCATCCAGCTGAACAAGGAGTGCACGCGGTACGAGGCGATGGTCGGGATCGACGACATGACGATGGGGCTCGGCTCGGTGCGCTTCTCCGTCTTCAACGGCGACGGGGCACGGCTGTGGCAGTCCCCCGTGATGAACGGCAACGACCCGGCCGTGCCGGTGGGCGTCGGTATCGCCGGCCAGGAGCGCATCCGGCTGGTGGTCGAGCGCGCCCGGCACGGTGGCGTCATGGCCCTCGCCGACTGGGCGAACTCGACGATCAGTTGCCGGTGAGCCGGTCCGGGGTGAGGCCGGAGGTGAACCCCGGCGGTTCCGCGTGGGCCGGAGCGTCCGCGCGGCCCAGGAGGTCCTCGCCCCCCGGCGCCTCCGGGAGCTCCTCGGTGATGCGGGTCAGGAGCTCGACGACGTCGTCGAGGGTCAGCGCGCGGCCCGCGGCGCGCTCGGCCTCGTACAGCTGAGGCCCCAGCTCCTCGCGCGCCTGCCGCTCGGCCCCGTCCACCTCGGCCTGTTGCGCCTCGGTCCTGGGGCCGAACAGGCGCCAGCCGTCCGCCGCCGCCAGGATCCGTACCGCGGCCCGGTGGTGGCCCACCTTCGGCAGCACGGCCGCCACGCAGTCCGCCAGATGCCCGGTGACGAGCTCGGCGCACTGCGCGTCCCGTGCCCCGCGGAGTGCCGCCGTCAGGCCGCGCACACCCGCCGCCGGACCACGGCCGGGTCCCGGCTCGTGCACCGCGATCCGGGCGGCCAGCCCCTCGACCACGGCGCTGAAGTGCGACGGCGGGCTGCCCCGCCCGATCGCGTGCGCCGCCTCGGTGACCAACTGCCGTGCCCGATCGATCTCCCCCCGCTCCAGGGCCGCCGTGGCGCGCAGGAAATGGATGTAGGCGCGGGCGTCGTGCACCTGGTAGCGGTCCGCCTCGCGCTCCGCCATGGTCAGGGTCCGCTCGAACTCCGCCATGTCACCGATCCGGTAGGCGAGTTCCGCGAGGCGGGCCAGGAGGAACGGTGCCTCGGCATGCGCGCCGACCTCACGGGCCAGCAGCAGCGCCTCCTCGTACGCCGTCCGGGCCTGCGGGAACCGTCCGCGCATCACGCTCGCCTCCGCGGCCGCGCTCGCCACCTGCGCGCGGATCCAGCGGTCGCCGACGCGGCGGCTGAGCTCGCGCAGTTCCGCGAGATCGGCGTCGACCCCGGGCATGCCGCCCGGCATGTCGACGACCATGTGGGTACGGAACATCAGGGCGAGGCAGTACTCCCAGGCGCCGCCGTGGGTACGGGCGTTGTCGACCACCGAGTCGATCAGCGCGTGCGTCTCGGTGGTCGTCCGGGTCACGAACAGGGCCATCGGCCAGAGCATGCCCGGGAAGCGGGCGGACTGCGGTCCCGAGGACCTGAACGCCTCGGCCACCCGGTCCATCACGGCCCGGAAGCGATCGTCACCGTGGACGGCCTCGGCAGGCCCGGCCTCCACGGCGAGGAAGTACCGCAGCATCTCCAGATGCATGCGCGGCCAGTAGCGGGGATCGTCGGCGTCGGCCGGCTCCGGGCCCAGCGCCACGGCACGTTCGGCCCAGGTGAGGCCCTCGGAGCGGAAGTTGCGCAGCCACCAGAACCACCCCATGCCGAGAACCAGCCGTACGGCCTCCGCCTCGGACGGGCCGGTGACGACGGTCCGGTGGAGGGCGGCCCGGATGTTGTCGAGGTCCGTCTCCAGGCGTTCGATCCAGGGCAGCTGGTCGCCGGAGCGGATGCGGGGCTCGGCCCGCTCGACGAGCGCGAGGAAGTACGCGGTGTGCGCGCTCGCGGCGGCGGCACGTGTCTCCGGGACCTCGGCGGCGCGTTCGGTGGCGTACTCGTGGATGGTCTCCAGGAGGCGGTAGCGCATCTCGCCGGTGGCGGTCGGGGCCGCGACGACGAGGGACTTGTCGACGAGGGCGCCGATCAGGTCGGCGGTGGAGAGCCGGGCGGGGACGGGCCCGCAGGACGCGGCTCCGGCGGGGTCCGCTCCGGGTGTTCCGGGTGTGCCGGCTCCGGGCGTTCCAGGTGCGGGGGCCCCTGGTGTGACGACGGCTTCGGCGGCCCGCAGGTCCCAGCCGCCCGCGAAGACGGAGATCTGCCGCAGCGCCGTGCGTTCGTCCTCGTCCAGCAGGTCCCAGGACCAGTCGACGACGGCACGCAGCGTCTGCTGGCGCGGCAGTACGGTCCGGCTCCCGCCGGTCAGCAGGAGAAAGCGGTCGTCGAGCCGGTCCGCGATCTGACGCGGGCTGAGCATCCGCAGCCGGGCGGCGGCGAGCTCGATGGCGAGCGGCTGCCCGTCGAGCCGTCGGCAGATCTCGGCCACGGCCTCCGCGTCGCGCCCGGACTCCTGCCCGGGGTCGAAGTCGGGGCGTACGGCGCGGGCGCGCTCGGCGAACAGCCGGTGGGCGGGGTCGGCCGGGAGCGGGCCGACGGGGCGTACGGATTCGCCGGGCACGCCGAGGGGTTCGCGGCTGGTGGCGAGGACGCGCAGCTGCGGGCAGTGGGTGAGCAGGGTCTCGGCGAGGGTCGCGGCCGCCTCTATGACGTGCTCGCAGTTGTCCAGGATGAGCAGGAAGGGGCGGATGCGGGAGCAGTGCGCCAGGTGCTCGACGAGAAGGTCGGTCGGGTCGGTGCGCGGCGGCTGTCCGTCGCGGTTGCTGTCACGGAGGAGGGCGGTCTCGCGCAACCCGAGGGCGGAGAGCACGGCTCCGGGTACGTCGACGGGATCGTCCACGGAAGCGAGTTCGGCTATCCAGGCTTCCGGGCCGGCCGGTTGCCCGCCGTGCGCGGCGGCGGCCTCCTCGGCCAGCCGGGTCTTCCCGGAGCCACCGGGGCCGGTGAGGGTGACCAGGCGGGAACGGGTCAGATCGGCGCGTATGGACCGCAGTTCCGGCTCGCGCCCGACGAACGAGGTCAGCCGGGGCCGCAGATTGCCGTGCCCGACGGCGGGGCCGGACGCGTCGAGCGGACGCTGCGGGCGCATCGCCACCGGCCCGGACGGCAGCTGCGGCGGGGCGAGCAACTCCCGGTGCAGCGCGATCAGTTCCGGCCCGGGGTCGGCTCCGAGACCGTCGGCGAGGGCACGGCGGGCGTCCTCGTAGGCGGCCAGCGCGTCGGCCTGACGGCCCTCGGCGCGCAGGGCGCGGATCAGCTGGACGCGGAAGCGTTCGTCGTACGGGTGGGCGGTCGTCAGCTCCATGAGCTCGGGCACCAGGGTCCGGGGCCCCGCGTCCGGGCCCGCGCCGCTGTCCCGTCCCGTCACCGCGCACCGCAGGTCGGCCTCGATGCGGCGTTCCAGCGAGGCCAGGCGGTGGCCTTCGGGGCGCAGGCCGTGGCCGTGGTCCCGGTCGGGCAGATCGGCCAGCGCGGGGCCGCGCCACAGGGCGAGCGCGGTACGGAGAGTGCGTGCCGCGGTCGCGGGGTCGCCGGCGTCGAGCTCCTCGGCCCCCTGGCGGGAGAGCCGCTCGAAGACGTACAGGTCGATCTCCTCGGGCCCGGCCGTCAGGCGGTAGCCCCCCTGGGTACTCGCGACCGCGTCCCTGCCCAGCACCCGGCGCAGCCGGCCCACCAGGGCCTGGAGCGCGGCGGGGGCGTCGTGCGGGGGGTCGGCGGCCCATACGTCGTCGACCAGATCGGCGACGGGGACGGCGCGTCCGGCGCGCAGCGCGAGGGCGGCGAGGAGAGCGCGCAGCCGCGTACCGCTCACGGACAGGGCGGTGCCGTTCTCGTCTCGCGCCTCGGTGACGCCCAGGATCAGATACCGCACCGGGCCATTGTGTCCCGCGCCCGCGGCGAGCGCCCCACGCCTCGGCGCGCGCCGCAGCGGCCGTCGCACCCCCGCGCCTACCGTTGCAGCGTCCGCCTGGCCGGGACGACTCCGCCCGCGACCGCGCGCTGGCGGGGCGCCGCCGTGCCCGTCCAGCAGGTGCCGCGCCGCGACACGAGGCGGCGGAGCCAGAGCTCGGTGGACGCCAGGTGCGCGAGGCCGTCCAGCGGGAGCGGTTCGCCCTCGGAGGCCGCGCGCAGGGCCTTGCGTACGACGCGTGCCTCGACCAGGCCCGCGTCGGCCAGCAGCGGGGCGTCGAAGAGGGCGATCAGCTCCGGGAGGGCGGTGCGCAGACCGGTGCGGGCGGTCGCGTTCGACGTGGCGAGGGAGGGCGTTCCCCAGCCCGGCGGCAGTTCGTGGACACCCGCGCCGGCGAGTACCCGGCGCAGGATCGCGGCGCGGGCACCCGGCTGTACCCGGAGCGATTCGGGGAGCGCGCGGGCGGCGCGTACGACCTGGTTGTCGAGGTACGGGGCGTGCAGCCGCTGGCTGCGGTTCTCGGCGGCCTGCTCCAGGATCCGGTGGTCGGCGGCGTACCGGGCCAGGGCCGCCCTGGCGCGGGCCTCGCCGGGGCGCTGGACGGACACGGGGCGGACGGCCGCCTCCTGGAGCCGGACCGACACCTCGGCGAGCGCCTCCCCGGTGAGCCAGCGGGCGGCGGGGCCGGGCCGTGACCAGGCGAGGGCGGCCAGCGAGGCGTCGGCGGGGGTGTCGAGGTCGGGGGCGTTCCGGTTGGCGTCCGGCAGCCGGTCGGCCGCCGCTTCCAGGCCGGTGCGGTACGAGGTACGGGACAGCCGGCGGGCCGCGCGGTAGACGGTGAGCGGCACGAACAGGGAGTGCGCGCTCGGGCCCTCCGCCTTGGCGAGCGCGGCGACCGGGCGCAGCAGATGGCGTCGGCGACGGTCCATCAGCAGGTCTGCCAGTCGGGCCGGGTGGGCGTCGAGGACCTGCCGGGCGCCGCCGCCGACGAAGTGGTCGGCGCTGCCCGACGCGAGGCGCCGGCGGTGGCGCTCGGCGACGACGAGCGAGGGGGCGGGTTCGTCGGTGAGCGGGCCGCCGCCCAGGTCGGCGTAGGGCAGGGCCTCCTCCCCGGCCGCGACGACCACATGGTGCAGGCGCGGGTTGGCGGCGATGACGCGGGCGCGTTCGAGTTCGTCCTCGTGTCCGTGCGCGGTGAGGTCGTTGAGGGTGACGGCGAGCAGCCGCTCCCCCGCTTCCGCGCGGTGGCCGAGGAGGGTGCCGGGCAGGCCCGGGAGTCCGGCGGCGAGCAGGGCGAGGGTGGCGGAGGCGCTGCCTCCGGACAGGTCGGCGCCGATGCCGGGGACCGGTGCGCCGCGGGCGGCGCGCCGCTCGGCGGGGCCCATGCCGGGGACAGGGCCGGGGTCGGGCGGCAGGGTCTCGGGCGCGTGGCGCGGGGCCAGGAGTCTGGCGCGTACCGCTTCGACCAGCGCGTCGCGTACGCCGTCGACGGCGCTGACCGGGTCGAGCTGGGGTGCGGCGACGGCGAGGGAGGCCACCGCCTCGTAACCGGTGATCTCGCGCGAGCCCTCGCGGAGGATGAGCGCGTGGCCCGGCGGGATGCGTTTCACGCCGGCGTACGGGGTGCCGTCGCGCAGCGCCTCCGGGGTCTCGGGGCAAGCGAGCAGGGCGGCCAGGTGGCCGATGTCCAGCTGGGCCTCGATGAGGTCGGCGAGCGGGAGCGCGGCGGTGGCGTACGCCGTGCCGCCCGCCCAGGGCGTGTAGAAGACGGGGCGGGCACCGGCGAGGTCCCCGATGACGGTGATCCGGCGGCCGATCTGGACGACGGTCGTATAGCTGCCGGGCCAGGAGGTGAGGTGGCGCAGGGCGCCGCCGCGGGCGGCGAGGAGGCCGGAGCGCAGCTGTTCGTCGGTGGCGCTGCAGCAGCCGAGGACGGCCATCCGGGCGGTGGGCGCGCCCTCGGTGGTCTCGACCGTGGTGATCCGGATCTCGTCGGGGCGCCAGTCGCCCACGGCCCAGAGCGGATCGGGATCGCCCCACAGGAGTTGGGAGCCCACGGGGTGCATCGTTCGGCCCTCGTCGCTGGGGCCGACTGCACCGGCCGTGCCGAAGCTCGCGGCGATACTGCTCCACCCCACCAACCAACGCATCGCCGCCTCCACAGGCTGTGGACAAAACGGCGCAGCGGGACGGTAGCGGGAGAACTCCGGTAACGCGCGGCGCCGTTGCGAACATGCTGCCACGACAACGGCGCACAGGAGGGGCTACGTAGGGCGCACGTCGGAAGGGCATGCGCCCCTGGCAAAGGCCGGGCGGAGCGGGAGACCGGCAGGAGGCCGGACCCGGCACGGGCGACTGCGCACCGGGCGGCTCTTGAGGCGCAACGGGGCCGCGCACGGCCCGCACCGGACACCCCGCTCGTCAACTGACCTACGCACCGGGCGTGTTGAGTTCCCCGTACGGGCCGGATCAACCGGCCGAAATCCAGCCACCCGGGAATCGCCCAGGGGCCGTCCGCGAGCCGTCGAGGGGCGACTGCCGGACGGTCGGCGAGATGTCCGCGAAACGGACGGCCCAACCTCGGGCGACCGACGACATTCGGCCATTCTCAGAGCAGGTCGCAACCACGCGCCGGTCAACTCACCGCATCAGAAGTCCACTTTCGCCCCACTTGATTCCCAGAATCCTCCCGAATGCCTCCTGGGGCCCCGGGCGGCCACGACCGGCCTCCACCGGGACCGCCGACGCACAGTCCGGGAGGCGTCCTCCACCTCCCGGACCGGTCCGCCGCCTGCGGGGAATGAGGCGGCAGTGTCCCCCAGCCCACTGAGTTCTGTGCAGTGGGCCGACCCACGCAGCACCCATGGAAACGCTTCCGAAACGGCCGGACGAGAGCGCACGGCCGGGCGCACGGCCACACACCAGGAGCACGTACGGGGCTGCGCGCGCGGGTGCCGGCACCACGTACGAACAGGGCTTCCACGTGCTGTTCCCGTGCGCCGTCGAGCGGCTTCGCGGGCCCGGTCCACCCTGCGTCCGGACCGCTCGCGGATCCTCTCCGAACCGCCTTTGGCCGGCGCCCGGTCCGCGCCCCTGCCGCCGCCCGTGTCGGCACGGACAACAATCCCGCCATACGGACGTCTGCCCCTTAACGGTAGGGATGCGGCGAACTACGCTGGGTTTACTGAGGTTCTCTGCAGGAGGCATATTCCTCGGGGCTCGGCCATATGCGTGTGCGGCCGGAGTGCCGGGGTCCGTCGCTGGGGAGGACACGGTACGAATGCCGCGCGCCGCAACGGTGACGCGGCGGCTGTCTGTGTGTCGAGGGGTGGCGCATGTCCAGGGAGCAACGCGGACCGAACGAGAAGCTCGGAACCGTTCTCGCCCTCGCGGGAATCAGCAATGCCGGGCTCGCCCGGCGGGTCAACGACCTCGGGGCGCAGCGCGGTCTGACACTTCGGTACGACAAGACCTCGGTGGCCCGGTGGGTCGCCAAGGGCATGGTGCCGCAGGGCGCCGCGCCCCATCTCATCGCCGCGGCGATCGGCGCCAAGCTCGGCCGGCCGGTCCCGCTGCACGAGATCGGGCTCGCGGACGCCGATCCGGCGCCGGAGGTCGGGCTGGCCTTCCCGCGCGACGTGGGCGAGGCGGTCCGCTCGGCGACCGAGCTCTACCGGCTGGATCTGGCCGGGCGGCGGGCGGGCGGCGGGGGGATCTGGCAGTCGCTCGCGGGTTCGTTCTCGGTGAGCGCGTACGCGACCCCCGCGTCCCGCTGGCTGATATCCCCCGCCGACGCGACGGTGGCACGGGACGCGACGGCGATCGGAGCGACCGCCCTCGACACCCGGGGCGCACGGGGCGCACAGGGCGGTGCGGGGGCGCAGGACCCGTCGGGCAGGGCGGCGGGGGCCACGGAGCCGGTGCCTGTCACTCCCCCGGCGTCCGGGGCCCGGCCGGCCCCCGGCGACCGGGCCGTACCGACCGCACAGGCGGCCCGGACGGCGCTCGGCACCCTGGGAGCACTGGGCACACGGCAGGCGCCCTCCATCCCCGCCCAGCCACGCCCCGAATCCGCGCCTGCGGCCCCGCCCGCCCCCGTCACCGCCCCCAGCGACATCTCCCCGCTGCGGGTGGGCCACAGCGATGTCTCCAAGCTGCGGGAGGCGGCCCAGGACGCCCGGCGCTGGGACTCCAAGTACGGCGGCGGGGACTGGCGCTCCTCCATGGTTCCGGAGTGTTTACGGGTGGACGCGGCACCGCTGCTGCTCGGCTCGTACAGCGACGAGGTCGGCCGGGCGCTCTTCGGCGCGGCCGCCGAGCTGACCAGGCTCGCCGGGTGGATGGCCTTCGACACCGGCCAGCAGGAGGCCGCACAGCGCTACTACATCCAGGCGCTGCGCCTGGCGCGGGCGGCGGCCGACGTGCCGCTGGGCGGCTATGTCCTCGCGTCGATGTCGCTGCAGGCCACCTACCGGGGCTTCGCCGACGAAGGGGTCGACCTCGCGCAGGCCGCCGTCGAACGCAACCGGGGCCTCGCCACGGCCCGCACCATGAGCTTCTTCCGCCTGGTGGAGGCCCGTGCCCACGCCAAGGCGAACGACGCGGCCGCCGCGGGCTCCGCGCTGAAGGCCGCCGAGGGCTGGCTGGAGCGCTCCAGGGACGGCGACGGGGACCCGTCCTGGCTTGGCTTCTACTCGTACGACAGGTTCGCGGCCGACGCGGCGGAGTGCCACCTCGATCTCAAGGCGCCCCGGCAGGTTCGGCGCTTCACCGAGCAGGCGCTGTCCAGGCCCACCGAGGAGTTCGTCCGCTCGCACGGGCTGCGGCTGGTGGTGTCGGCGGTGGCCGAGCTGGAGTCGGGCAATCTGGACGCCGCCTGCGCCGCGGGCACCCGGGCGGTGGAGGTGGCGGGCCGCATCTCCTCGGCGCGGACCACGGAGTACGTACGGGATCTGCTGCACCGGCTCGAACCGTACGGGCACGAGCCGCGCGTCGCCGAGCTGCGCGAACGGGCCAGGCCGCTCCTGGTGGCGCCCGCGTAGACGGAATCCGACGTGCCGGGAGCCGGGCCGTAAAGATTCGGCGCCACGCTGGGCCGCACTGGTTTGAGTGCGTTGTCAGTGGGCCAGTGCACTATCGGGGTGGGAGGTGGCGTGATGATGACGCACGCGGCGTACGACTGCGACGTGCTGGTGATCGGCGGCGGGATCGTCGGTCTGTCGACGGCCTACGCGATCACGCGCACCGCTCCGGGCACCCGGGTGACGGTCCTGGAGAAGGAGCCGGGCCCGGCCCGGCACCAGACCGGACGCAACAGCGGAGTGATCCACAGCGGCATCTACTACCGCCCCGGCTCGCTCAAGGCCCGCTACGCGGTGCGCGGTGCCGCCGAGATGGTCGACTTCTGCGCCGAACACGGCATCGCGCACGCGGTGACCGGCAAGCTGATCGTCGCGACCGAGCGGTCCGAGCTGCCCCGGCTGCACGCCCTGGTCCAGCGCGGCCGGCAGCACGGGCTGCCGGTGCGCGAGCTGGGCCCCGCCCAGATCACCGAGTACGAACCCCGGGTCAGCGGCCTCGCCGCGATCCGGGTCGGGTCGACCGGGGTGTGCGACTTCGCGGCGGTCGCGGCCCGCTTCGCCACCGAGGTGAGCGGCGCCGGCGGAGTGATCCGCTACGGGGCGGAGGTCACCGCGATCGACCGGCGCCCCTGGGGCGTGGCGGTGCGCACGGCGGACGGCGTGGTGGTGCGGGCCCGGGCGCTGGTCAACTGCGCGGGGCTGCACTGCGACCGGGTGGCGCGGCTCGCGGGCGACGACCCGGGGATGCGGATCGTGCCGTTCCGCGGGGAGTACTACGAGCTGGCGCGGCCGGAGCTGGTGCGCGGCCTGGTCTATCCGGTGCCCGATCCGGCGTTCCCGTTCCTGGGGGTCCATCTGACCCGGGGCCACGACGGCAGCGTCCACGTCGGGCCGAACGCGGTGCCGGCGCTGGCCCGCGAGGGGTACGGCTGGCCGGTCGTGCGCCCGCGCGAGCTGGCGGACACCCTGGCCTGGCCCGGCACCTGGCGGATCGCGCGCAGACACTGGCGGTACGGGGCGGGCGAGGTGCGCCGCTCGCTGTCGAAGCACGCGTTCACCCAGGCCGTGCGGCGGCTGCTGCCCGAGGTGACGGAGGCCGATCTGAGACCGGCCCCGGCGGGGGTGAGGGCCCAGGCCGTGCTGCGGGACGGCACCCTGGTGGACGACTTCCTGATCCGCGAGGCCCCGCACACCGTCCACGTGCTGAACGCGCCGTCGCCCGCCGCCACGGCCTCGCTGCCCATCGGGCGGGAGGTGGCACGCAGGGCGCTGCTCCGGGCACGGGAGACGGGGTGGAGGCCGCCCGCCGTAGAATCGGGGCATTGTGTCTGAGCCCATGAACCCCTCCGAGAGTCTCCCCGGGAAGACCTCCGAGAACCTCTCCTCGCCCGCTGCCGGAAATCCGTCCGCCGCCGGGATTCCCTCGGCTGCCGGGATTCCGGACGCCGCCGGCATTCCGGACGATCTGCGCGCCGCCTCCTTCGAGCGGCAGCGCCGGCTGCGCCAGGAGCCGCGCTTCCCGGGCGGGCCCGCCATCGACCCGGCCGGTTCGCACCACGAGCGCCGGATCCGCAGCTTCCAGCCGCGCCGCAGCCGTGTCACGCCCGGCCAGGAGGACGCCCTGCTGCGGCTCTGGCCGAAGTGGGGCCTGGACATCGACGGGCAGCGCGTCCTGGATCTGCCCGAGCTCTTCGACGGGCTCCCGGTCGTGCTGGAGATCGGCTTCGGGATGGGCGAGGCCACCGCGCAGATGGCCGCCGCCGACCCGGGCACGGGCATCCTCGCCGTCGATGTGCACACCCCCGGCCAGGGCAATCTGCTCGGTCTCGCCGACCGCAACGGCCTGTCCAACGTCCGGGTGGCCAACGGCGACGCGATCATCCTCCTGCGCGAGATGCTGAAGCCGGAGTCGCTGGACGGGCTGCGGGTGTACTTCCCCGACCCGTGGCCCAAGAAGCGCCACCACAAGCGGCGGCTGATCCAGCCGGAGTTCCTCGATCTGGTGGCACAGCGGCTGAAGCCGGGCGCGGTGATCCACTGCGCGACCGACTGGGAGCCGTACGCCGAGCAGATGCTGGAGGTGCTGACCGCGCACCCCCTCTTCGAGAACACCGTGGCGGACGGCGGCTACGCGCCCCGCCCCGCGTTCCGGCCGCTGACCCGGTTCGAGGGGCAGGGCCTGGACAAGGGCCATGTCGTGCACGACCTGCTCTTCGCCCGCAGCTGAGACGCGGGCGCGGCCCGGGTGACCGTGGCGGGGCCCCGGGCGCCCCATGGTCAGGTGTCAGTGCCGCTGGTTAGGGTCATCGCGTGGTGTCCGACGGGTCTGTCCAGCAACAGCAGTCGCAGCCGGCCGTCCCGCTCCTCGAGGAGCAGCGGGTCGGCGAGATTCTGGCTGCCGTGCCGGAGCGCCGGCACTGGCGCTACCGGCCGCGCCGCGTCGGCATGGTGTGGCGCAGCCGGACGTTCCGCGTCGCGGCCGTCTTCACGGTGCTCGCGCTCTGCGGTCTGGCGATCCTGGCCCTGGTCCGTGACCAGACGGGCACCCACGGCTTCCTCGTGGGCCTCGGTCTCGCCGTGCTGCCCGTGCCGCTCCTGATGGCGGCGTTCCGCTGGCTGGACCGGGTCGATCCGGGCCCCTGGCGGAATGTGCTGTTCGCCTTCGCCTGGGGTGCGTTCGCCGCCGCCCTGGTCGCGATCCTCGCGAATTCGTTCGCCACCCGCTGGATAGCCACGGCCACCGCCGACCCGTCGAACGCCGACACCCTCGGTGCCACGGTCATAGCGCCGGTCGTCGAGGAGAGCGCCAAGGCCGCCGCGGTCCTGCTGATCTTCCTGTTCCGAAGACGGGAGTTCACCGGGATCGTCGACGGCGTCGTGATCGCCGGGATCACCGCGAGCGGCTTCGCCTTCACCGAGAACATCCTCTACCTCGGCAACGCCTTCGGCGAGGATCAGCAGATCGGCACCTCGGGCGTCGTGTCGGTGACGGCCGCGACGTTCTTCGTGCGGGCGGTGATGTCACCGTTCGCGCACCCGCTCTTCACGGTGCTGACCGGCATAGGCTTCGGACTCGCCGCGGCCGCCCCACGGCGCCGGCGCATCCGCCGGATCGTGCTGCCGCTGCTCGGGCTCGTCCTGGCCATGGGCATGCATTCGCTGTGGAACGGTTCGGCGGTCTTCAGCCCCTACGGCTTCTACGCCGTGTACGGGGTGTTCATGGTCCCGGTCTTCGGCCTGGTGACCTGGCTGGCGATCTGGTCGCGCGTGCGGGAGCTGCGTACGCTCTCGGCCGAGCTGCCCGCCTACGCGGCGGCCGGCTGGCTGACCCCGGCGGAGCCGCTCGCCCTCTCCTCGATGCGGGCCCGCGGACTGGCCCGCGACGCGGCCCGCCGACGGTACGCGGTCGGGACCCGGGGAACCTGGCAGAGCCCGTACGGCCCCGTCCCCGCCCCCGTGCCCTCCGCCCGAGCCAAGGCCGCGGCGAAGGCCCACGGGAAGGCGGCGGCCCGGGCCGTCGCCGAGTACGAGTCGTTCGCGACCTCGCTGGCCTCGCTGCGTCTGCAGGCCCGCCGAGGTACGGCCGGCCCGGACTTCGCCGAGCGCGAGCTGGAGCTGCTGCACCACCTCTGGCAACGCAGGGAGGTGGCAGCCCCCGCCCTGGACTACGCGGCCCAGGCGACGGGCCGCCTGCGCCCCGCGTACCCGCCGCCCCCGTGGCCGGCCCCGGCACCGCACCCGCAGTACGGCGGACACCGCAACGGCCCCGGCCCCGGCCCCGGCTACAACCCGTACCTGCTGCCGCGGCAGCAGCCACCGCGGTAGGCCCTGTCGTCAGGCGGATGCCTCGGTGAGCTCGGCCAGCTGCTGCTCGGTCAGCGAGAGGTCCGCGACGGCCACCAGCGCGGGCAGCTGCTCGACCGTGCGGGCCGAGGCGATCGGGGCGGCCACGGTCGGCCGGGAGGCGAGCCAGGCCAGGGCGACGGTCGCGATCTGCGCGTCCTGCTCCTGGGCGACCTTGTCCAGGGCTGCCAGGACCTTCTGTCCCCGCTCCGATTCCCGGTACTCGCTGACGCGCTCGGCCCGCGCGCTCTCCACCGTGACGCCCGGACGGTACTTGCCGGTGAGGAAGCCGGAGGCCAGGGCGAAGTACGGCACGGCGGCGAGCCCGGCGCGGGCGGCCGTGTCCTGGAGTTCGCCCTCGTACGTGTCGCGGGAGACCAGGTTGTAGTGCGGCTGCAGGGCGACGTAGCGGGCCAGCCCCTCACGCTCCGAGAAGTCCAGGGAGGCACGGAGCCGCTCGGGGCTGATGTTGGAGGCGGCGATCTCCCGGACCTTGCCCTCCTTCACCAGCTGGTCGAGGGCGGTGATGATGTCCTCGACCGGGACGGTCTCGTCGTCGAAGTGCGTGTAGTACAGGTCGATGTGGTCCGTGCCGAGCCGGCGCAGCGAGGCCTCGGCCGCGGCCTTGATGGTGGCGGGCGCGAGCCCCCGGTACGAGGGGTGGGTGGAGACCTTGGTGGCGACGACGACGGAATCGCGGTCGGAGCGGGAGGCGAGCCACTTGCCGATGACCGTCTCCGACTCGCCGCCCTCGTTGCCCGGAACCCACGCGGAGTAGCCGTCGGCGGTGTCGATGAAGTTGCCTCCGGCTGCCGTGTAGGCGTCCAGCACGGCGAACGACTGTGCCTCGTCGGCGGTCCAGCCGAAGACGTTGCCGCCGAGGGCGAGCGGGAATACCTGAAGGTCGGAGGAGCCCAGCCTGCGAAGAGAAGTCATGAGTGGATCAACGAATTCCCGTGCGTCCACTATTCCGGATTCCAGCATTCGGGTGAGTCGGCCGTCGCGGCCGGCTCACCCTCCGCGCGCCCGCCCTCCGTGCCCTGTCGACAGACCGGCAGCCCTGACGTCGGGGGGTGAGCGTCAGGGCTGCCGGGGTTCATCGGGGCGGGCGTCGCCTCAGGGGTTGAGGCCCTTGCCGCGGAGCCAGGCCATCGGGTCGATGCCCGTGCCGTCGGCGGTGTGGACCTCCAGGTGGAGGTGCGGGCCGGTCACGTTGCCGGTCGCGCCGACCCGGCCGATCGTCTCGCCGGTGGTGACCTTCTGGCCGACGCTGACGCCGATCGAGGACTGGTGGCAGAACCACAGCTCCGTGCCGTCGTCGAGCTCCAGCACCGTGCGGTAGCCGTACGAACCGGACCAGCCGGCCGACTTGACCGTGCCGCCGTGGATGGCCTTGATCGGGGTGCCGGTCGGAGCCGCGAAGTCGAGGCCGGTGTGGTAGCCGGAGGACCACATCGAACCGGCCTGACCGAAGGTCGAGGTGATGGTGTACGAGGAGGTCGGGATGGCGTAGCTGGCGGCGAGCTTGGCGAGCCGCAGGGCTTCCGCCTTCTTCTTGGCCTCCTCCTCCGCCTTCTTCTTCTCGGCGGCCGCCTTGGCCTCGGCCTCGTCCTGCTGCTTCTTGGCCTCGGCGGCGGCCTTCTCCGCGGCTTCCTTCTCCTGGGCCGCCTTGGCCTCGGCGTCGGCGGCGTCCTGCTGCTGCTCGGCCTGCTGGAGGATGCGGGCGCGGAGCGCCTCGCCCGCGTCCGTCGTGCCCTGCTCGACCTCGGCGGTGGTGATGCCGGCGGTGGTGAGCGGGGCGTCGGCCGCCGCGACCTCGGCCTTGTCCGCCTCGGACCCGTCGGAGAACAGGGAGCCCACGCCGGGAAGCGACTTGGCGTCGGGGAGGTTGTCCGTGATGGCGTCGGGCACGGAGATGGAGACCGGGGGCTTGCCCTGCGCGGTGGC
Source organism: Streptomyces sp. NPDC002403 (assembly GCF_053593015.1). Lineage (NCBI taxonomy): Bacteria > Bacillati > Actinomycetota > Actinomycetes > Kitasatosporales > Streptomycetaceae > Streptomyces > Streptomyces sp. NPDC002403. The sequence continues at coordinate 6,290 of NZ_JBSFBQ010000075.1, read as the reverse complement.
CATGCCCCCCGCGCCGACCGCCGCTATGACGCCGACACCCAGCACCGTGGAGCTGCGGGCGAGTCCGTTGCGCTGCTTGGCGACGCGGTGCCTGCCGCGCACCGGGCGAACCGATTCCTCAGTGGGGTTCCACTCGTCCCGACTGCGTTCCGGCTCAACGCTGTTGCCGTCGGTGCGGAGGTCGCCGCCGAACTCTCCGGTGAACTCGGCGCCGTAGCCGGTGCCGTAGTCGGGATCGAACCGGGACGGGGCCTCGGGGGCAGGCTTGTTGGACGCCACGGGGGCGCACTCCTTTCCTTCCTTCTCGCCTACCGGGTTAGCTGACGGGTTCGGAGCAGGAAGGTCTCCTACGGGCCCCTCCGTCTCTCACGAGACACAGGTGTCCGATTCACCCCATGTAGGTGGTTCCCCGGTTCCCTTGCGGAATTCGGCGCTCGCGCACGGTGCCGCCACTGACGACGGCTGGGACGACCGCGCTGCGTTATCGAACGTTAATAGACACCGGGGCCGTATTCCAAGCTGTTCCCACTGATCGTTCACGTCTTTGGCCTGGACTTTACGGGACACAAGTGGTTGCAATCGGGCGAGTTGACCGCCCTTCAGCCACTACCCTGTTTCTGACGTTGCGTCAAACGTTATGCGGAGCGGCGCCTTTCGATTACGCACGGTGGCATCGCGCGCTCCGCCCCTCGCACCTTCTCCACGCGCCGTCCCTCACTTCGCCCCCGACGTCGTGCCCGACGCCTTCTCCGCGCCGACGATCCGCACGGTCCTGCGCCGGTCCGGCTGCCCCTGCCCGGGACGTACGACCGCGAGCAACGCCATGTCGTCGGTCGTCTCGCCCCCCGTGTGCAGGCGTACGTCATCGGTCAGCGCGGACAGCAGCTCCTCGGGCCCCGGGAAGATCCGCCCGCGCAGCCGGGCCGCCGGGTCGTAGAACACCCCCTCGGTGTCCCGCGCCTCGGAGAGCCCGTCCGTGTAGAGGAGCAGGGTCGTCCCGGCCGGCAGATCCCACTCGTCCGTCCGCTCCGGCCACACCCCCAGGGACATCCCGAGCGGCAGCGCCGGCACGGAGGGCTTGAGCACCTCCAGCGCGCCGTCCGGGTGCAGCAGGATCGGCTCGGGGTGACCGCGGTTGACGATCCGCACCCGGGACAGCCCGGACGGGATCTCGGCCAGCACGGCGGTGATGAAGCCTTCGAGCACGTCGAGCCCGCCCCGCCGCGCCTCCTCCCGGGCCAGCGCCCGCTCCAGCCGCCCCGCCACCCCCGCCAGCGAGGACTCCTGCTCGGCCGCCTCGCGGAACGCCCCGATGGCCACGGCCACCGTCTCCACCGTTTCGAGCCCCTTCCCCCGCACGTCCCCGACCACCAGCCGCACCCCCCACGGGGTGTCCGACACCGCGAACAGATCACCGCCGACGAACTCGTCCGCCTGCGCCGCCTCGTACCGGGCCGCGACCTGCAGTCCGCCGATCCGGTCGGCCGGCTGCGGCAGCACCGCGCGCATGGCCGTCTCCGCGATGAACCGCGCCGAGGCCAGCTGTTCGTTGCTGCGCCGTACGACCCCGTTGATCACCACCGCGAGGACCGAGACGGTGGCCAGGGTGAGCAGCTCGATCAACGGCACGACCTGCGGCAGCGTATTGCTGTACAGCCGCAGCGCGATGTCGGCCAGCATCGAGGCCACAGCGGTGCGGATGGTGCTGGCCAGCGAGAAGAAGGGGGCGGCGATCAGCGGAGCGGCCACGAACAACGGAATGGCGGTGAAGGTGTCCGGGGTGAGGGCGTCGAACAACAGCCCGCCGAGAATCATCAGGGCGGGCAGCGCGCGCACGAACTGCCGGGTACCGCCCCCGGCGTGCCGGCCGCGACGCTTCTCCCGCTTCCACACCTGTGGTCTCCTGCCCGGTACGCGCGCGGCTGCGGACGGCACCGCGCCCCACCCCAGGCTCACCGGAGCGGACAGGGACGGCGACTCCGCATCGGCCATTGGGGGGACGCGCGAAGCGGCGCGGCGCGAAACGAATCAGGCCCGGCACGCTGCATGCGTGCCGGGCCTGATTCTCTGAGTAGCGGGGACAGGATTTGAACCTGCGACCTCTGGGTTATGAGCCCAGCGAGCTACCGAGCTGCTCCACCCCGCGTCGGTGAACACAACTCTACGGCATCTCCGGCGCTCTTTTGACCACTCGGGTTCGCCGGTCCCTCACCCCGGCCGGTTCAGGACGGATTCGTCCCGGAGATGCGGGGCGCGGAAGCGGCCTTCCCGTCGACCGCCGGCTGCTTCATCGGGTTCGCGCCGCGCTGCAGCGCGTGAAGGATCGCCAGCCCCTGGCCGACGACGCCCGCCGCCATCTCGTTGACACCGTTGGTGCCGTTGAGGACGGTGAGGTCGGCACCGGACATGCCCCGGGCGGCCGCGTCGGCCAGGGCGGGCAGGTTCTCCACGATGCGGTTGGCCGCGATGAGTTCCTGGTTGCCGTCACGCAGCGAGGCGGCACGCGCACTGTTGGCGTCCGCCTGGGCCTGGGCGAGGGTCCGCTCCGTGTAGGCGCTGCCGTCGGCCTCGAACTTCACCCGGTCACGGGCCGCCTCCGCCAGGGTGCGCTGCCGGTAGGCCTCGGCGTCCGCGGGGCGCCGGACCTCCGCCTCCAGCCGTTGCGCGGCGAGCGCGGCCTGCCGCTCGGCGAGTGCGGTCTGCTCCTCGATGACCTCGTGCGAGGCCCTGGCCTGGGCGAGCGGCCCGGCCTGGGCGGCGCGGGCGTTGTACTGCTCGGTCTCGGCGAGGAAGCCTGCCCGCTTGATCGCGGTGTCGCGTTCGTACTCCGCCTTGAGCGCGGCGGCCTGCTGCTCGCGCTGGCTGGCTTCCTGGTCGGCCTTGGCCTCGGCGATCCGGGCCTGGCTGGCGACCGCGGCGGCGTGCGGGGCCGCGAGGTTCTTGATGTAGCCGGTGGCGTCGTCGATCTCCTGGATCTGGAGGGCGTCCACGACGATGCCGAGCTTCTCCATCTCGCCGTGGCTGCCCGCGATGACCTCCTGGGAGACCCGGTTGCGCTCGCGGATGATCTGCTCCACGGTCAGCCCGCCGACGATGGAACGCAGGTGCCCGGCGAAGATCCGCCCGACGAGCTCCTCCATCTGCTCCTGCTCGGTCAGGAAACGGCGGGCCGCGTTGGCGATGGACACGGCGTCGTCGCCGACCTTGAAGACGGCCACGGCCCGGACGTTGAGGCGGATGCCCTGCTGCGTCACGCAGTCCTCGGTGATCTCCGCCTCGCGCAGCGCCAGGGAGAGCATGCGCGCCTTCTGCTTGACCGGGAGGACGAAACTGCCGTGCCCGGTGACGATCCGGAACTGGGTGTCCAGGGTCTGTCCCTTGGAACCGGATATGAGCATCGCCTCGTTGGGGGCGGGAACGTGCCAGAAGAACATCGGAAGACTCCTGCCGTATGTCCTGCTTCCATGGGTACGTCGCTGCTTCGGCTCAGGACGGCAGGCGTTCCACGATCACGCCGCGCGCCGAGACCGAGTCGACGACAACGACGCGTGCGTCCCTGTCGATCGACGTCGCCGACCATGCGGTGTAGGCCTCGGACCCACCCCGTACGGCCACCAGTACTTCGCCCGGCCCACCGGACGGAATCGGCACGGTCACACGGCCGATCGCCCCGACCGGGCTGCGGGCGGACTCATCTGCCCTGTGCATGCACCACCGCCTCGATGTTTCCACGGTACTCCGCACCTACCGTCGCAGAAGACCTCATAACAGCCCAGAACGACAACAAGCGAGCGTCTATATGTGATGGTATGACTGGTTTACCCGTCACCTGCCGTCGCGATGAACTCGCGCCGACCGAGGAGCGATCCGTGGACGACTACACGTTGCTCGACCTCTTCTGGACCATGCTCTGGTTCTTCCTCTGGGTCATGTGGCTGTTCCTGCTGTTCAAGGTCATCACGGACATCTTCCGCAGCCACGACCTCAGCGGCTGGGGCAAGGCGGGCTGGCTGATCGTGACGCTGCTGCTGCCGTACATCGGCGTGCTGGTGTACGTGATCGTGCGCGGCAAGTCCATGAGCAAGCGGGACATCAAGGAGGCCCAGGAACGCGACGCGGCCTTCAAGGCGTACGTGCGCGAAGCCGCCGGCACCTCCGACGCGGGCGGCGGCGACGCCACGAAGAAGGGCAGCCACGTCGACGACCTGGCGAAGCTCGCCGAACTCAGGGACCGGGGTGCCATCACGGACGAGGAGTACCAGCGGGCGAAGACGAAGCTCCTCGTCTGACCGGCCCCGTCCCCGCGCGGCGCGTATCCCCCGCTCCGCGCGGTCCGGCGGACTGGCAGGGCCCCAGGACCCCGAGGAGGCTTGAGACATCGGCCACGGCGGGAGGCCGAGGGGCGGCGCCCCCATCTCGGAGCGCGAGGAGATGGCCCGGCCATGAACGGCACCACGCTCAAGGACCTGGACGCGATGCGGAAGGCGCTGCGCGGCCCCGTCATCGGCCCGCAGGACCCGGAGTACCGCCGGGCCCGCACCGTCTACAACGCCATGATCGACAAGCGTCCGGCGGCGGTGGTGCGCTGCACCGACACGGCGGACGTCATGGCGGCGGTCGATTTCGTCCGGGACGAGGGTCTCGCGTTCGCGGTCCGGGGCGGCGGGCACAGCGGCGCGGGCCTGTGCCTGGTCGACGACGGCATCATCATCGACCTCTCGCCGATGCGCTGGGCGCACATCGACCCCGGCGCACGGACCGCCACGGTCGGCGGCGGCACCACCCTCGGCGACCTCGACCACGCCGCCCACGCGTTCCGGCTGGCCACACCCTCCGGAATCCTGTCGTCCACCGGCGTCGGCGGCCTCACCCTGGGCGGCGGCCACGGCCACCTCACCCGCAGATACGGCCTGACCATCGACAATCTGCTGGCCGCGGACGTGGTCCTGGCGGACGGCACCACGGTGACGGCCGACGGCACCAGCCACCCCGACCTCTTCTGGGCGCTGCGCGGCGGTGGCGGGAACTTCGGCGTCGTCACCTCCTTCACCTTCCGGCTGCACCCGGTGGACACCGTGGGCGTCGCCCTCACCGTCTGGCCGGTCGACCGGATCAAGGACGTACTGCGCTGGTACCGCGACTTCCTGCCGCAGGCACCCCAGGACCTGAACGGCTTCTTCGCCGCGCTCACCGTGCCGTCCGGCCCGCCGTTCCCGGAGGAGATCCACGGCCAGAGGATGTGCGGTGTGGTGTGGTGCTGGACGGGCGACCCCGAACTCCTCGGAGCCACCCTCGGACCCGTCGAGGATCCCGGCCCGCCCGCCTTCCACTTCATGGCTCCGATGCCCTACACCGCCCTGCAGTCCCTGTTCGACGAACTGCTCCCCGCCGGTCTCCAGTGGTACTGGCGGGGCAACTTCTTCGACCGGATCACCGACGACGCCATCGACGTACACGCGAAGTACGCCGAGAACCTCCCCACCACCCTGTCGACCACGCACCTGTACCCGGTCGACGCGGCCGCCCACCGGCCCGGCCCGGACGACACGGCCTGGGCCTACCGGGACGCGGTCTGGTCCGGCGTCATCGCCGGCATCGACCCGGACCCGGACAACGCCGCGAAGCTCAGGCAGTGGTGCGTCGACTACTGGGAGGAGCTGCACCCGTACTCCATGGGCGGTACGTACGTGAACTTCATCGGCGCGGGCGAGACCCCGGACCGGGTGCGCGCCACCTACCGCGACCACTACGACCGCCTCGCGGCCGTCAAGCGGACCTACGACCCGCACAACTTCTTCCGCGCCAACCAGAACATCGAGCCGGCCGCCTGACCGGCGCGTACCGGGCGGGTCCGCGGGAACACCACCCCGGGAAAAGGCGTCCGCATCATCCGATCGGCCGACCCGGCCGTCCTCCGTCGAGGGCCGGGAACGGAGCCCGCAGGTCGACCGGTGCGGGCCGGATGCGGTTCGAGGATGGACGCAGAGCGGGAAACGCAGAGCTTCCCGAACCTGCCGAGCCCCTGGCCGAACCCGAGGAGTCGTTCACCATGAAGAAGCTGTCGCTGCGCGCCCGTGTCCTGACCGGCGCCGTCGCCGCCGCCGCCGTCGCCGGTACGTTCCAGGTCGCCTCCGCCAGTGCCTCCGCCCCGGCCGCCGCGCCCGCAGCCGCCGTCAAGGCCGACGCCGCGAACCGCAACCTCCAGCAGACCACCCACCTGACGCTGGCCGCCGCGACCAAGGCCGCCCAGGCGACGCTGGACGCCGCGAAGAAGGAGAACCAGCGCGTCT
>NZ_JBSFBQ010000074.1:0-30782 GCF_053593015.1 Streptomyces sp. NPDC002403 | reverse complement strand
ACCACCGCGCTGCGTTCGAAGTTCGGCAGCAACAACCTCGTGACGGCCGCCATCACCGCCGACGGCTCCGACGGCGGCAAGATCGACGCCGCCGACTACGCCGGCGCCGCCCAGTCCCTGGACTGGTACAACGTGATGACCTACGACTTCTTCGGCGCCTGGGACGCCAAGGGCCCGACCGCCCCGCACTCCCCCCTGACGTCCTACGAGGGCATCCCGAAGGAGGGCTTCAGCAGCGAGGCGGCCATCACCAAGCTGAAGGCCCAGGGCGTACCCGCCTCCAAGATGCTGCTCGGCATCGGCTTCTACGGCCGCGGCTGGACCGGCGTCACCCAGGACGCACCCGGCGGCACCGCCACCGGCGCCGCCCCCGGCACCTACGAGGCTGGCATCGAGGACTACAAGGTCCTCAAGAACAGCTGCCCCGCCACCGGCACCGTCGCCGGCACCGCCTACGCCCACTGCGGCACCAACTGGTGGAGCTACGACACCCCGGCCACCATCGCCACCAAGATGAGCTGGAAGAACCAGCAGGGTCTCGGCGGCACCTTCTTCTGGGAGCTCAGCGGCGACACCACCGACGGAGAGCTGATCAAGGCGATCGACTGAGGACCGCCCGCTCCCCGGAACACTGATGCGAGGCCGCGCGGCCGGGCGATCCGCCCGGCCGCGCGGTGTTTCACCGGGACGCCGTGTTGCATGATCATGCGAAGTGATGCATAGTCTTGCCATGTCCAAAGTCCTCACCTCCCTCCCCACCGGCGAGCGCGTCGGCATCGCCTTCTCCGGCGGGCTCGACACCTCCGTAGCCGTCGCCTGGATGCGCGACAAGGGTGCTGTCCCTTGCACGTACACCGCCGACATCGGCCAGTACGACGAGCCCGACATCGCGTCCGTGCCCGGCCGCGCCTCCGCGTACGGCGCCGAGATCACGCGGCTCGTCGACTGCCGCGCCGCTCTGGTCGAGGAAGGGCTGGCGGCGCTCGCCTGTGGCGCGTTCCACATCAGGTCGGGCGGGCGCCCGTACTTCAACACCACGCCGCTGGGACGCGCCGTGACCGGCACGCTGCTGGTGCGGGCCATGCTCGAGGACGGAGTGCAGATCTGGGGCGACGGCTCCACGTTCAAGGGCAACGACATCGAGCGGTTCTACCGGTACGGGCTGCTCGCCAACCCCCACCTGCGGATCTACAAGCCGTGGCTGGACGCGGACTTCGTCACGGAGCTCGGCGGCCGCAAGGAGATGTCCGAGTGGCTGCTCGCGCATGGGCTGCCTTACCGGGACTCGACGGAGAAGGCGTACTCCACGGACGCCAACATCTGGGGCGCCACGCACGAGGCCAAGACCCTGGAGCACCTGGACACCGGCGTCGAGACGGTCGACCCGATCATGGGCGTGCGGTTCTGGGACCCGTCGGTGGAGATCGCCACGGAGGACGTGACGATCGGCTTCGACCAGGGCCGCCCGGTCACCGTCAACGGCAAGGAGTTCGCCTCCCCCGTCGACCTCGTGATGGAGGCCAACGCGATCGGCGGCCGCCACGGTCTCGGCATGTCCGACCAGATCGAGAACCGGATCATCGAGGCCAAGAGCCGCGGCATCTACGAGGCGCCCGGCATGGCGCTGCTGCACATCGCCTACGAGCGCCTGGTCAACGCGATCCACAACGAGGACACCCTGGCCGCGTACCACAACGAGGGCCGGCGGCTCGGCCGGCTGATGTACGAGGGCCGCTGGCTGGACCCGCAGGCGCTGATGATCCGCGAGTCGCTCCAGCGCTGGGTCGGCGCGGCCGTCACCGGTGAGGTGACGCTGCGGCTGCGGCGCGGCGAGGACTACTCGGTCCTCGACACCACGGGCCCGGCGTTCAGCTACCACCCGGACAAGCTCTCCATGGAGCGCACCGAGGACTCGGCGTTCGGCCCGGTGGACCGGATCGGCCAGCTCACCATGCGGAACCTGGACATCGCCGACTCGCGTGCGCGGCTGGAGCAGTACGCGGGCCTCGGTCTGGTCGGCACCGGCCACCCGACGCCGATCGGCGCCGCACAGGCCGCCTCGACCGGACTGATCGGCGCGATGGACCAGGGCGGCGCGCAGGCGATCGCCTCGCGCGGCGAGGCCACGGACGAGGAGACGATGCTGGACCGCGCCGCGATGGAGTCCGGCACGGACTGACACCGGCCACCGGTCGTACGCACCGGACAGCGGGCCCCGGCGGATTCGGTTCCGCCGGGGCCCGCTGCCGTGCGGGGTCACACACGACAGCGGGACGGAACGGCGGGCCCCTCATGCCATGTTCCGGCAGGCCGGAAGCGGCTTCGGCGTCACCGGTGGTTCACCCACCGCTGATGAGGTGATCGTCGTCGGTGCTTCCCGGCCGACCGGATCAAGGAGATTTCCATGCCCAGACAGCGCCTGTCCCGCAGTCACCTGACAGCCACCGGTGCGGTCCTCGTCGCCGCCGCCACCGCCGCCGTGGCCCTCACGGCGTCGGCCGGTGCGTACGGCAGCAAGGAACACGCCGAGGACGCCATCAAGGGCGGCAAGGCGAAGAACGTCATCCTGCTCATCGGTGACGGAATGGGCGACTCGGAGATCACCCTCGCCCGCGACTACACCGTGGGCGCGGCGGGCCGCCTGAACATGGACAGGTTCCCGCTGACCGGCGCCTACACGACGTACGCGGTGCACGCCGACGGCACGCCCGACTACGTCACCGACTCCGCGGCCAGCGGCACCGGCTGGGCCACCGGTGTGAAGACCGTCAACGGGCGGATCTCCAAGACGCCGGGCACCGACAAGGCCGTGCCGACCATTCTGGAACTGGCGCAGAAGGGCGGCTACGCGACCGGCTCGGTGACCACCGCCGAGCTGACCGACGCCACCCCGGCCGTCCTCGCCTCGCACGCCACCGACCGCTCCTGCCAGGGCCCCGCCGACATGGCCAAGTGCCCCACCGACACCATCGCCAAGGGCGGCCCCGGCTCCATCGCCGAGCAGAGCGTCGGCCACAAGGTCGATGTGCTCCTCGGCGGCGGCAAGCAGCGCTTCGACCAGAAGGTGACCGAGGGCAGGTACAAGGGCCTGACCGTCACCGAGCAGGCGCGGAAACTGGGTTACCAGGTCGTCACCGACAACGCCTCCCTGAAGGCGGTCAAGGGCGGCAAGCCGGTGCTCGGCCTCTTCGCCCCCGGCAACGTCCCCACCGAGTGGACCGGCAAGGCGGCCGCGGTCGGCGGGACCGACCCGCAGCGCTGCGTCACCTCGAACCCGAACCGGCCCGCCGGCACACCGAACCTCGCCGACCAGACCGCCAAGGCCATCCAGCTCCTGGAGGAGAAGCAGAAGCGCAACCACAGCAAGAAGGGCTTCTTCCTCCAGGTCGAGGGCGCCTCGATCGACAAGCAGGACCACGCGGCCGACCCGTGCGGCCAGATCGGCGAGACGGCGGCGTTCGACCGCGCGGTGAAGACGGCCCGCGCGTACGCGGCCAAGCACCCCGACACCCTCGTGGTCACCACCGCCGACCACGGCCACAGCAGCCAGATCGTGCCCCTGGAGGCCCAGCCGCCCGGCCTGACCTCCACGCTCGTCACCGACGAGGGCCAGCAGATCAAGGTCAACTACTCGACCAACACGCCCGGCCAGTCGCAGGAGCACACCGGCACCGAGGTCCGGATCGCGGCGCAGGGCCCGCAGGCCTACCGGGTCCTGGGCGTCACCGACCAGACCGACCTGTTCACCACGATCCGCGAGGCGCTCCGGGTGCGCTGAACCACCCCGGCACCCGTCCCCCGGTCCCGTCGGCACACTGCTCGCGCCGACGGGGCCGGGGGACGGCGCACGCTCACAACAGGCCGAAGGACTCCAGCGCCCGGCGCTGAACCGGTGTCGGCCGGGCGGGCCAGTACAGGTAGCACACCCCGCCCGTACCGCTCCTGACCTTGCCGTTCGCGTCGTAGCGCTTGGTGCGGAGCCAGATGTTCTCCCATTCCCGGCGCTTGTAGACCCGGCGCACGGCCTCGTCGCTCGGTGAGGCCGGGTCGTTCGCGATCACATCGCCGTCCGCGGTGAACCCGATCACGGTCATCAGGTGGCCGGAGGTCCCGTACCCCGCTCCGGTCAGCTCCTCCTTGAGGAAGGACTGCGACGTTATGGCCGGGATGCCCGCGCGGATCAGCGTCTCCAGGTCCGTGAGCGAGCCCAGCCGGGTCACCGCCGCGCTCATCTCGTCGTACGTCGCGGCGTAGGCGGCGTTGAACGGCCAGTTGCCGCAGCCCTCGTACTGGTAGTCGTAGGTGAACCGGGCGGCATGGCAGACCTGCGGGTCGGCCAGGCCTGGCTTGACCCAGGCGAGGTCCTCGGCAGTCGGACGGCGTCCCCAGTACTCGATGATCATCTGCGAGGAGGTGGGGCTGCACCAGGCCTCGCCGCCGTTGTCGTACTCGGGGTACTGGCCCGCGTGGATGTTCTGCGAGTAGCGCGGCACCCGCAGCTCGCGGGCGAGTCCGGGGGTGCTGGCCGGCACGGTGAAGCGGTCGGGGACATCGGAGGCCATCGCGCCGAGCCGCCACACCGTGGGCGTCAGCCGGGTGCCCGGGGTGCGGTGGAGGGTGAGCCGCAGCCGGTACGAGACCAGTCTCAGTCCGCTCGCCGGATCGTCCACCGAGAAGGTGTCGGTCCACACGGAGCTCTTGCCGTCGGTCTGGTCGTCGACGGAGGTACGGCGGATGTCGCCGTCACCGGCGGCCCAGCGGCCCATCACGTACCAGGGCGTCGAGGTGCCGTCCGAGTAGCGGCCCTGGAGCTCGATCCGGATCCAGGTGCCCGCCGGGGTGTCCGCGTTCCAGGAGGCGATCACCTCGGTCGCCGGGACGGTGGACCGGTGGACCGGCGAGGTCCAGGTCGCGTACTCCCAGGCGGCGGTCGTGCCGGTGTGCGGATCGGTGTAGTCGGTGCGGCCCTCGGCGTGAGCGATCACCAGACCGGGGCGGCGGCCCGCGACGGCCCGCGTCCCGGCGCCGGAGCCGGCGCGCCAGTCGGTGCAGGTGTGCCAGGAGCTGTTGTCCACGGCACCGCCCGCCGAGGAGGTGCGGGGCGGGGAGGCGGCGGTCGCGGGGCCGGCGGACGACACCGCGCCCGCGGTGGCCGCTGCCGCGAGCGCGGCAGTCAGCACGGTTCTGCGTGAGGTCGGTCGGTTCATGGGCGAGACCCCCGGTCGTCAGCGGAATGAGGCTTGCAGGTGCACGACAGTGCGCCAACTATTGCGGGTCATGGCCGGATCCGGCCAGCGATTCGGCTCGCGCCGGTCAACCAATATTGGTCTGGTCCACTGGCGTGACCTGCGGCTGCTCCGGAGCGGCTCGTAGGCTGGTGGGCATGAACGACCTCTCGCCCCTCGCCGCGCGGCTGCGCGCCCTGCCACCGTCCTGCGGCCCGGTGCGGCTGATCGCGGTCGACGGCCACGCGGGGTCGGGGAAGAGCACCTTCACCGGCCGCCTGGCCGCCGCGCTCGGCGACGCCCCGGTCCTGCACCTGGACGACATGGCCACCCACGAGTCCTTCTTCACCTGGATGGAACGGCTGCGGGAGCAGGTGCTCGGGCCGCTGGAGCGCGGCGAGTGCGCGCGGTACGCACCGTACGACTGGACCGCGCGGAGCTTCGGAGCGCCCCGCGGTCTGGAGCCCGCCCCGGTGGTCCTGATCGAGGGGGTCGGGGCCGGCCGCCGGGCGATGCGGCCCTCGCTGGCCCGGCTGTTGTGGATGGACCTCGCCGCCTCGGATTCCTGGGCGCGCGGCCGGCGCAGGGACGGACCGGCGCTCTCGGACTTCTGGGACGGGTGGACGGCGGCCGAGACGAAGCACTTCTCGGCCGATCCTTCGCGTCCCCACGCGGACACTCTGGTACGGCAGTTGCCGGTGGGTTACGCGTTCTCGGAGGGGGCCGGAACAGCAGCAGGAACGAACCATTCCGTCACCGAACGTGATCGCGATTCGCCGTCGTGCTGAATGGTGAGAAAACGCCCCGGAAGTGCCCCAACTCCGCTTGACCCAGGGGCGGTACAGGTCTTACGTTCTCATTGTGCGGCTTTTCGGAGCCCCCACGAACACGAAGCCCCCGATTGTTCCCCCGTGATCGGGGGCTTCGTTCTGCCCTCGCACCCCCTCCCGTATGCCGGTTCGACGCATTGCGCTCACCCTGGGTCACGGTATCCCTTCTGCTGCGGTGCTCTTAGTCGCACACTCCCTGCGCAGGTACGATGCCTCTCGGTGCGGTCAATTCCCGTCCGCGGCAAAGTGATTCGGCGCGCCCCGGTGGGCAGAATCGTGCGGCGGGACATCCTGGGGGCACGGTTTGTGGGGGACCAGATGGACATCGGCACGCAGGGCACGCAGGCCCCGGCCGACCTCGCCTGGCTGCGTGGCGTGGACGCCTACACCATGGGCGCCTACCCGCAGGCCGAGGAGGAGTTCAGGGCCGCGGTCCGTCTCGACCCCGGCATGGCGGACGGCTGGCTCGGCCTCCATGCGCTGAGGGTCGACACGACGACGGCACTGCTGCGCATGTACCGCCATCGCGAGCGCTTCGGCGAACAGCGCACCCGCCATCGGCGCACGCTCAACTCCTGGTACTGGCTGGGCTGGTGGGTGCAGCCGGTGCTGGAGAACGCCCGCGATCTGCTGCTCGCGCACGCCTCGCACTGGCTGGACGGCCGCCATGTCCCCGAGCTGGACCGGGCGCTCGCGGGCCTGCCGCCGGTGGACGCGGACCCGCAGGTGCGCTTCCTGCACGCCTGCCGCTCGTACCTGGTCAAGGACTGGGAGCAGCTCGTACGCAACACCGAGCAGCTGACGGACGATCCGCTGCTCGGCATCGAGGCGGGACTCTTCGGCGGGATGGCGCGGGTGCGCCTGGAGATGTACGGGCAGGCCGAGCCGCTGCTCGCCACCGCCCTGATGCGCTGCCGCAGCGAGCAGCCGCAGCGCAAGGAGCTGCGGTACTGGCTGGCCCGCGCGCACGAGGGCACCGGCCGCAGCGCCGCCGCCCTGCCGCTCTACCGGGCGGTGCACCGCATCGACCCCGCCTTCATGGACACCTCGGCGCGGCTCGCCGCGATCGCGGACTACGACGGTCTGGAGGGTTCCGACGAGGCCGCGGGGCTGGCCGCCGTGTCGCTGGCCGGGCTCGGCACGGACAGCACCGTCTCGGAGGCGCAGCCGGACGCGGATCCGCCGCCCGGCGCCGATCCGGTGCCCGGCGCCGATCCGGTGGACGGCCGGGAGCCGCGTTCCGGCGGTGAGACGCCCGGCCTTCCGGGCCTCGGAATGCCGCCGCCGTCCGGCGGGACGCGGCGCAGGGCTGCGTTGCCGGGACAGCCGCCGTCGCCGTTCCCGGCGGGGCCCAGCGATCCGGTGCTGCTCGCCGAGGCGCTGGCCGAGCTGGAGCGGATGGTGGGACTGGAGCCCGTCAAGCGCCAGGTCAAGGCCTTGTCCGCGCAGCTGAACATGGCGCGGCTGAGGGCCGGTCAGGGACTTCCCGTACAGCCGCCCAAGCGTCATTTCGTCTTCTCGGGCCCGTCCGGCACCGGCAAGACCACCGTGGCCCGCATCCTGGGCCGGGTCTTCTACGCGCTGGGGCTGCTGGGCGGCGACCATCTGGTCGAGGCCCAACGGGCCGATCTGGTCGGCGAGTTCCTCGGCCAGACCGCGGTCAAGGCCAATGAGCTGATCGACTCGGCGCTCGGCGGGGTGCTCTTCGTCGACGAGGCGTACAGCCTCGCCAACAGCGGCTACAGCAAGGGCGACGCGTACGGCGACGAGGCCCTGCAGGTCCTGCTGAAGCGGGCGGAGGACAACCGGGACCATCTCGTCGTCATTCTCGCGGGCTATCCGGAGGGCATGGACCGGCTGCTGGCCACCAATCCGGGGCTCTCCTCGCGGTTCACCACCCGGGTGGACTTCCCGAGCTACCGGCCGCTGGAGCTCACCTCGATCGGCGAGGTGCTGGCGGCGGAGAACGGCGACGTGTGGGACGAGGAGTCCCTGGACGAGCTGCGTTCCATCAGCGGCCACGTCGTCGAGCAGGGCTGGATCGACGAGCTGGGCAACGGGCGGTTCCTGCGCACCCTGTACGAAAAGAGCTGCGCCTACCGCGATCTGCGGCTCTCCGGCTATGCGGCGGTGCCCGGCCGGGACGATCTGGCCACCCTGCGGCTGCCGGACCTGATGCAGGCGTACGGCGAGGTGCTGTCCGGCCGCGGGCCGGTGGACCGGGGGCCGCAGGAGCCGCCGGTCCTCTGAGCCCGGTTGCCGGAGGAGCCTTCCCTCCGGCAACCGGGAGGTGCTGTCAGGGCCTCTCGTCCGGATCGTGCCGGGCTCGCGGGGCCCGATCCGAACGAAAACCCCTAGCGGACCGACGCGGTGAGTTCGCCGTAGCCGGTCGTCGTGCTCGCGGGCTCCGCCGCTCGGCGCGGGACCGCGACCCGGTGGGCCGGGTCGCGCACCTCGCCCACGAGCATCTCCAGGACATCCTCCATGGCGACCAGGCCGAGGATCCGGCCGGACGCGTCGGCGACCTGTGCCAGGTGCGTGGCCGCCCTGCGCATCACGGTCAGGGCGTCGTCCAGGGGCAGCTCGGCCCGTACGGTCGCCATCGGGCGCCATACGTGCTGGGGGACGGCTCGCTCGCCGTCCTCCAGGTCCAGGACATCCTTGACATGCAGATAGCCCATGAACGGACCGCCGCCCTCCGCGCACACGGGAAAGCGCGAGTAGCCGGTGCGTACGGTCAGCTCCTCGATCCGGTGCGGGGTGACGGACGGGTCCACGGTCACCAGGGCGGACCGGCGCAGCAGCACGTCGGTGACCGGCCTGCTGCCCAGCTCCAGTGCGTCCTCCAGGCGCTCCTGCGCCTCCGGCTCCAGCAGTCCGGCCTGGCCGGAGTCCTCGACGAGCCGGTTGAGCTGCTCGCTGGTGAAGACGGCCTCCACCTCGTCCTTCGGTTCGACGCCGAAGATCCGCAGCACCAGCCGGGCGCAGGCCCCCAGTGCGGCGGTGACCGGGCGGCAGAGCCGGGCGAAGCCGACGAGGCCGGGGCTGAACCAGAGCGCGGTCTTCTCCGGCGCCGCCATCGCGAGGTTCTTCGGGACCATCTCTCCGATGACGAGGTGGAGGAAGACCACGAGGGCGAGTGCCAGGACGTAGCCGAGCGGGTGGATGAGTGCCTCGGGCAGGTGGACCGCCTGGAAGACCGGCTCCAGCAGATGGGCGACGGTCGGTTCGGCGACGGCGCCGAGGGTCAGTGAGCAGACGGTGATGCCGAACTGGGCGGCGGCCATCATCTGCGGCAGGTTCTCCAGGCCGTACAGCACCTGGCGGGCGCGGCCCGAGCCGGCCGCCGCGAGCGGCTCGACCTGGCTGCGCCGTACGGAGACGAGGGCGAACTCGGCGCCGACGAAGAAGCCGTTCGCCAGCACCAGGAGCGCGGCGAAGAGCAGTTGGACCAGGCTCATCGCACGGCCTCCAGGACCTCTCGGGCCACCGGGGCGGTCCCGGTACCGATACCGGCCGGGTCGGCCGTGCGGACGAAGCGGACCTTCTCGGCCCGGTAGTGGCCGACCTGGCGGACCGAGATCCGCCAGCCGGGCAGCTCGGCCCGGTCACCGGGGGCGGGGATGCGTCCCAGCAGATCGGCGACGAGTCCGGCCACGGTCTCGTACGGTCCGTCGGGGACGTCGAGTCCTATCCGGCGCAGGGTGAGGACGCGGCAGCTGCCTTCGGCGTCCCAGGCCGGGCGGCCGTCCTCCGGGACGGCGGGGGCCAGTTCGGGCCGGTCGGCGCCTTCGGCGTCGTGCTCGTCCCTGACCTCGCCGACGAGCTCCTCGATGATGTCCTCAAGGGTGACGACCCCTGCGGTGCCGCCGTACTCGTCGACCACGACGGCGATCGGCTGCTCGTTGCGCAGCCGCTGGAGCAGCTGTTCGACGGGCAGGGTCTCCGGGACCAGCAGCGGCGGCACGGCGATCCGTCCGGCCGGGGTGCGCAGCCGGTCTTGGGCGGGCACGGCGAGCGCGTCCTTGAGGTGGATCATGCCGACGACCTCGTCGATCCGCTCCCGGTAGACGGGGAAGCGGGAGAGGCCGGTGGCGCGGGTGAGGTTGAGCACGTCCTGCGCGGTCGCCGAGGACTGCAGGGCGCTGACCTTCACCCGCGGGGTCATGACGTGCTGGGCGGTGAGTCCGGCGAGCGACAGGGTCCGCACGAAGAGATCGGCGGTGTCCTGTTCGAGGGTGCCGGCCTCGGCCGAGTGGCGGGCCAGGGAGACCAGCTCCCCGGGGGTGCGCGCGGAGGCCAGCTCGTCGGTGGGTTCGACGCCCAGGAGTCGCACCAGCCGGTTGGCCACGGTGTTCAGCAGACTGATCACGGGGCGCAGGGCGGCGGAGAAACGGTGCTGGGGCCCGGCGACGAACCGGGCGACCTGGAGCGGCCGGGAGACCGCCCAGTTCTTGGGCACGAGTTCGCCGATCACCATCTGGACGGCGGAGGCCGCCATCATCCCGATCACCACGCTGACGCCGGGTACGGCGCCGTCGGGCAGCCCGGTCGCGGTGAGGGGGCCCTCCAGCAGCTGGGCGAGGGCCGGCTCGGCGAGCATGCCGACGACCAGTGAGGTGATGGTGATGCCGAGCTGGGTGCCGGAGAGCTGGAAGGAGAGTTCACGCAGGGCTTCGACGACGGTACGGGCCCGCCGGTCGCCCTCGGCGGCGGCGCGCTCGGCGTCCGGCCGCTCCACCGTGACGAGCCCGAATTCGGCTGCCACGAAGAATCCGTTGGCGAGGATGAGAAGGAATGCCGCGCTCAGAAGCAGCAGGGGGGTGGTCATGCCGCCGCCTCCGGGGAAGGGGCGGCGCAGGTACTACCGGACGATCCGTCCATTGCTGGAAGGAGTCACTCCTTGGGTCGCAGGAAAGCCCCGCCGGTCCCGATTCTCCTGGACCTCTGGTGCGGGGCGGGGTGCACAGGGGCACCGCCGCCCTCCAGAGTAGTCAAGAACAGGCCGTGCGGGGCAGGGGGCTCAGCCGATGTCCGTTCCGGTGCCGTGGCTCTCGGCGAGGGCGCGGAGTGTACGGGCGTCGCGGATGGCCTGCTGTTTGGCGATTCCGGGCTGGATGCCGAGGGCCGGCATGCTGGTCCCGTCGCTCAGGTCGAGAAAGACCCAGGGGTCATCCACACGCAGGTTGACCCGGAGGATCTCCGCCCAGGACAGCCTGCGCGTCCGGGTGAGATTGACCACGGTCACCCCGTCCTCGTTCGCGACGATCTTCGGACGGCTGAGCAGGGCCAGCACTCCGAAGAACAGCAGCGCCGTGAAGACGAAGCTGGCCCGCTCCCCCGGGCTCAATTGCTCCAGGGTCATGGCGACGGCGGTGATGACGAGGAACATCGCCGCCCCCACGGTCAGCAGGACCACCCGGGTTCGGGTCGGCCGGAACGTGACCGGGAGGGTGGGGAGTTCGGGCCGGGGTGCGGGGGCGGACATGATGTTCTTCTGTCTTCCGGGTGGGTGCCCGGCCGTCAGAGGCGGCAGGCGTGGATGGCGGTGGTGAGGATGGCGCGGGCGCCGAGGTCGTACAGATCGTCCATGATCCGCTGCGCCTCCCGGGCAGCGACCATGGAGCGGACGGCGACCCAGCCCTCGTGGTGCAGCGGCGAGATGGTCGGCGACTCCAGGCCCGGGGTGAGGGCGACCGCGCGCTCCAGGTGCTCGACGCGGCAGTCGTAGTCCATCATCACGTAGGAGCGGGCGACCAGGACACCCTGGAGGCGGCGGAGGAACTGCTGCACCTTGGGGTCGTCGTCCGGGGCGCCGGTACGGCGGATGACGACGGCCTCCGACTTCATGATCGGTTCGCCGATGACTTCGAGTCCGGCGTTGCGCAGGCTGGTGCCGGTCTCCACGACGTCGGCGATGACCTGGGCGACACCGAGTTCGATGGCGGTCTCGACCGCGCCGTCGAGGTGGACGACGGAGGCGTTGACCCCGGCGTCGGCGAGGTGCTTGGCGACGATGCCCTCGTAGGAGGTGGCGATCGTCTTGCCGTCGAAGTCCTGCGGGCCCTCGGCCGTGCCGGGCTTGGTGGCGTAGCGGAAGGTGGAGCGGGCGAAGCCGAGCTGGAGGATCTCCTCGGAGTCGGCGCCGGAGTCCAGCAGCAGGTCGCGGCCGGTGATGCCGATGTCGAGCCGGCCGGAGCTGACGTAGATCGCGATGTCGCGCGGCCGCAGGTAGAAGAACTCGACCTCGTTCTCGGGGTCGACGAGGACGAGTTCCTTGGACTCCTTGCGCTGCTGGTATCCGGCCTCATGGAGCATCGCCATCGCAGGCCCGGAGAGTGAACCCTTGTTGGGGACGGCGATGCGCAGCATGAGGTCAGGTTTCCTTTGCGAGGAGGGAGTCTTCTGCGGATGTACGTGGTGCGGGGGTGGTGCTCAGAGGTGGGCGTAGACGTCGTCGAGCGAGATCCCGCGGGCGACCATCATCACCTGGACGTGGTACAGCAGCTGGGAGATCTCCTCGGCGGCCGCGTCCTTGCTCTCGTGCTCGGCGGCCATCCAGACCTCGGCGGCCTCTTCGACGACCTTCTTGCCGATGGCATGGACTCCCTTGTCCACGAGCTCGGCGGTGCGGGAGGTGGAGGGGTCGCCGTTGGCGGCCTTGAGCTGCAGCTCGGCGAAGAGCTCTTCGAAGGTTTTGTTCGCCATGATGGTCTTAGAGTACGGGGTCCGTGCCCTGCGTTCAGCGCCAGGGCTCGCTGACGGTGCGCAGCGTCGCGGCGGTGGCGACGGCCGCGGTGACCGCCTCGTGTCCCTTGTCCTCGTTGGAGCCTTCCAGGCCTGCGCGGTCGAGTGCCTGCTCCTCGGTGTCGCACGTGAGTACGCCGAAGCCGACGGGGACCCCGGTGTCGACGGCGACCTGGGTGAGGCCGTTGGTGACGCCGTGGGAGACGTACTCGAAGTGCGGGGTGCCGCCGCGGATGATCACGCCGAGGGCGACGATCGCGTCGTAGCCGCGGCCCGCGAGGACCTTGGCCACGACCGGGAGTTCGAAGCTGCCGGGCACCCGGAGCAGGGTCGGCTCGTCGATGCCCAGCTCGTGCAGGGCACGCAGGGCGCCGTCGACGAGTCCGTCCATGACCTTCTCGTGCCACTGCGCGGCGACGACCGCCACGCGCAGGTCGCCGCAGTTGCGTACGGACAGTTCGGGTGCGCCCTTGCCGCTCATGTCTCTCCTACCGTTCGTTTCCGTGATCTCACTGGTTGCCGCAGGTCGACGCCGTGGCGGTGTCGAGCCAGGGCAGGTCGTGCCCCATGCGGTCGCGCTTGGTGCGCAGATAGCGCAGATTGTGTTCGCCGGCCTGGACGGGCATCGGCTCGCGGCCGGTGACGGCGAGTCCGTGCCTCAGGATCGCGGCCGTCTTGTCGGGGTTGTTGGTCATCAGCCGGAGGCTGTGGACGCCGAGGTCCTTGAGGATCTGGGCGCCGGCCGCGTAGTCCCGTGCGTCGGCGGGCAGGCCGAGTTCCAGGTTGGCGTCGAGGGTGTCGACGCCGCGTTCCTGGAGTTCGTACGCGCGGAGCTTGGAGAGCAGGCCGATGCCCCGGCCCTCGTGGCCGCGCAGGTAGACGACGACGCCGCGGCCCTCCTCGGTGATCCGGCGCATGGACGCGTGCAGCTGGGGGCCGCAGTCGCAGCGCTGGGACTGGAAGATGTCGCCGGTCAGGCACTCGGAGTGGACCCGGACCAGGACGTCGCCGCCGTCCCCGAGGTCGCCGTGGACGAGCGCGACGTGCTCGACGCCGTCGGTGGTGGAGCGGTAGCCGTACGCGGTGAACGGGCCGAAACTCGTCGGCAGGCGTACCTCGGCCTCGCGGCGGACGGTCGGCTCCGCGCTGCGGCGGTAGGCGATCAGGTCCTCGATGGAGATGATCGTGAGGCCGTGCTTGCGGGCGAACGGGACCAGCTGGGGCAGCCGCAGCATCACGCCGTCCTCGCCGGCGATCTCCACGATGGCCCCGGCGGGCCGCAGTCCGGCGAGCCGGGCGAGGTCGACGGCGGCCTCGGTGTGGCCGTTGCGGACCAGTACGCCGCCGGAGCGGGCGCGGAGCGGGAAGATGTGGCCGGGCCGTACGAAGTCGCCGGGGCCTGCCTGGCCGCCCGCCAGCAGCCGGAGCGTGGTGGCCCGGTCGGCGGCGGAGATGCCGGTGGTGACGCCGTGCGCGGCGGACGCGTCGACGGAGACGGTGAACGCCGTGCGCATCGACTCGGTGTTGCGGTCGACCATCTGCGGCAGTTCGAGCCGTTCCAGCTCGTCGTTCTCCATGGGCGCGCAGATCAGCCCGCGGCATTCGCTCATCATGAACGCGACGATCTCGGGGGTGGCCTTCTCGGCGGCGACGACGAGGTCGCCCTCGTTCTCCCGGTCCTCGTCGTCGACGACCACGACGGGCCGTCCGGCGGCGATGTCGCGGATCGCCTGCTCGACGGGGTCCAGGCGGAGGTCCTCGGCGGCTTCCTCGTGTTCCCGGTGCAGCCAGGTGGGCTGGGCAGTCATGCCGTGGCTCCTTCCAGAGCGGGTGTCCGCGAACGCAGCCACCAGTCGCGCATGCCCCACAGGACGAGGGCGCCGTACACGACGTAGATGAGACCGGAGAAGGCGAGTCCGCTGTGGAAGTTCAGCGGTACGCCGACCAGGTCGACCAGCAGCCAGGCGAACCAGAACTCGACCATGCCGCGGGCCTGGGCGAGCATGGCGACGAGGGTGCCGGCGAATATGTACGCGTCCGCCCACGGGCTCCAGGAGAGCGAGGGGAACGCGGTGAACAGGCCGCCGACCGCGAGGGTGCCGAGGGCGGCGCCGCCCAGCAGGAAGCCGCGCTCGCGCCAGGTGGCGAACCGTACGGCGATGGAGCCGTCCTGGGCCTGCTGCCTGCCCCGGGTCCACTGCTGCCAGCCCCAGACGGCCACGGCGATGACGACGAGCTGCTTGCCGACACTGCCCGCCTGGTGCACGGAGGCGTTGGCCGCGACCAGGACGACGCCGGACAGCAGCTGGGCGGGCCAGGTCCAGATGGAGCGGAGCCAGCCCAGGGTCAGTGCGATCAGACCGACGGTGTTGCCGATCATGTCGGACCAGATGATGTGCTGTCCGAAGACGGTGAACGCCTCCGAGTTCAGCCAGTTCAGGGCAGTCACTTCGCCGGCTCCTCGGGCTCCTGCGCGCGGTGGCCGAGCAACCGCTCGACGTACTTCGCGATGACGTCCACCTCCAGGTTGACCGGGTCGCCGGGCTCCTTGATGCCGAGCGTGGTCAGGGCGAGGGTGGTGGGGATGAGGCTGATGGTGAAGTAGTCGGGTCCGGCGTCCACGACGGTGAGGCTGACGCCGTCCACGGTGATCGAGCCCTTCTCCACCACGTAGCGGGCCAGTTCCGCGGGGAGCGAGACCTTCACGATCTCCCAGTTCTCGGAGATCCTGCGCTCGACGATGTGCCCGGTGCCGTCGACATGGCCCTGGACGATGTGTCCGCCGAGCCGGCCGCCGACCGCCATGGGACGTTCCAGGTTCACCCGGGATCCGGTGTCCAGGGCGCCGAGGCTGGACCTGTTGAGGGTCTCGGCCATCACGTCCGCGGTGAACTCGCCGTCGCCCAGGTCGACGACGGTGAGGCAGACACCGTTGACGGCGATGGAGTCGCCGTGCTTGGCACCTTCGGTGACCACGCGGCCGCGCAGGCGGAATCGGGAGGCGTCGCCGAGCTTCTCGACGGCGGTGACCTCACCCAGTTCTTCGACAATTCCGGTGAACACTCAGTTTCCCTTCCGGGCAGGGCCGGGGACGGCGGTGATCCGCAGATCGGGGCCGATTCGGACGGTCTCGGTCACATCGAGGCGCAACGCCTCGGCGATGGTGGAGATTCCGGCGTCGGCGAGGGCCGCGGGGCCTGCGCCGAGGAGCACGGGGGCGAGATAGCCGACGACCTTGTCGACCGTTCCCGCGGCGACGAAGGCCCCGGCCAGGGTCGGGCCGCCTTCGAGGAGTACGGAGCGGATGCCGCGCCCGTGCAGGGCGCGGAGCAGGGCGGGGATGTCCAGGCCGTGGCCGGTGGCGGCGCGCGGCAGCCGCAGGACGGCCGCCTGCGGCAGGTGCCCGGCGTCGGCGTCGTCGGCGACGGCGATCAGGGTGGGCGCGGTGCCGTCGAGGACGCGGGCGCCGGGCCGTACGGCCGTGGCGCCGGTGTCGACGACCACCCGCAGCGGCTGCACGGCGGCCTCGATGCCGCGTACACCGAGCTGCGGGTCGTCGGTGCGGGCGGTGCCGGAGCCGACCACGACGGCGTCGGCCTCGGCCCGCAGCCGGTGGACGTCGGCGCGGGACTCGGGGGAGGTGATCCAGCGGCTGGTGGCGTCGGCGGCCGCGATCCGGCCGTCCAGGCTCGCCGCGTACTTCCACAGGACGTACGGGCGGCCCAGGCGCACCGAGGTCAGCCAGGCGGCGTTGCCCGCCTCGGCCTCGGCGGCGAGGAGCCCCTGCTCGGCCTCGATCCCGGCCGCGCGCAGGGTGTCGGCACCGCCGGTGGCCTGCGGGTTCGGGTCGCCGACCGCGTAGACGACACGGGCGACCCCGGCCTCGACGAGCGCCTGGGCACAGGGGCCGGTGCGGCCGGTGTGGTTGCAGGGTTCGAGGGTGACGTAGGCGGTGCCGCCACGGGCCCGGTCGCCCGCCTCGCGCAGGGCGTGGATCTCGGCGTGCGGTCCGCCGGCCCGCTGGTGGAAGCCCTCTCCGGCGTGGCGGCCCGCGGCGTCGAGGACGACGCAGCCGACGACGGGGTTGGGGCTGGTGGAGCCGAGACCGCGGGCGGCGAGCGTGATCGCACGGCGCATGGCGGTGATGTCGGCTGCGGTGTCCACCGGGTCCTCCTGCCTCTTCGGGCACGGACTCCGGGGCCTGTCGATGACGACAGATGAAGCGGGAACGCCACGGGGGAACGCCGGAAACGCCGGAAAACACGGATGGATCGGTCGCCCGAAAACCATCCGCCGACGGCGGCGTACCCGCGAAACGGCCCGCCGCGCACTGCCTCCCATCCGGACTTTAACCGTCGGTCCAGGAATCCCACCTGGTCAACCGGCCGCTGGATGCGGACGGGTCGCGGACTATAACCGCCGGTTCGGAATTGCACCGACCCCGGAGTGCGCTGCTGCTGGTACACGATCAGTGTGCCACGCCCGGCGGCGGGCCATACGGGTGAGCGTCTGTGGACTGGCTCACAGGACGGCGGGGGCGAGGGGCGCCGTCGAGGAAGTTGACGCCTAAAGGTCCAGACCTATTGACGCAGTGGTCTAGTCCTTTTAATCTCTGCGTCACCTCCGAGGAGCGGTCCCGCGGTGTGCGCACACCCGGGGCATCAACACGACCCACCCCCTTGCCAGTTGTGTTCTGCCGAACCTCCCCGGGAGGAACCGAACGTGCTGTCCCCCACTCGTGCGAGAGCCACCCTGCTCGCAGTCGGCGTCGCCGTCGCCGGACTGCTGATGGGCTCGCTCGCCGCCACCCCGTCGGCCGCCGCCGACCAGGAGTCCTGTCGCCCCGACGGGCTCTACGAGACCCCCGGCGTCTCCGTCCCCTACTGCTCCGTCTACGACACCGAGGGCCGCGAGAGGATGGGCGCCGACCACCAGCGGCGGGTCATCGGGTACTTCACGGACTGGCGGACGGGGAAGGACGGCAAACCCGCCTACCTCGCCTCCGACATCCCCTGGGACAAAGTCACCCATTTGAATTACGCGTTCGCCCATGTCGACGGCGGCAACAAACTCTCCGTGGGCACCGACGGGCCGGACAACGCCTCGACCGGCATGACCTGGCCGGGCGTCGCGGGCGCGGAGATGGACCCGGACCTCCCCTACAAGGGCCATTTCAATCTGCTCAACAAGTTCAAGAAGAAGTACCCGAATGTGAAGACCATGGTGTCGGTGGGCGGCTGGGCCGAGACCGGCGGCTACTTCGACGGCAGCGGCAGGCGGGTGGACTCCGGCGGCTTCTACTCGATGGCGACCAACGCCGACGGCTCGGTCAACCAGGCCGGCATCGACACCTTCGCCGATTCCGCCGTCGCCTTCATCAAGAAGTACGGCTTCAACGGCGTCGACATCGACTACGAGTACCCGACGACCATGAAGGACGCGGGCAACCCGCTGGACTGGACGCTGTCCAACGCGCGCCGGGCCGGTCTGGTCAAGGGCTACTCCGCGCTGATGAAGACCCTGCGCCAGAAGCTCGACCGCGCCGCCGCCGCCGACGGCACCCACTACCTGCTGAGCGTGGCCGCGCCCTCGTCCGGCTATCTGCTGCGCGGGATGGAGACCTTCCAGGTCCAGAAGTACCTGGACTACGTCAACATCATGTCGTACGACCTGCACGGCGCCTGGAACGAGTACGTCGGGCCGAACGCCGCGCTCTTCGACGACGGCAAGGACGCCGAACTCGCCCAGGCGAGCGTCTACTCGACCTCGCAGTACGGCGGCACCGGCTACCTCAACACCGACTGGGCCTACCACTACTTCCGCGGCTCCATGCCGGCCGGCCGGATCAACATCGGCCTGCCGTACTACACCCGCGGCTTCAAGAACGTGCAGGGTGGCACGGACGGGCTGTGGGGCAGGGCCGCCACCACCGACTGCCCGGCCGGCGCGGGGCTGACCAAGTGCGGTGACGGCGCGGTCGGCATCGACAACCTCTGGCACGACCAGGACGCCGACGGCAAGGAATCACCGGCCGGTTCCAACCCGATGTGGCATGCGAAGAACCTGGAGAAGGGTGTCGTGGGCGACTACGTCACCGACTACGGATTCCCCGCCGGCACTGAGCTGACCGGTACCTACGCCCGCAAGTACGACTCGACGCTGGTCGCGCCCTGGCTGTGGAACGCCGAGAAGAAGGTCTTCCTGTCCACCGAGGACGAGCAGTCGGTCGCCGCGAAGGCGGACTACGTCGTCGACAAGGGCATCGGCGGCACCATGATCTGGGAGCTCGCGGGCGACTACGGCTGGAACGCCGCCAAGGGACAGTACGAGCCCGGCTCCACGCTCACTTCGACGATGTACGACAAGTTCAAGTCGGCCACCCCGTACGGCGCGAAGCGGTCCACCGTCGAGCTGCCCACCGAGGCGCTCGACATCGATGTGTCCTTCGACCAGTTCCCGCTCGGTGACTCCAACTACCCGATCAGCCCCAAGCTGAAGATCACCAACAACACGAAGGCGACCCTGCCCGGCTCCACGGAGTTCCAGTTCGACTACGCGACGTCCGCGCCCGCCAACGCCAAGGACCAGTCGGGCTTCGGCACGACGATCGTGCGCAGCGATCACACCGCCGCCAACAACGTCGGCGGCATCGAGGGCGACTACAACCGCGTCTCGCTGAAGCTCCCGGCCTGGCAGAGCCTGGCCCCCGGCGCCTCGGTGCAGGTCGACTTCGTCTACTACCTGCCCACCTCCACGCCGTCGAACTGGACGGTGACCTTCGGCGGCAAGTCGTACGCCCTCGCTTCCGACCTGGCGCGCGGCACCACCCTGGTCGACCCCGGCACGGGCACGTCGACGCCGTCGCCGGACCCGACACCCGGTGGCGGCGGCTGCACCGCGCCCGCCTGGAGCGCGGGCTCCGAGTACGGCGCCGGTACGACGGTCAGCCACGGCTCGCACCAGTGGAAGGCCAAGTGGTGGACGAAGGGCGAGGTGCCCGGTTCCACCGGTGACTGGGGTGCCTGGCAGGACCTCGGAGCCTGCTGACCCTCCCCGATACCGCCCGGCGGTGACCGGATCGCCCCCGGTCGCCGCCGGGCTCGGCCATGCCCCGCGGGACACCGGTTCCGGGTCTCAGGCGGACGGCGTGAACAGCTCGTCCTGAGCGGCCTCCCGGGTGGTGAGCAGAGCGCCGCGGAGTACCGCCGCGCCGCCCAGCCGCCCGGCCCTGACCTCGGTGCGCAGCGGTGACATCAGGGTCAGCCGTTCCTGGACCCGGGCCGCGAGCGCGTCGCCGCCCGCGTGGCCGACCTCGCCCGCCAGCAGCACACAGCCCGGGTCCAGGACCGCGGCGACGGCGGCGGCGCCGAGGGCGAGACGGCCGGCGAGTTCGTCCAGGAACCCCTCGCCGTCCCCCTCCCCCGCCAGCGCGGCCCGCACCGCGAAGGCCGCGCCCGGCTCCTTGTCCCCCTCGGCGGTACCCGGCGGCACGGCGATGCCGTGGGCGGCTGCCAGTTCACAGACCGGGGCGGAACCCACCAGCGCGTGGAACCCGCCGTCGCAGTTGAGCGCCGAGGGCGTGCCGGGAATGCCCGGCACCGGCAGGAAGCCGATCTCGCCCGCGCCGCCGGAGGCGCCGCGGCGGAGCTTCCCGTCCAGCATGACGGCGGCGCCGACGCCGTGGCCGAGCCAGAAGAGCACGAAGGTGTCGCGGTCGGTGGCCGCGCCGCCGCGGTGTTCGGCGACGGCGGCGAGATTGGTCTCGTTCTCGACCAGCACGGTCGCGGGCAGCCTTTGCTGGAGCACCCGCACCAGTCGCCGGTGCCAGGCGGGCAGCCCGGTGGTGTCGCGCAGCTCGCCCGTGACCGGGTCGACCAGTCCGGGCGCGCCGATGCCGACACTGTGCAGCGGACCGGCTCCGGCCTCGCGCGCGGTGCGCTCCAGGAGCGCGGCGGCCTGTTCGACGGCGGCCTCGGTGGCGGTGCCGGTGCCGATGGGCAGGGTGGCCTCGGCGAGCGTGGCGCCGAGAAGGTCGGCGACGACCACGGCGACGCTGCCGGTGCGTACGTCGAGCGCGGCCAGGTGGGCGCGGTCGGCGGCGATTCCGTACAGCCGGGCGTTGGGTCCCCGGCGCTCGGCACCGGCCTCGCCGACGACCCGGATCAGACCGGCTCCCTGCAAGCGTTCGACGAGGTCGGCGACGGTGGGCCGGGAGAGGCCGGTCAGGGTCTTCAGCTGCGTGGCCGTCAGTGGGCCGTCCTGCTGGAGCAGTCGCAGGGCGAGCCGGTCGTTGATGGCCCGTGCGGTGCTCGGTGATGCGGGCATGCCGGGATCCTTCCAGATCGCTGACGCACTGCGTGCACAGGCGCACTATTTATCAGGCAGGGTTCCTGATAGTTTACGGCCCGCACCGTGGACACGGGCGCCGGGTCCACCGGCAGCAGAGGATTCCCCAAGGGAGGGCACGGCGGTATGACGACGGATTCCACAGACACGGTCTTCGGCATGGAGCAGGTGAAACGGGCCAGGTTCGCCGTCGCCGCGGTCTTCACCGTGCACGGCGCGGTGACCGGCAGCTTCGCCACCCGGGTGCCCTGGATCCAGGACCACGCCGGGGTCAGCGCGGGTCAGCTCGGCCTCGCCCTCGCCTTCCCGGCGATCGGCGCCTCGCTCGCCATGCCGCTGGCCGGTGCGATCAGCCATCGCTTCGGCGCCAAGACCGCGCTGCGCGGGCTGCTCGCCCTGTGGACGCTGGCGCTGATCCTGCCCGCGACGGCACCCAACCTGGTGACGTTGTGCGCCGCGCTCTTCGTGTACGGGGCGACGGCCGGCATGTCGGACGTGGCGATGAACGCCCTCGGCGTCGAGGTGGAGAACAGGCTCGACAAGTCGATCATGTCCGGGCTGCACGGGATGTGGAGCGTGGGCGCCCTGATCGGCTCGGCGGCGGGCACGGTGGCCGCGCACCTGGGCGCCGACGCCCGGCTGCACCACGCGCTGGCCGCCCTGGTGCTCACCACGCTCGGCCTGATCGCCTGCCAGGGTGTGCTGGATCTGCGCAGCCGGCCGGACGAGGAGCCGCCGCCGCGCTTCACCCTGCCGCCGAAGTCGGCGCTGATCATCGGCGCGGTGGGCTTCTGCGCGGTGTTCGCCGAGGGAGCCAGCCTGGACTGGTCGGCGGTCTACCTCCGGGACATCATGGACACCTCCGCCGGACTCGCCGCCGCTTCCACCACGGCGTTCGCGCTGACCATGGCGATCGCCCGGATAGCCGGTGACAAGGTCGTCGACCGCTTCGGCGCGGTCCGGACCGTACGGGTCGGCGGCGTCCTGGCGACGGTCGGCGGGCTGCTCGTGGTCGCCTCGCCGGACGCGGCGCTCGCGATGTGCGGCTTCGGGCTCCTGGGCCTCGGTGTGGCGGTGGTCGTCCCGCTCGCCTTCGCGGCGGCCGGGCGCAGCGGTCCGAACCCGAGCCAGGCGATCGCGGGCGTCGCCACGATCACGTACACCTCGGGGCTGATCGCACCGTCCGCGATCGGTTCGCTGGCCGAGGCGACCTCGCTGGTCGTCTCGTTCGGCCTGGTGACGGTGCTCGCGTTCGGTCTGGTGCTGGGGGCGGGGGTGCTGCGGGCGGGCGACCGCAGGCCGGTGCCGTCCTCAAAGGCCGGTGCCCCGGGCCCGGCGGCCGCCGAGCCGCGTCCCTGAACCACCGCACCGGCGGGTGACGCGAGGGCCCGCGCCCCCGCGTCACCCGCATCGGCCATGCTCAGGGGCATGGCCCGGCCGCGAGCACGCCGCGATCCGGCATTACCATGGCGCTGATCATTTCTGCGGCAACGACGTGCCCGGCGAGGCGCTCGGCTCCGCACCTACACCACAGGGAGCGACCATGGGCGGCCTCGGCGTGCGCTGGACCTTGCACGGCGACGGGAAGACCCCCGCACCGGGGGCCGTGGTCCGGCCGGACGAACGGCTCTCCTGGCCGCGTACGTTCGGACTGGGCGCCCAGCACGTGGTCGCGATGTTCGGCGCGTCGTTCGTCGCCCCGGTGCTGATGGGCCTGGACCCCAACCTGGCGATCATGATGTCGGGTGTGGCGACGGCCATCTTCCTGCTGGCCACGCGCGGCCAGGTGCCCAGCTACCTCGGCTGTTCGCTCTCCTTCGTCGGGGTCGCGGCGACGATCCGGGCGAGCGGCGGCAGCAGCGCCGTGGTCACCGGTGCGGTCTTCGCCGTCGGTGTGGTGCTCTTCCTCGCCGGTCTCGCGGTGCAGCGGTTCGGCGCCCGGATCATCCACGCGGCCATGCCGCCGGTGGTCACCGGTGCCGTCGTCATGCTGATCGGTTTCAACCTGGCTCCGGTGACCGCGTCGACGTACTGGCCGCAGGACCAGTGGACGGCGCTGCTGGTGATGCTGTTCACCGGACTGGCCGTAGTGTGCCTGCGCGGTTTCTTCTCGCGCATCGCGATCTTCCTCGGCCTGGTCTTCGGGTACGCGCTGTCCTGGGTCCTCGACCGGGTCTTCGGCAAGATCCACTCCCCGGCCGGCGGTGCCGAGGCCGTGGACCACTGGCGGCTCGACCTGTCGGGTGTCGCCAAGGCCGACTGGATCGGGCTGCCCTCCTTCCACGCCCCGAGCTTCGAATGGTCGGCGATCCTGGTCGCCCTCCCGGTGGTCATCGCGCTCATCGCCGAGAACGCCGGTCATGTGAAGGCCGTCGGCGAGATGACCGGCGCCTCGCTGGACGACAAGCTGGGCACCGCGATCGCCGCGGACGGCGCCGCGTCGATGCTGTCGACCGCGGTGGGCGGTCCGCCGAACACCACGTACTCGGAGAACATCGGCGTCATGGCCGCGACCCGTGTCTACTCCACCGCCGCGTACTGGGCCGCCGCCTGCTTCGCCCTGCTCTTCGGTCTCTGCCCCAAGTTCGGCGCGGTCGTCGCGGCCATCCCCGGCGGGGTGCTCGGCGGCATCACCGTCATCCTCTACGGCATGATCGGCCTCCTCGGCGCCCAGATCTGGCTGAACGCCGGGGTCGACCTGCGCAACCCGCTGAACCTGGTGCCGGCCGCCGCGGGCATCATCATCGGCGTCGGCGGGGTCAGCCTGAAGATCACCGACAACTTCGAGCTGAGCGGGATCGCGCTGGGCACCATCGTGGTGATCACCGGCTATCACGTGCTGCGCGCCTTCGCCCCGGCCCACCTGAAGACCCAGGAGCCCCTGCTGGACTCGGGCACCTCGGCGTACGACGAACAGCCGCCGAAGAACGCGGCGTAACGCCTCGCGTACCGGAACGGGGACGGCCGCGCGGCCGTCCCCGTTCCGATGAGCCCCGGGGCCGGGACGCTGCCCCCGTGGCCCGGTCCGGGCGGTACACGCCCCCGTCCCCGGCGGGTGGGCGACCTCCTGGTTCTGCTGGCGGAGCGGCTCCGCGAGGATCTGATGCCGGGCCCCGAAATGCTAGAACTCGCGGCCCCGCTCCCCCGTCCGCTCGGCTCGTGGAGTCCGGAGCGGGCCCGCGAGGCGGCCCGGTCGGCGGCGCCGGTGCCGTGACGGCCGCGCGATGTACCCCTGCCTGGCCGGGGAGTTCCGGAAGCGGATGGACGCGGGGGCGGGGCCGGTCGGGCGCCGTCTGCCCACACCGCCAACACCGCGCTGAGTGCCTGGGCGCGCACCAGATCGGCCGGCGCCCGTTCCAACACTGCCCATTCTGCCCGCCCCGAACTCACCGCAGGAACGCCCGCAATGCCGTGGCCGCGCTGTAACGGGCGCCGCCATCTTCCCGGACCATCACGATCCGCCATCAAGGTGTCCGCATCGCAGGGGGCATTTGGCGCATCGACGTGGCGGTCGTCCGGCTGATCCACCGCGCTGTGCGAGTACACCTCACGGGTCGGCAGACCCGGTCACGGAACGGGCATGCACGCCTGAACACAAACGCCGGGCCCGGGACTTGTGTCCGGGCCCGGCGCTTGGAGGTGGCGTCAGCCGATGGCCATCTTGTTCTGCCAACCGGTGACGATCTGGATTCCTGAGCCTGACAGGGCGGTCCGGGAACCGGCATAGAACCGTACGGTGCCATCGGTCCTGAGCGTCCAGATGTCCGGGATCAGGTCTCCATTGGCGTCGGGTGTGCCGAAGAGGAATCGGATGTTGTCGGTTCCCCAGCCGCTCGCCCCGTAGATGCTGTCAGCCCCCTCGGCGGAGTTGACGGCGGCCGCCAGGGAGTTGAGGTCGACCCCGCCCCCCGTGGCCTTCTTGCCGGTGCGCAGCAGGAGGCGGCCGGAGTCGCCGGAACGGTAGACGAGGTCGGTGACCCCGTCTCCCGTGACGTCCTGGACGGTGACGATGTCACGGTTGGTCCAAGGGGAGCTGGAGAGCTGTACGGCCTTTTCGATGGTGGCGCCGTTGTATCCGACGAAGGCCCAGATGGCGTCGCCGACCGTGAGGAAGAAGTCGGTCTTGCCGTCGCCCGTGGCGTCGCCGGCGGAGACTATCTGGCTGATGGTGTCGGGGGCCGGTGCGTTCGACGGCAGCAGGATCTCCTGGCGTTTGTCGATGTTGACGCCGCCGTACCCGTCACCCGGGTACACCCACAACCTGCCCTCCCGACGAGCGACGAGGTCCTGAAGCCCGTCTCCTCCGTAGATATCGCCGAGGTGGGTGATCAAGGTGTTCTTCCAGTATCCGGACGGCGGGGCCACGTACTGGGGTTCGTCGTCCTTGCCGTTCGGGTCCTTGGCCGGGTTGCCCTGGTAGGCGCCGGACGCGGAGTAGCCGATGCGGCCGTCGCCCTTCGTCAGGTCGGTCGTGTACTCGGTCGCATAGGACCGCAGGTTGCCGTTGCCGTCCACGACCATGAGGTCCGGCAGCTTGTCACCGGTGAAGTCTCCGGGTGCGTCGGCCTTGTCGCGGGGGGGGGTGACGTAGAAGAGGTACTTGCGCGGTTCGGACTTGTTGCCCGCGTCGTCAACGGCGCGTACATAGAGCACGTTGGGGCCGGCGGCCGGAGGCTTCGCGTTGGAGACCGTGGTCACCGTGGTGATCGGCGCGCCGTTCGTCCCAAAAGTTGGCCGTGCTCCTTGCCGACCACCTCGGTACGGCGACGACCGCGGTCGAGCAGTCCGCGACGCAGCCGGTGACCCGGAGGGCCTTCAAGCCCTACGGCGAGAACCGCGGTACCAAGCCGTCGAGTTGGCCCGACAGACGCAGTTACCTCGGCGTGGGTGTCGACGACGCGAACACCGGACTCGTGCACCTCGGAGCGCGCGAATACGACCAGTCGACCGGGCGCTTCCTCTCCGCCGACCCGGTCAAGGACATCGCCGACCCGCTCCAGATGAACGGGTACGCGTACAGCCACAACAGCCCGGTCAGCCGCAGTGATCCCTCCGGTCTCTACGACCCGGATCAGCGCGAGGCGGAGCGCCAGGCGGCCCGGAAGAAGGCGGCTGCGCAGAGCTGGCGGAAGATTTGGACGAACCGCCACGACACCGCCGTGTACCTCCGGGCAGTCATTCTGCAGGTGTGGGACTTCCTCCACAACGCTGGGCGCGGCCGGGTCACGACCGAGCGCACCAGTAACTCCATCAAGGGCGGCTCGTACAAGAATCCCGGCAAGAAACCGGGCTACGCGGACTTGATCTATTGGACCGACAAAACGGTTTATGTGTGGGAGATGAAGCACAAGGGCAGAGAAGCGGAAGCGCAAGGTCCAGAGCAGCTGGGCAACTATCTCACGCGCCTCACGACACAACTGAGAGCCAAGGGCGACAACCGCAGGGTGGTGGCCGGCTTCCCCTTCGTGGCACCTGGCGTCGCACCGAACAAGGCCAATCCCAAGGAATTGATCACGGTGACCTCTTCGCCCAAGACCCAGGGTCTTGAGCTCTACACCTGGGCCAAGCAGAAGGATCCGAAGGGCGAGCCGAAGACCAGGCAACTCCCGGAAACGGTGCCGGAGAACGTGCCGGTGGTGGAACTGCGAAAACCGCTCATCGATGCCGGGAAGCTGTGGGAGGGAGCACAGGACTGCTGGCACACCAATGTGGAGAACCACGACTGGTCCAACAATCCCTTTACGCCGAACCCGGGAACCGGTCCACTGCCCATGCCGCTCATTCCGGTCTTCTAGGGCAGATATGCAGCGACGCGGGGATCTATTCAGCAGGAGGGGTATGATCCGGCCGGTGGGATCGGCGCCCGCAAGGTACTCAAACGGGTAAGTGAACGGGTAGAGGGTAATGGGAACTGCAGAATCCGAATTCCGCTTCAATGCGAATATTCACCTGGAGGCTGCATTCGAGCTTCCTGATGCGGCTTCGGATCTGCGGAAATTGACCGAGGGATGGTTCGAGAACGCGCTCGGTGAACTGGCCAGCACTGATCTCGACCCATTCGCGGCATCCCTGGATCTCACTGGACGCTCGAATGTGCTGAGGAAGAGCGGGATTCCCTTCGGCGAACCAGGCGAACTCTGGGGGTCGTTCGGAGTGACCCGTCACACGCCGAAGGGGCGAAAGATCTCCTCCAGCGTGTGGTCCCCCCGGGGCTGGCAGAAGTTTCTCAAGAGCGTCGAGGAAGTTCCGTTGGCGGCGGATGTCCGTCTGTGCCGGCTCGGTGCGGACGGATATCCGGGAAGCCCGTGGATCGACCTGTCCATGCGGCGTCAATACGACGCCCCGGAGTGGGTGACTCTCGCAGTGGACGGATCGAGCCAGGAATTCGCAGCGCCGGAGACGTCCTTGGCCGCCCAGACGCGCTGGAGGAATTTTCTGCAACGCAGGCTGGAAGACGCCGAGTCGGACGGGCGGACGTGTCTGTACGGCTGCATCGCGGATGACATCGAAGTAGCGACCGGGCGCAGCGCCTTCGAAGTGGCGCTCGGGGTGTTTCCGCACGAGACGGTGCCGACACTGAACCACGAGCTCCGTGGCTACTCCTGGATCACCGTCTGCTCGCCCGGTGTCGCCCTACGTCTCGGTGGCCAGGAGGGAGCGGAGGCCGCGGCGGCGTTCTCAGCGGTGACGCCCCTGTCCGGTGGTGGCCTGCTCCTGCAGGCCACCGAGGACATGCGTGCGTACGGGCCGGAACGCGTCCGGGCGGTGTACGACGCGCTGCGGCCGGTCCTCCCGGCTGGCGAAGCACTCTCCTTCATCACCAACCAGGACATTCGCCTGGTCTTCCAGGGCTGATCTGCGAGACCTTGCAGCGATCGCGCGGCATCCGTCGTGACCGGCTGGACGCTGCGGGCCTTCGACGGTCCGAGGGCCGACCGCGGGCGGGGTGGCGGCGGATGCCGCTGACGGCGCCCCGCCCCGGCTCCTCCTAGAAACAGTCGCCGTACCAGTGGACCGCGCCGGGCGCCGTGACCGTGGCCCGGACGGCGTCCGCGCGGGCGTGCAGCGGGCGGGCCATCCCCACGTTCTCCGTCACCTGCCGGGCGTCCGCCAGCAGGGCCGGCAGCGCGGCCCGGACCTCCGGGGTATCGGGGAGCCGCACCCGGGCCCGGTCCAGGCCCGCCGCCCGGCCCCGTTCGCCGACGGCGGCGAACAGCCCGCCCAGGCTCCGGGGCACACCCGCGAATTCACGTACCTCCACGCACTCCCCCTCGTGCTGGGCCACCATCCAGCCGACGAGCGCCCCCGAGCCGGGGTCCTCGGCCACGAGCGACCGGTCGAGCGGGCCGTACCAGGCGGGCACGCGCACCGCCCAGTCCTCGGGCGCCCGCACCGAGCTGAGCGGCCGGTCCGCGTTGTACGCGTGGTGCAGCGCGGCCACCTCCGCGGCGTCCAGCGCGGTGGCCTCGCGGATCCGCAACTCCCCGGCGGCGGGCGGTGGCGCGAGCGTCCCCTCGGTGTACGTGCTCGCGAACTCCTGCCACCCCGAGCCCCGGTAGACGCCCGGGGTCCCGGTGAACAGCAGTGACCAGTCGCACCGCTCGGCCCTCATGGTGTGCTCGGCCGCCTCCAGCAGCCGCCGCACCAGTCCCTGTCCCCGGGCCTCGGGGCGGGTGGCGACGCTGCCGATGCCGCCGACCCGCCGCGGGGTGCCGTGCGCGTCACGGATCAGCCTCGGTACGTAGACGACGACGGCGTCGATCCCGTCCCCGTCGGCGTTCTGCGCGACGAAGGTGTGCCGGTGGCGGTCCGGGTCGAGGGCATGCAGGCCGGCGATCTGCGGGGCGTCGAAGCACCGCCGCCACAGGGCGGCCAGGGCCGGGTCGTCGGCCGCCGTCGCGGTGCGGATCACGGCGGTCACAGGATCAGGTTCCCGTCCGTGCGCACCTTGTCGCCGTTCGCGGGCATGGCGCCACGCTTCGTCCCGTCCTCCACGCACGAGGTGTGCAGGACCGAGTCCAGCGCGCCGGGGGCGAGATGGAGGGTGCCGCCGGTGAAGCGGGCCCCGGTCGCCGCGTAGTGGTTGGTGCCCTCGTCGATACGGACATGGGCGGTGTCCGCTCCGGAGGCGGCGCTGCTGAGCGCGCCGAGGTCCCAGGTCACCCTCCCCGGGCCGGCGGCACGGCCGAGGAGTGCCTTGGCCTTGTTGCTGCCGGTGAGACGGGCGCCGCCGGTCACGGTGATCCGCTGGTCGCGCACGGCGCTGAGCTCGAAGCCGGTGTTGTCGTAGCTGCCGCCGTCGATCCGCAGATCCGCGGATCCGACCGAGAGCGGGGCCGCGTTCCCGGCACCGGTGACGGTGCAGTCGGTGAAGTGGACGGGCCCCGCCCCGCGCAGGACCGCGCCGTCGACGCCCTTGAACGTGCAGCGTACGAAGTGCACCGGGGCGGTGACCGGGGTCTGGACGAGGACGGCGCCCGCGGGCAGCTCGAAGGAGCAGTCGCTGATGGTGGTCGGCCGGGTGGAGCGGGCCGAGCGCTGGGCGACGGCGAAGGTCTTCGCGGTGCAGCCGCGTACCTGGGCGCCGTCGGCGTTGACGGTGAGGGTGCCGGCCTGGTCGAAGGTGGGGCGCGCGATCACCGTGATGTCCTCGAGGGTCAGATCGGTGATCTTCGTGTTGGCGGTGAACCAGGAGCAGACGTGTCTGCGTACGGTGATCCGCTTGGCGGAGATTCCCCACTGCGCACCGGAGTTGGCTATGTCCATCAGCCCGGAGTTGCCGTCGAAGAGCAGGTCGTGCTCGTACTGACCGTGCGTGGTGAAGGGGTTGCCGCCCGCGTCGTCGCCGTCGCCGTGGCAGTTCACGACGGTGCAGTAGGCGGAGGCGGTGAGGTCGTTGAGGTGGCGCACATTGCTGGTCGTGCAGTCCGCGACCCGCCCGTACAGGCAGTAGATCTGCTGGGTGAGGTAGCCCGCGCCGCCGTACTCGACGGTGGGCGGGTTCTTCAGCGAGCACTCCTCGGTGCGGAAGCGGGTGCACCAGCGGCGCATGATGACCGGCCAGAAGGTGCCGGTGGCGTGGATCCCGGAGACGTCGCAGCCCACGGCGTACTCGAAGCTGACGGGGTGGGAGCCGGTGTACTCGTCGGGGCCCGCGCCCTCGAAGACCATGTTGCGGATGTGCGTGCCCCGGACCGGTTCGACGCGGGTCCAGGTGAGCCTGCGGCCCTCGGCGAGTTCCCAGCCGTTGAGGTAGCCGATCCGGATGTGCCCGGCGTCGACGATCTCGGTGATCTCGACCAGCTTCTGCAGCTCGCGTTCGTCACCGCCGCCGCCCTCGACCGGGGCGACCTGCACGGCCCACCACTGGCCGACCTCGAACGCCTTGGCGTCGGGCACCGGGAAGGTGTCGGTGAGCTCGATGACCTTGCCGGAGAGCGCGTGCTGGACGGTGGTGTCGGTGACAGTGCCGCGGAAGGAGAGGACGGCGCCGAAGGGGTTGTCGTGGGTGTTCTTCTCGATGCCTTCGGTGCGTATGCGGTGGCCGCCGAAGTCGAGTTCGATGTTGGAGCGGTTCCAGAGGTGGCGCTTGGTGAACAGGAGGTCGGTGTGGGCTTCGATGCGGTGGACGCTG
>NZ_JBSFBQ010000073.1:0-30798 GCF_053593015.1 Streptomyces sp. NPDC002403 | reverse complement strand
GTGGGGCCCTTCGACGTATTGCCCGGTGAGAGCAATGGCGGAGGATACGAGATTCGAACTCGTGAGGGGTTGCCCCCAACACGCTTTCCAACTGTGAGCGCGACCGTACGGACGGGTACGTGCGCGTTCACTGGGCAGGTCAGACGGGGTTCGCGTACGGCGGTGAACGACGGTGATCGTTAGTGCACTGGACAATGACCAGGACAACGAGTGTCCGAGGGGTGGCGATACTTCCGGTCCAGTGCGGTGGTGTTGCAAACCTCTCCCTTCCCGCAGTTGTCCGCGATGTCAGTCACGGACGTCGGCGAACCCGGCCCCGCGCTGCCGACGTCGCCTGACCAGATCCCGCACCAGGTCCCAGGCGGTCCCAGCACCGATCACGAGCCACACCACACGCACCCACGCCGCACTGCTGCTACTGGCAGTTCCCCACACAGCCGCGACGAGCCGCGTCACCGTCCAGCCGTTGCTGTCGAGAAAGGACTGATCCCGCCCCTGCGACACCACCGGCTCCCCCTATGCCCAGTCGACGGGTGTACCCCTGAAACGGCGTGTGAACGCCAACCGTTGCCCCCATCATCCAACACGCCTCTGAAACGCAAGAGGCCCCGGATCACTCCGGGGCCTCTTGTCTGTGCGTCCTCGGGCAGGATTCGAACTTGCAACCTTCTGGTCCGTAGCTCCAGCGAGATCGGTCAGCGACGGCCATTCCAGCCGCTACGAGGCCCCAGAGAGACGGTAGCGGACGGGGGCGGTTGCTGTGGTTGCGGTACTGCGTTGCTGTACAGAGTTCCACCGCTACGGAAGTGCCTTGGGGTTGGTGCTGACGAAGCCCTTGCCCTCGGGCCAGATCACCGCGCAGTCCTGCATCATGGCCAGGGCCAGGAGGTCCTTCCGCGGTTCGGACGGGAGAAGGACGGCGCGGATGGTGTGGTCCACGAACCTGCTGTAGTCCGCGAGCTGTCCAATGGCCATGAGGAGCTCGCCGCCTGCCTCGAACATCTCCCCGACGCAACCGCCGTACGACTCCAGGCCCGAACAGTCATGGTCGTCGCCGGCAATGTGATCTACCCGATCCGCTACGCCAAGACGGACGTGCCTGTCACCGCGGCACGACTACGACGAGCAACCGGACTGCGCGCCGACCTAATCCGACGTCACGGGCCAGAGCCCATGCAAGGCGAACTGGACCTAGGACTCGAAGAGCTCGAAGAGCAAGAAGCTCACCGAGACCTCGGACAGCTCCCCCCGGATGTGGGGCTAGTCCTCGTCGCCTACGCCTGCTCCATGGGCCGCGGGTTGATACGACTTGAGTGGGGTTCCGCGGAGCTACGCCGCGAAGACCGATACCTCGTCTGGCACCATCATGAGCCGCTCCACCCTGATCGGTAGCACCGCTTTAGGAGCGAGGTTGGGCGCTCTGGACCTGACCTCGGGCTCCTCGCCCTGGGGGCGTCCGGCACCACGTACTCCTGCGCACTCTGATTCCCCGTGAGACCCCGCCCGTTCTGGCACGGATGTGGCACGGACGCTCTTCGTCCCGAAGCAACTCGGCTGGCCGCGCGTCCTTGGGTTGGTGTCTCTCACCCGCTGCAGTGTTCCGTTTTCGGGCCGTGCGCGTATCGGTCAGAAGGGAGGTTCGAGATCGCCGCGGCCATCGCTGTGTGGCCCGCAGTCCCAGGGCTTTTCCTGGAAGCGTTCAAGGTTGGGGATGTCGTGGCCCCATGCTTCGAGGGCCTTTCGGGCAACGCGTCGGTTGGGGTCGTCGCTGCTGGTGTCCAGGATGCGGCGCGCGTGCGTGGCGAGGTGATCGCGGTGTTCGGCGAGCGCAGGGTGTTCGGCGAGGATGAGCGCAGCAATGACGGCTGCTTCGCGCACGTCCTCGTGGCCGTCCTGCAGGAAGGGCGAGACGGCCCGATAAAGTATCGGGCGCAGCTCCCGGAAGGACGCCATGGTGCTGTCGTGGGTGGAGAAGCCAGGAAACCACTGTTCCATGCGGCGAACAATCTCGTCGGAGGCGTCGTAGGCCGTGGAAACCAACCAGTTCAACAGCGCCGCGCGGATGGGTACGTTGCGATAGGGCCGGGGGGTCGTAGCCGCCGGGTGGGTGAGGATGCCGGCGACATACATGGCGACGGGGGCAGTGGATTCGTAGATGGAGTTCTGGTGGTTGACCATCTCCCCTAGCTCCGACAAAGCGGTGACCTGGGCCTTGGGATCGGGCTCCAACAGCCGTCTCAGGAACTTGGGAAGGTCCTTACCGTTTCCGAAAGCGGTCTCAAGCGAACCCCAATCAGTCTCTGCCAGGACTACCTGGTACGGAGGCAAGTCGGGCTCGCGGGGCGCCCCGGCGTTGGAACGGCTGTGGTTCACAGGCAAAACCTAGACCAGACTTCGGACACGATTCCCTTGCGGGCCAGTTCTTCGGTTTGCGGCCCTGCCGTAGGCGGCTGCTGCATGTGTGGCATGTCACCAGTTCGGAAGACGCCGTATGCGGATGACGGCTGACCTGGCAACTCCCGGACCTGGGCCGGAGCGTGCCTGGCGCCGCTATTCCCCGTGAGTCCCCGCTACTTCCTGGCGGAACGGGCAGGCAGCGGGCACGAGGGCGCCGATAGGGTCAGCGAGTGATCAATATGCAGGTACGTGGCGACTCTGGAGACATCGTGGCCAGTGTCCGGGGCGGGGTGGAATGGAGGGATGCCTTCGCCGCCCTCGACCCGGCTGCCTTTCCGATGCTCTCGGCCTTGATCCCTTACGGAGACGCGATGTTCAATCATCGGCAGGTCCCGTTGCTCCTCGCCGAACTCGATCGGCTTCCGGACGCCTGTGGCGGGGCCTGGGTCGTACAGGCCCGCGAGCTGTGTCAGGTTGTCCTGAACGGATCGCACCGGTATCTCTGGTTTGTCGGCGATTGAAGCAATCTC
The DNA here is from genome assembly GCF_053593015.1 of Streptomyces sp. NPDC002403. NCBI lineage: Bacteria > Bacillati > Actinomycetota > Actinomycetes > Kitasatosporales > Streptomycetaceae > Streptomyces > Streptomyces sp. NPDC002403. The sequence goes on along the minus strand of NZ_JBSFBQ010000073.1, from coordinate 27,871 downwards.
GAAAACCGTCGTGGCAGCGATGTCACCGTGGGTTTAAATCCCACACCCACCGCAGGTAGCGCGATGAGATCGGCCCCTGAACAGCCAACTTGGTCGGGGGCCGTTCTCGTGTGGTCGCACCGCGACTGCCCATAGTTCCCCGTAGCTTCCCGCTCGATCGGGCACGTGAGGGGCACGGGTAGCCTCACGGCATGACCGCACAGCCACGGATCGGCTCTGTCTGGGCTCGACGCATTCCGGACTACCCGCAGTACGACCGCGACTTTCGTGTGACTGGGGTATTCACCAAGGGTGATGCCACCTACGTCGAGGTTGAGGATCTCGAAAGCGGCTCACTGAGCAGGGGACTGCTTGAGTACATGCTCGACTACGCAGAGCCCCTGACTGGCGACGACGGTACGGCGTACTGATCCTCAGCCTGCACCTCGTTGAACCTCCCTTAACCCACCACTCAGCCCGGCACTCGCGAACGGCGCCCCTCCCGGCATCCGCACCCTCGCCTACACCCCCACCCAGGCCCCGCCCGCGCCACCCGTACCGGTCGCGCAGCCGATCCCGGCATGGGCCAAGACCACCGCCCTCCTCGTCCCCACGGTCGGCGGCGGTGTCGCCGCCGCCGGTATCGGACTTTCCTACGCCGCCCCGGGACTGATCGCCATGAGCCACGCCCTCTGGGCCACCGTCGCCCTGATCGCCGCCGGAGCCATCGGCCTCCCCGTCCTCCTGCGCCTCGCCCGCAACGAGACCGGCAACGGGCGGTCGACCACCCACATCACCCAGAACATCACCGCCAGTGGCATGTTCGGCCGCGCCAACGGCACCATCAACCACCGCTGAGGAGCAGGCACCCATGCCCAACCTGAAGACGTACGCCGACCAGATCTCCGACGCCATCGCCCGCCTCGCGTGGCTGCGAACCCTGCGGTGCCCGGCCCCCGGCTGCACCCTCCGCATCCGCTACCGGGCCGTCACCCCCGCCGAGGCCCGCCACCTGGCCGCTCTCGCCACCGACCACTCCCGCCACGGCGCCAAGCAAGTAGCTACGCCAAGGGCGGCCCCCTCGCCTCGCCAAAGTCGCGGGGCCGCCCTTGCCTGCCAGCACCTTCTACAGAACTGGAGACACCCAGCATGACCGATTCGATCCCGATCCGGCGAGACGGCCGTCACCTCGACACTGCCCTGTACCTCGCGGCGGGCAACGTGCCGGTGCTGCCGTTGCGGGCAGGGAAGGGCCCGTTCGGTAACTGCCCCGACTGCGCCGACAACGCATGTGGCGGGCGCACACACATGAAGAGCCCTGGCCCCTGCCGGTGCCCGCGGCCGTGCCACGCCTGGGCCGCCGCCACCACCGACCCGCGCGTCCTCACCTCGTCCACGTGGGCGACCGCCTGGCGCGACGCGGAAGTTGTCGGGTACCACCCCGGCGGCGCCGGTCTCACAGTCGTCGACCTCGACAACGCCAGCGCGGTCACCTGGGCCCGCGAGTCGCTGCCCGCCACCCGGACCGTGCCCACCACCCGCGGCGAGCACTGGATCTACCGGGGCGCCATGCGCTCGGTGAACGGTGTCCGTGAAGGGGTCGACCTCAAGTCCACGACGTCCTACGCCCGGTGGCTCGGCCCCGGCACCGGCACCATGACCGATCTGCCAGACGCCGTGCGCGCGCTCGCCGTGAAGGAGCCCACGGTCCGGCGGGCACCGCTCGCCATCACGGCGCCCGCGCCGGTCGGGGGCGGGAAGTGCCGCCACCGCACACCCGCCTACCTGGACCGTGGCATCGCCATGGCCGAGCAGCGCATCACCGAGGCGAGCAGCGCGGTTCACGCAACCGTCTACCGGACCTTCCTCGCCGTGCTGTCCGCGCACGGGCGGTGCGGCTGCCTGACCTGCTCAACACCGGAGCGCCGCCCCCGCTGGGGCGGCGCTCCGGTCGTTCTGCCCCACTGATTTAAGGAGATCTCGCCCATGGCGGAGAAGAAGCGCACTCGTCGGGCGAACGGCGAAACGGCTACCTACTTCGGTAAGGACGGCCGGTGGCACGCCCGGGTGCCGATGGGCTACAAGGACAATGGCGAGCCCTATCGCAGGCACATCACCCGCCCTACCGAAGATGCCCTGGACGAAGAGGTCAAGCGGCTGGAGAAGCAGCGTGACCAGGGAACCGCACAGCAGCCCGGCAAGCTGTGGACGGTCGAGAAGTGGCTGTGGCACTGGGTCGAGAACCTTGCCAAGGACGGCGTCAGCGAGAACACCTACGACGGGTACGAGGTTGCCGTTCGAGTACACCTGGTGCCCGGCATCGGTAAGCACCGCATCGACCGCCTGGAGCCGGAGCACCTGGAGAGCCTGTATCGCCGTATGCAGAAGAACGGCAGCAAGCCCGCGACGGCCCACCAAGCGCACCGCACAGCTCGCACCGCCTTCGGTGAGGCGGTGCGCCGCGGCCACGCCGCGAAGAATGCCGCCGCCCTGGCCAAGCCGCCTCGGGTGGAGGAGCCGGAGGAGGAGATCGAGTCCTACTCCGTCGAGGAGGCGCAGAGCCTGCTGATCGAGGTGAACAAGCTTCGCAACAGCGTCCGTTGGATGCTCGCGTTGGCGCTCGGCCTGCGGCAGGGGGAGACGCTGGGGCTGCGCTGGGTCGACGTGGACTTGGATCACGAGTACCTGAAGCTGCGCCGGAACCGGCTGCGCCCGAAGTACGCGCACGGGTGCAAGGAGGCAGATCCGTGCGGCCGGAAGGCCGGGTACTGCCCAGACCGCAAGCAGGTGCGGCGCGAGACCAAGAACACCAAGTCGCGCGCCGGCCGCCGTGCGGTTCCCCTGCCGGGCCCCCTGGTTGTGATGCTGCGAACACACAGGGAAGCCCAGGCCCGGGAGCGCAAGGCCGCCGGAAACCTGTGGACCGAGTCGGACTACGTCTTCGCGAAACCGCTCGGTGGCCCGCTGAGCCCGAACACGGATTACCACGACTGGAAGAAGCTGCTGGATGACGCGGGCGTGCGCGACGGACGCCTCCACGACGCCCGGCACACCGCCGCCACCGTCCTCATGCTGCTTGGCGTCCCGGACCGCGTGATCGACCAGATCATGGGCTGGGAGGTGGGCACGTCCGCCCGGATGCGCGCGCGGTACCTGCATGTGCCCGACGCCATGCTGAAGGACGTGGCGCAGAAGATCGCGGACGCCATCTGGGGGCTCTCCCCGAACACCTCTCTGGACAAAGACCAGAACAACGAGGGCTGAGAGAGCGTCGAAGGGCCCCACCGCGAACGGTGGGGCCCTTCGACGTATTGCCCGGTGAGAGCAATGGCGGAGGATACGAGATTCGAACTCGTGAGGGGTTGCCCCCAACACGCTTTCCAACTCTGCACGGTCACGTTCGTCCCAGTTCGCGCACATGCATTCGGCAGACCACGGCCACGCTCGCCGGGGGGCTGAACGACCGCGTACGGCGGTGAACGAGACTACGGATGAGACTGCTCCGACGGGTCTGGGCCGCGGCGCACCCTCTCAAAGATCAGACAACCTCTTGCTGGCCCTGATGGGGCTGGTCGAGCTGTTGCTCACGCTTCCTCTGCTCAACTCGCATATTTTCCACGTTGGTCGCGAAAAGCTCTAGGTTGGCAGCATCAGCCTGCACGTACGGTGCGATTCCCAGATCGATCGCATTGACATGCTGTTCGATATTGTCTGCGGTCTGCTGCAGATTGAAGGCGCGCTCGCGGGGCTTGAAGTAGCCAACGGCAGCCGTGATCACCGTGATGGTGAACCCCAAGAAAATTAGAGCACCTTTGCCAGGCTGGGGTGGGTCATACCAGGCGGTGATCGCGCTGACGCCAGCCGAACTAAAGAAGAGCAGCCATTGCATCCAGAGGTGTACGCGACGGTAGTATCGAGACTCCTTTCGCAGGCGGTCTACCTCTGCAGGAGTCCTTTCTTTATAGGAAGCTTGACGCTCCACCGCTGAAGGAGTAAGTCGCCTTGCTTCAAGGATTCGATGCTCTTCTGCAAGTTCCAGGTCGAGCCTGAGACTGGCTACTGACTTTCCTTCATCCTCCCAGTCCCAGAATTCGTCGGAGAACTCTACGATGAACTGAAAGAAGCTGGCGGCCGCCAGGACTGCCGAGACCGCAAAGAAAGCCCCATGCGCCGAATTGGGCATATCCTTGCCTAGCCACAGGAAGTTTTTTGCGGCGAACCAAGAAAGAACACTGAAGACGAGGAGAAGAGGGGTGCCATATAAGCCAAGGACCTGCATGCGACGATTTCTTATTCGTCGCCGCAAGTCGGCGACATCTCGGCGGTGCCGAATCAATTCGTCGGTTGTGTTTCCCCTGCTTGGGGAAGCCATGGAGTTGGGCATGAGTTGCGCAATACCTCCTGCGCGATCGCGCCTAATGGGTTGGCGATCTAGCCAGTTTTCTACTGAAGCGCCAGCATTTTCCGTCGACGACGCATCTGGCGCAGTCTGCCAGCTATGGACGCAAAGGATGCCAGTTTTAGCCAGATTCCTCCGTCGCACCAGCATCGGGCTGGCGACCGCGCGAGGCCCGGCCGGTAAACCGACCTCTGCTCCCAGCCCGTCTGCTGCCGATCCGCACGTACGTGGAGCAAGCACGGTGCTTCTGCGCATCCAGGTGGAGCGTGCCACTGCACGAACGAACGGCTGAACCTCTGCTCTGTGCGTTCGCCGGGGTCGGCCGCTGGTAGTGCCTCGGTGGCCCACACATGGCTCACCGCGCACAGTTTCCGGGTCCTGTGAGCAGTTGGCGCGCCCTCCGGGCAGTACTGACGAGAAGAGGAGCATGGCAGGCTTGAGGCAACTACGACGGAGAGAGGGAAGACGCGTGTCGCAGGCCAGCCCTCGCGGGACCTTCCTGAAGATCGCTGATGTTGTCAGAACTCAGATCGAAGCCGACGAGGAGATGACCGAGTTGCCGTCGGCTGCGGAGCTGATGCATGACCACGGTGTGTCCCGCGGCGTCGCGCTCCGGGTCTTCGGAGCTCTCCAGAAGGAGGGGGTCGCGGAGCCGGTGCCCGGTGGGCGCTGGCGGGTGGTGCGGCGAGGGGAGTCCGTCGACCGCCGGCCACTGGCCGAACGTCTCGCCGACGTGATCACAGATGACGAACTTCCCGTGGGGGCGACCTTCCCCAGCACGTCGGCCTTGTCCGCGCGCTTCAACGTCTCGCGGCCGACGGTGAGCAAGGCACTCGACAAGCTGCAGGCTGCCGGACTGGTATCGGAAGGAAGGCAGGGAAAGCAGCGCACAGTGCTGGCCCTGCCGGGAGAGGAGAGTGTGAAACCTTGAGTTCCACGACGTTGACCGACTGGGCCTACCCCCTCGCCGAATCGCTGCTCTCGGAGCCTCTGCCCCGCCGTTGGGCCCACTCACAGGGGGTGGCGGAGCGGGCCCGTACGATCGCCTCGATCCTGGGCTCGGACGCAGACCTTATGGAGGCGGCCGCGGTTCTGCACGACATCGGCTACGCGCCCGACCTCGCCAAGACCGGCTTCCACCCGCTGGACGGGGCGCGGTACCTCCGGGATGTCGCCCACGCCGATGAGCGCCTGGTGCGCCTTGTCGCACACCATTCCTGTGCATGGATGGAGGCAGAGGCACGCGGCATGCGTGACGAGCTGGAAAGCGAGTTCCCCCGGGAACGGCCCCACCTCGCGGACGCGCTCTGCTACTGCGACATGAACACCACACCGGACGGCACACCGACAAACCCCGTGGACCGGGTGAACGAGATCGCCGGTCGGTACGGTCCCGACAGCTTGATCGGGAAGTTCATCAGGCGTGCCGAGCCCGAGATCCTCGCCTGCACGGCGCGCGTCGTGGAGCGGCTTTCCGCTGCGAAGCGTCAGCCGATGTAGGGCGTGGTGCGCGTCCGGTCCATCGCGTGCTCGATCCTGAGTCGCATGGTGGGGTGGATGTCGAATTCTGCGAGGTCCGCCGGGGAGACCCAGCGGACCTGTGTTGTTTCGTCGCTCGTACGGACCGCACCGCCGACCGGGCGGGCCCGGAAGCAGATGCTGAACTGCTGCCGGGCCTCGCCGTCGTCGTACAGCATCACGTGCCCGGGGTCGGTGTAGATCCCCGACATGTCGATGACTTCGGCCTTGATCCCGGTCTCTTCCCAGACCTCGCGCACAACCGTTTCGCTGATGGACTCGCCCACGTCGTGGCCGCCGCCGGGCAGCGCCCAACGGCCGTTGTCCGACCGCTGGATGAGCAGGATGTCACCGGCGTCGTTCTGCACGAAGGCGACGACGGAGGGGACGACCGAGTTGGCCGGCGGGGCGTCAGGGTCGTGCAGATAGTCGATGCGTCCCATGCTCAAGCTCCTGTGATGTCGTGATCCGTGACCGGGCGTGCGCCGCCCCACGCCTGCTCGATGCTATTCGCGTAGGTGTCGAAGAGCCCACCGCCGGGCAGTCGCCGCAGGTGCAGGACAGGCGCCATGTACGCCCCGATTCCGTACACGTGGGTGTTCACGAGCATCTCGTCATCGGAGCGGAAGAGCGAGTTGTAGAGAGTTCCGTCGTGCAGGCGGAAACCAATGTCCGGGTGGCTCGTGAAGAGCGGCCGGTAATTCACCAGGGCGTTGCGAATCTTGCCGTCCATGATGCGGTGGCCTTCGTCTATCCCACGCTGATGCACCGCAGCGCAGTCGGGGTCACCGAGCAGGATTCGCACCTGAGTCGCCCCTTTCACCTTCCTCTTCAGGAGGTCGTGGAAGAGGGGGTCCTCCGACAGCCAGAGACCTGAGTAGACGAGAACGTCGATGTGTGATGCGGCTTGCTCGTAGAACTCGCGCCACAAGGTGTTGGGCACCATGTGGCGGTGCGGATAGATCGTGACGATCTCCGCCTTGCTCAAGTCAGTCGCCGTATCAACGGCACGCGAGTCGTTCCATAGCGTCGTCACGTCGACGCCGAGCGCGGACGCCGCGGCGTACTGGTGCCTTCGGTACGGAACCTTGCCCTGGGTGATCCAGCGTTCGACGGTCTTCGGGTTGACCTCGATCGCGTCAGCCAGGTCCTGCACAGTCATGCCCTGCGCCAGCAGAGCCGACCGAAGGCGTTCGTTGGACATCTCAACCCCCGGGGACGTCTTGGGACCTCTTGAAGGTATCCAGATGGCTTCAAGGTGTCCACGCATGGGGTAACCAACGCCCCTGACCAGCACTGATGCTGATGGTGCGCCAGGAAGTCCCCGGCGCGAACCAAAGAAGTCCCCACGGTCTGCTTGACGAATCTCGATGCAGTACCTGTAATAGAGGTATCGCATCGGTTGTGAGGCGGAAGCGAAGAAGGGCCCGGCTTGGGCCGCTTCGAACTGTGCCCGGAGGGCCCCGAAAACGGGAGCGAGCCCAAAGGAAGCCGCGTTGCTTGAGAACTGAACAGTGGACACAGAACGACAGGCATCTGCGACAAGCCGCAGGCCCTGCCGCACGAGCAGTACACGAGCAGCAAGCACCTTGCTCCGGGTCGCCCTTCGGGTCGACCGAGGGGTCTTTCACGTGCGGTGAGACAAGGGCAGAGATCGCGACCACGCCACGTACGTACCAATGTCCGTCCTCCCTGGAGGTCGACGTGAACCGACGAAGAATCCGGGCGATGCCCGTGCTCTGGACCGGCACGGGCAGTGAGGCCCTTCGCGTCCACCCGATCTGTGGAACCCACCGGGACCCCCGGTGATTCGCGGATTCGGGAGCTTCACCGCCCCGATGGTCGTAGGCCGGGTTCGACTCCTGGCCGGGGCGTTCTGCCTCTGCCGCACCGCGGCAAGGGGCATCACCTGATTCAGCCGCCAAGGAGGAATTGCTATGTGGACCAGCCTGATCGCCGTGGCCGGCACGCTGCTCGGCTCCGTCACCGCGTACCTGCTCCAGCAGCGCACCGCTCGAACGGACCGGGCCGAGTCCAGGGCCTACGAAGCGCGGCGGGACCGGGTCGCCGCCGTCACCACGCTGACCGTGGCCCTGGCCGACCACCGCCGCACGATGTGGGCCCGCGAGGACCTGCGGCTCTCCGGCGCCCCCGACGCCGAGTACCGGGAAGCACGGGCGGCCAGCCACGCGACCCGCTCGGCGCTCACCGCTCCGCTCACCACGCTCGTGATCCTCGCTCCCGCCCTCGCCGACGCCGCACACGAGGCCGCCGCCGCGTCCTACGCGCTGCGCAACGCCCCGGACACCGATTCGCTGAACACGCGCCGCCTGGCCGCGATCGAGGCGGCCGACCACCTCGTCTGCGTGGCTGCCACGGCCACCTGAATCATCCCCTGATGTCGCGGTCCCCTGGAGACACACAGGAGGCCGTCCCAGCGTCTTTCTTTCTCTCACCGATGCGGCCACCTCTCGCCAAAGACCGAGGCCGCACCAACTCCCTTCGCTCACAGGAGAAGTCCATATGCGTACGTACATCGGCGGTCACCAGGCCGTCAGCAGCACCGACTTTGTTGAACTCGCCCTCGGTACGCCGGTTGAGCTGTGGCTCGGGGTCGACGGCGAGAGCGAGATGGAGCGCGCGGCCCGCCTGGACGCGGCCCGCGACATCCTCGCGGACAACCCCGACTTCCCCGACCGCGTCAGCCGTGTCGCCGCCGAGGCGATCGAGGCACACGCGCCGGAGCTGTTCAACGTCACCGCGCTGCCTGTCCGCCGAGCGGCCGGCCGTCGTCAGTACCGGGGTGGGGTTGCGGCATGACCGCCATCGAGACGGCCCGGACCGTCGAGCGTCCGACGGTCCCGCCTCTGACTCGCCCGGAAATGGGGCTCGCCGGAGTCGGCGCGCTCGCTGCTGCCGGGGTTGGCGCGCTCGGTCTGGTCTCCTCCTTCGACGCCGTGTCCGCTGCTGCCGCGCGGTGGGGGTTCGGCGAGCCGTGGATGCTCCCGGTCGGTATCGACACGGCCATTCCGGTGTTCACCGTGGCCAACCTGCTGCTGATCCGGATGGACATGGCGCTTGCGTGGGTGCGGTTCGTGCCCTGGGCACTCACCCTGGTCACCTGCGGCCTGAACGTTGCCGCCGGAGACGGCGCGTGGGCGAAGATCGCGCACGGGACGATGCCGCTGTTGTGGGTGGTCTTTTCCGAGATCGGCGCCCACATCTACGCCTCCCGGATCGGAGTCGTCACCGGACGGCGCATCGACAAGATCCGCGCGTCCCGGTGGCTGCTGGCCTTCCCCTCCACGTTCACCCTGTGGCGTCGGATGACGCTGTGGGAGATCACCTCGTACGCCGACGCGTTGACCCGTGAGCGGGAACGCCTGCTGGCCCGTGCCGAGCTGCGGGAGCGGCACGGCCGTAGGTGGCGTTCGAAGACACCACGGGCTCAACGTGTCCTGCTCAAGCTCGGGGAGGCCAACCCCGCAGGTGAGCAGAACCCGCCCACCGAGCCGCCGAACGAGCCGCCCGTGAAGCCGGACCCCGGGGCCGTGCCGGAGCAGGCCGCCAAGCCGAAGCCGCCCGCGAAGTCTCCCGCCCGCCGCAGCGCGAAGCCGAAGCCGAAACGGACTGCGGAAGAGATCCTGGCCGAGGCACGGCAGGTCACCGAGGCGTGGCCGGACGCGGCACTGACCGCCGATGGCATCCGCACTGCTGTCCACGTCTCGCAGGCCACCGCCCGCACTCTGCGCGACACGCTCAAGGCCGAACGCCAGGCTGCCGCCTCCCTTGTCCTGCACAGCGTCGACCCCGGCGCCGAGCAGGAAGACACCGAGCCGGACGCGGAGCACGCCGGGGCGGTGGCGGCATGAACACACTCTTAACCGCACTGGCCACGGCCGGGCCGCTGGCAGCCGGTTGGGCCGCCCACACATGGTGGCTGCGTGGTCGTCTGCACCGCGCCCGGCGCGACCCGCTTACCGGGCTGTGGACGCGGGACGGGTTCACCCGCCGCGCGTCCAAGATCCTGAGCGATCCTCGGGCGGTGGTGGTCCTCGCGGACGTCGACCACTTCAAGCAGATCAACGACCGCCACGGCCATGCCGCCGGGGACGCGCTGCTGAAGGCGACCGCGGACCGCCTCGTCCACTACGTCGGCCGGGCCGGAGTGGCCGGCCGACTGGGCGGGGACGAATTCGCCGCCGTGGTCATCGACGACCACGGCACCGCCGCCGACCTCCTCGCGGTCCTCCACGGCGTTCTCGCCCGCCCCGCAGACGGGATCGACCCGACGGTGCACACCACGGTGTCGCTGGGCTGGGTCCGTGCCGCTGACCATCCCGGTGAGGATCTGTCCGGGCTGCTGCGGCGGGCGGATGAGGCGATGTACGCAGCCAAGCAGGGCCGGGCCGGTGTCCGCCGGGCCGGGCTCGGCTGGCTCTTCGCATCCGTCACCGGGCGCCGCTCGGGCCGCCGTGGCGCGCGTACGAACCCTCCCGAGATGGGGGTGGTGGCCTGATGTCCCCGACGTTCGGCAAGTGCAACGACCAGTGCGATGCATGGGATACCGAGGTACTGCATCCCGACCTCACTCGGCATGTGTCCCACCTACTCGTAGGGCGATAACTGAACGTGAGGTTAGGGCCAGAACTAGCTCAAAGTCAGGCTAGTTAGCGGTCCTTTTGCGCCTCAGCCTTGAACAACGGGCCCGACCGCTCACCTCTCACAGCGTCGGTCGGGCCCGTGCCCACTCCCTTGTCCAGGAAGGACTGTCAGTGAATCACGACGACGAAAGCGAACTCTTCAACCGACTCGAAGCCGACATGGCCACCACCCCCGCACCCGACTCCGGTGGGGACGTGGTCGACCTCGACAAGGCGCGGTCGGCCCGTTCCGAGTCGGCCGACCCCACCGCCGACCGGTCGGCCGACCCGCACACCGCGCGGTCGGGCAGCGGGTCGGATGACGGGTCGGGCGACCCGACCGAGCCCGTGATGGTCGACGGCCCGGCGGAAGTCGGGCCCGGCTTCCTGGGCCGACTCATGGGCGCCAAGCGCCGGGCCATCGTCCCCGCGTGGCTGCGCTCCGGCAAGGAGTTCAAGACCGCCGCCCGCTGGGCCACCGGCCACTACGGACACCTTGCCGGTTACCACGGACTGCGTTCCCCGTACTACGCGGCACGGCTCGCGTTCCAGGCTCCGGCCGGGGCTGCGAAGTTCGTGGGCGGGACGATGCGGTGGGTGGCCGACCGGGAGGGCGAGCCGGTCCGACTCGCGTCCGTCCGCCGCGAGGACGCGGCCGAGTACCTGAAGCTCTCCCGGCAGCGGGATGGCCGGGTCCGGCTGCGGACTCTGGTCACCGTGCTGGCCATGTTCGTCGGGCTCGGTGCCGCGCTCGCCATCTACGTACTCGCCCCCGGCTGGCTCCAGGCCCTCTCAGTCGGGGCCGTACTGCTCGCCCTGGGGTCGGCCGGCACACAGGCCGACGCCCCGGTCATCACCCGCGCGGTCGAGATGACCAAGGCACCCAAGCTCACGTCCGACATCGTGCTCCGCGCCCTCGGAGCGCTCGGCATCACGGCGATCAACCAAGTGCAGAGCAAGGGCCGGGACGGGTTCACGTTCACCGCCCCGATCACCCGCGACGGCCCCGGATGGCGTGCGGAGGGAGACCTCCCCTACGGCGTCACCGTCACCGACGTCATCGAGCGCCGCGACAAGCTCGCCTCCGGTCTGCGGCGCCCGCTCGGCTGCGTCTGGCCCGAGGCCGTCCCCGACGAGCACACCGGACGCCTGGTCCTGTGGGTCGGGGATCAGGACATGTCGACCGCGACGAAGCCCGCGTGGCCGCTGGTCAAGGGCGGGTCCGTCGACCTGTTCAAGCCGGTCTCGTTCGGCACTGACCAGCGCGGACGCTGGGTCGACATCACCCTGATGTACATCGCAGGCGTCATCGGCGCCATCCCTCGCATGGGCAAGACGTTCCTGCTCCGCCTGCTCCTGCTCATCGCCGCACTCGACACCCGGGCCGAGGTCCACACCTACGACCTCAAGGGCACCGGCGACCTTGACCCGGTCGGGGAACGGGTTTCCCACCGGCACCGGGCCGGGGACGACGACGAGGACATCGAGTACGCGCTCGCTGACCTGCGGGAACTGCGTACCGAGCTGCGACGCAGGGCGAAGATGATCCGGTCCCTGCCCCGCGACATCTGCCCGGAGTCCAAGGTCACGTCCGAGCTGGCGAACAAGCCGAAGCTCGGGCTGCACCCGATCGTCATCGGGGTGGACGAGTGCCAGGTCTGGTTCGAGCACCCCAAGCACGGCGGAGAGTTCGAAGAGATCTGCACCGATCTGGTCAAGCGCGGCCCAGCCACCGGCATCGTCCTGCTACTCGCCACCCAGCGCCCGGACGCGAAGGCCCTGCCCACCGGCATCTCGGCGAACGCGTCGGCCCGGTGGTGCCTGAAGGTCATGGGCCAGCTGGAGAACGACATGGTCCTCGGGACGTCCAGCTACAAGCGGGGCATCCGGGCCACGATGTTCTCGTGGAAGGACAAGGGCATCCACTACTTCGTCGGTGAGGGCGCCGACGCCCGGATCGTCTCGTCCGTCTACATCGACGCACCCACGGCCGAGGTGATCGGGCTGCGCGCCCGGCGCCTGCGCGAGGCCGCCGGGACTCTGTCCGGGCACGCGCTCGGGGAGACGTTCGACGCGAGCGAGGCCGCCGGGTTCGACCTGCTCGCCGACATCCTCGCGGTCGTGTCGGCCGAGGAGCCCAAGCTGTGGTCCGAGGTCGTCGTGGCCCGTCTCGCCGAACTGCGGCCGGACGTCTACGGCGGGTGGGAGCCCGAGCAACTGGCCGCCGCGCTGAAGCCGCACGGCGTCAACACCGGCCAGGTCTGGGGCAAGACCGAGACCGGGAAGGGCGCCAACCGGCGTGGCATCGAGCGCTCCCGCATCCTCGCAGCGATTGCGGAGCGTGACGGAAACCGGGACGCGGGCTGACGGATTTCGCCGCTAGACCTAGCGTCACACCCCGCTAGGTCTAGCGGCACCGCTAGCGGCCAAAACCCGCATTGATCAGGGAGCTAGTCACTAGCGCCCCACCTGCGAAAACCCTGGAAACAGGCCCAGGAGGCCCGTCATGACCCCTGCCCTGCTCGCTAGCGCACTCCTCCTGCTCATCACTCTGAGTTATGCATCCTTGTGTGCGGCTTCGCCATTCGGGAACTGCCGCAGGTGCCGCGGCTTCGGCCACGCCATCAAGACAGACCGCAAGGGCCGGGCCAAGCGCGGCAAGGACTGCCGCCGCTGCAAGGCCACCGGAAAGCGCATCCGGATCGGCCGCCACCTCTACAACGTCGCCGCCCGCCTCCACCGCGACGGCACCCGCTGACACAGACAAAAGACCGGCGGTCGCCCGCCATGAGGCGGACCCCTCGTCTAGCTGACGACAGATTGGCGCGACCGCCGGTCCCACTCGAAACCCGCCCCAAGGGGCGAGCACCGCTACGCACTTTACCTGCCCGCCAACTCCCCTTCTGGAGGCTCCTCGTGGCCGTCACCGTCTCCCTGGTCCTGCTCTTCGGACTGGTCCTGTTCTTCCTGCTCCGCTCCAACTCCCTCAGCTGGGGTGCCGCGTTCGTCGCCGTCATGTTCGGGTTCTTCCTCGCCTCCACCGGCGCATCGGGCCCCATCAACGACCTCACCCGCGCCGTCATCGACGCCATACCGGACCTGTAGGAGGCCCGCCATGAACGAACCCCTCGTTCACCGCCACTGGGTCGCGATCGCCGCCCCGAAAGCCGCTCCCGCCGTCGCCACCTCCACCGTGCTCATCCTGGGCCGGATCTGGAACGCCAACGGCGCCGAACACTCCGTCGGCAACGCCACGTTGATGGTCGTCCTCGCGGCCGGAGCCGCAACGGCCGGCGCATTCGCCGCCACCGGACGCGGAAGCGGTGACGGGGTCCTCGCCGGAACCGCCTTCGCGACCTCCGGCGCCCTGGCCCTGGCCGGGGTCGCCGGATACGCCGACGGACTCTCGCTCCCGATCCTGCTGTGGGCCGTGGCCACCGCCGTCGCCTACGGGCTCGCCGCCCGCTACTGGCGCACCGACCGCCGCGCCACCACCGCCTTCGAGCGGCAGACGGAGGCCCGTCGCGAGGACCACGCGCACGTCGAACGCGTCGAAGCGCTGCGCGCCGGAGCACAGATCGAGGCCGCCCGCACCGGGGCCGCCTACGCCGAACAGCTCGCCACCGCACTCATCACCCGCGCCACCCTGCCCGGCTTCAACCCGCAAGCCCTCACGGACGCGGGCCTGCCCGAACTCCCCGCCCTCGACATCAGCAAGGAGCACTGACATGGACATCGACCCGGACGAGATCGTCACGGTCGAAATGAGGTGGGACAACGGCGGATGGTTGCCCGAGACCTACAGCCGCGACATCACCCGCAGGCAGCTCGGAGACCTGCTCATGCAGATCGACGACATGGCCATCATGGCCGAGACCAAGCGGGAGGGCGCCGCGTGAACCCCACTCCGAAAGACCTGGCGGACACCGCCGCCGAGGCCATCCGCAGCCTCAACCACGCCACCCAGAGCAGCAAAGGCGAGCTGACCTACCCCGGCGACGCGTACGAGGTGGTCGCCTCGCTCACGGTGCTCACGCAGCGACTTCCGCAGAGCTTCGAGCAGCTCTCCCACTTCCTGGGAGGCCTGGCCGAGAGCGGAGCGGTCACGGCGGACTACGGCATACCGGATGAGCACCTGGCCGAAGCCCGTTCCGCCCTCGCTTCCGGCGCGCTCATCGCCCAGACCCTCACCGAATTCCTGGACAGCGTGCACAGCTCGCTCGCCCCGCTCGGCTACGACACCGAAGCCTGAATACGCCCGGGGCGGCCGCCTCTCGCCAAAGACCGCGACCGCCCCGGCTCTCTGTCCCTTCGCAGAAACAGGAGTGCTCCCAGCATGACACCTGCCCACAAGGCCGCACCGCCTCACGGCCCGGCCTCGCCCGACGACCGTCTGCGCACGGCGCTGAAACTCGCCGCAGCTTCGGTCCCGGTCCTTCCGCTGCGCGCGGGGAAGATCCCGTTCGGGAACTGCCCCGCGTGCACGGGTGGTGCCTGTGGCGGCCGACCGAACATGAAGATCCCGGGGCCGTGCCAGTGCCCGCGACCGTGCCACGGCTGGGCCGCCGCCAGCACGAACCCCGACGTTCTCCGCTCCCCCGCATGGACCGAGACATGGCGCCGAGCGCACGCAGTCGCCTACCACCCCGGAGGTGCCCACCTCACCGTCGTCGACCTCGACACCCCTGACGCCGTCACCTGGGCCCGCCAGACCCTGCCCACCACCCGGACCGTGCCCACCACCCGCGGCGAGCACTGGATCTACCTCGGCACCATGCAGTCCGCGAACAACGTCCGCACCGGCGTCGACATCAAGTCCCGCATGCAGTACGCCCGGTGGCTCGGCCACGGCATTGGCGCCGTGACCCACCTGCCGGACACCGTCCGCGCTCTGATCGTCAAGGAAGAGACCACCGCCGCCCGCAGCGACGTGGTCTCTTCCCTTACGCGCTCCGGCACCTGGGACCGGGCGGTGGCCACCGGGTGCCGACACACCAAGCGCTACGTCGACACCGGCCTCGCCCGCGGACTCGATTCCGTCCGCGCCTGCACGACGTCCGGCGCCGGATCGAAGGCGTACGGCGTCGCATCCTTCATCGCCAAGCAGCACGCCAAGTGCCCCGGGCCCTGCGGTCTCGACATCCTCGGCCAGCACATCATCGATACCGCCGTGTCCGTCGGAGTCCCCGAGCCCTACGCCCGCCGAGCCGTCACCCGAGGCATCCACGGGCCCGCGCTTCTGGACCAGGCCTCATGACCGGCGCGGAGGAACTGCCCTCGCCCTCGAACCCGCTCGCCGTCGCCCGGCGGATCGTCCCCGACTGGAACACCGAGGACGGACACCTGCGGCTGCGTCGCTGGCGCGGGTCGTGGATGCGGTGGACCGGCGCCTGCTGGCGCGAGTACGACGAGCAGCAGATGCGCGCCGGTCTCTACAAGCGCCTGGAGCATGCCACCTTCGCCGCCGGGGCGGACAAGGACGGGACACCGGAAGTACGGGAGTGGGCGCCGACGAAGACGAAACTCAGCAACCTGCTCGACGCCCTCAGTGCGATCACATTGCTGCCCGCAGAAGTTGACGCCCCGTCGTGGATCGACCACGAGCACGGCCGGCACGACGACAGCCCGATCGTCGCCTGTCAGAACGGGCTCCTGCGTATCCGGGACCGTGAGCTGCTGCCGCACGGGCCAGGGTTCTTCAACCTGGTCGCGGTCCCGTACGACTACGACCCCGACGCCACCGCCCCGACGTGGGAAGAGTTCCTGCGCGGGATCTGGCCCGACGACCCCGACTCCATCGCGGCCCTTCAGGAGTGGTTCGGCTACGTCCTGTCCGGCCGCACCGACCAGCAGAAGATCCTGCTCATGAAGGGCCCGTCGCGCTCCGGGAAGGGCACGATCGCCCGCATCCTGAAGGAACTGGTGGGCAAGGAGAACCTTGCCGGGCCCACCCTCGCCGGACTCGGCACGAACTTCGGGCTGAGCACATTGGTCGGCAAGCCCCTGGCGGTCATCTCCGACGCCCGTCTATCTGGCGACGGCGGACAGGTGGTCGAGCGGCTGCTGACGATCTCTGGCGAGGACACCATCGACATCGACCGGAAGTACCGCGATGTCTGGACCGGCAAGCTGCCCACCCGGTTGATGGTGCTAACCAACGAACTGCCGAACTTCGGCGACAGCAGCGGCGTCATCGCCCGCCGGTTCGTCGTGCTCAACATGACCGTTTCCTGGCTCGGCCGTGAGGACACCGGCCTCACCGGCAAACTCGCCGCCGAGATGCCCGGCATCATCAACTGGGCCCTGGACGGACTCGCCCGCCTGGAACGAACCGGCCGGATCACCGAGCCCGCATCGTCCCAGGACGCGGTCATGACGATGCAGGACACCGCCTCGCCGACGTCGGCCTTCGTCCGCGAACGCTGCACCACCGGACCGACCCGCAGCGTGCCCGTAGACGCACTGTGGGCCGTCTGGCGGGAGTGGGCCGAGGACAACGGCGTACGAGCCGTCGGCACGAAGCAGATGTTTGGCCGCAACCTGCTCTCCGTCGTGCCCCAGCTCAACCGGACGCGGCCCCGCGATCAGTACGGCCGACAGGTGGCTACCTACAACGGGATCGCCCTCAACGTCCGCGAACCACATTTGCCTGAGTCGTGACTCATCGCGGCTCAAGCCCCGCACAACCCGCTCTGAGTCGCGATGAGTCGCGACTCAGAGCAATGCGGACCCAAGACACGTCAGCGCGCATGACCGCACCGAGGAGCGCCATGGCCCGGCTCGAATCGCTGAAGAACCCGCAGGACCTCGATCTCACCCTCCTGGCCGTGACGGTCGAAGAAGCCGCCCGCCGCCTGAGCATCGGCCGAACCACGATGTACGGCCTGATCCGTGACGGAGCCATCCAGACAGTCCCGTTCGGCCGCAGCCGACGCGTCCCTGTCCAGGCGCTCAACGACTACCTGACCCAGCACATGCGTACCTCCAAGCACCACGCAGTCGCGTAAGGAGCATCAATGGCCAAGCGGCCCAAGCGCCCGGACGGGGCGTCGTCCATCTACTTCGGCAGTGACGGCTACTGGCACGGTCGCGTAACCGTGGGCGTGCGCGACGACGGTACGCCGGACCGGCGACACGTCATGAGCAAGGTCAGCGAGAACGAGGTGATCAAGAAGGTCCGAGCTCTGGAGAAGCAGCGGGACGAAGGCAAGGTCCGAAAGTCCGGCCGCCCGTGGACGGTGAAGATGTGGTTGCTTCACTGGGTGGAAGAGATCGCCAAGCCGTCGGTACGGGAGAACACCTACGCCGGGTACGAGGTGGCTGTGCGGGTGCACCTCGTACCCGGCGTCGGGGCGCACCGGCTGGACAAGCTGGAACCCGAACACCTGGAGCGCTTCTACAGCCGGATGCTGGCCAACGGCAGCAAGCCCGCCACCGCGCACCAGGCGCACCGCACGATCCGCACCGCGCTGAATCACGCGATGCGCCGCGGCCACGTCACGCGGAACGTCGCCACCCTCGCGGTCCCTCCGAGGATCGAGGAAGAGGAGGTGGAGCCCTACGAGATCGAAGAGGTACAGCGTCTCCTCTCCGAGGCCGCCAAGCTCAGGAACAGCGTCCGATGGTCCATCGCGCTGGCATTGGGGCTTCGGCAAGGAGAAGCACTCGGGCTGCGCTGGGCCGACGTCGATACCGCCACTGGCGTCCTGCGGGTCAGGAAGAACCGTCTGCGGCCGAAGTACTTGCACGGGTGTGGAGGCGACTGCGGTACGAAGCCGGGCTACTGCAAGAAGCGGGTCAGGAAGAACGAGGACACGGCCAACACGAAGTCACGCGCCGGCCGCCGTGTCATCGGTGTCCCGGACGAACTTGCGAGGCTGCTGGAACTCCACCGGAGAGAGCAGGCGCGCGAGCGGGCGATCGCGGGGGAGGACTGGCGCGAGTCCGGGTTCGTCTTCACCTCCCCCATCGGTGAGCCGCTGGTGCCGAGCACGGACTACGACGTGTGGAAGCGACTGCTCGCCGACGCGAAGGTTCGGGACGGGCGCCTGCACGATGCCCGGCACACCGCGGCGACGGTTCTGCTCATCCTCGGCGTCCCCGAACGGGTAGTGATGCAGATCATGGGCTGGTCGTCCACGGCGATGGCGGCCCGGTACCAGCACGTGACGGGCGGCATCCTCGCCGACGTCGCGCAGCGGGTCGGAGGACTCATCTGGGAAGTGGCCAACGACGCTGACGACAGCAGCGCGGAGGGCTCCGAAGAGTCTCGTTGAGACTGTAGATGAGACTACGAACGTCGAAGGGCCCCGCAGCAAGCTGCGGGGCCCTTCGACGTATTGCCCGGTGAGAGCAATGGCGGAGGATACGAGATTCGAACTCGTGAGGGGTTGCCCCCAACACGCTTTCCAAGCGTGCGCCCTAGGCCACTAGGCGAATCCTCCGCGGCAAACAATACAAGACGTTGAGGAGTGCTCGCGAACCCGTTCCCCTCGGACCTCCCCCGGACCCCCCTCGGATCTCTCCCGGGCTCCCGCGCGGGGTCTCCCGTGGGTGGGGGGAGTGGACCGGCGGGGGTGGGGATCGGCTAAGGTGGGCGTCAGCCCCTCACGTGGCGCTATCTGACTGAACTCCCCCAGGGCCGGAAGGCAGCAAGGGTAGGTCGGCTCTGGCGGGTGCGTGGGGGGCCCTTGCGTTTCCGGGGCGGTGCTTCGTACGGTCCGGGGCCGGTTGTCGGTCCGCCCGGATAACCTCGTATGTGTGTCGTCCCTTGCGCTCTACCGCCGCTACCGCCCCGAGTCGTTCGCCGAGGTCATCGGGCAGGAGCATGTCACCGACCCGCTGCAGCAGGCGCTGCGGAACAACCGGGTCAATCACGCGTACCTGTTCAGCGGTCCGCGCGGCTGCGGCAAGACGACCAGCGCGCGCATCCTGGCCCGCTGCCTGAACTGCGAGCAGGGGCCGACGCCCACACCGTGCGGGGAGTGCCAGTCCTGCCGGGACCTCGCGCGCAACGGGCCGGGATCGATCGATGTCATCGAGATCGACGCCGCGTCGCACGGTGGCGTGGACGACGCCCGTGATCTGCGGGAGAAGGCGTTCTTCGGGCCCGCGTCGAGTCGTTACAAGATCTACATCATCGACGAGGCGCACATGGTCACGTCGGCGGGGTTCAACGCCCTGCTGAAGGTGGTCGAGGAGCCGCCGGAGCACCTGAAGTTCATCTTCGCGACCACCGAGCCCGAGAAGGTCATCGGCACGATCCGGTCGCGTACCCACCACTACCCGTTCCGTCTCGTGCCGCCGGGGACGCTGCGCGACTACCTCGCCGAGGTCTGCGGCAGGGAGAACAGCCACGTCGAGGACGGCGTCCTGCCGCTCGTCGTGCGGGCCGGGGCCGGGTCCGTGCGTGACTCGATGTCGGTGATGGACCAGCTGCTGGCCGGCGCGGGCGACGACGGTGTGACATACGCCATGGCGACCTCGCTGCTCGGCTATACGGACGGCTCGCTGCTCGACTCGATCGTGGACGCCTTCGCCGCGGGCGACGGGGCCGCGGCGTTCGAGGTCGTGGACCGGGTCATCGAGGGCGGCAACGATCCGCGCCGTTTCGTCGCCGACCTCCTGGAGCGGCTGCGCGACCTGGTGATCCTGGCCGCCGTGCCGGACGCCGGGGAGAAGGGGCTGATCGATGCCCCCGCCGATGTCGTCGAGCGGATGCAGGCCCAGGCATCCGTCTTCGGTGCCGCCGAGCTGAGCCGCGCCGCCGACCTGGTCAACGAGGGGCTCACGGAGATGCGCGGGGCGACCTCCCCGCGCCTCCAGGTCGAGCTGATCTGCGCCCGGGTGCTGCTGCCCGCCGCCTTCGACGACGAGCGTTCGCTGCAGGCCCGGCTCGACCGGCTGGAGCGGGGCGCCTCCTTCGCGACCACCGGTCCGGGGCCCGCCATGGGGTACGTACCCGGTCCCGAGGCCCTGGCCCACGCACCCGCTCCCGCCGCGCCGCAGGCACCCGTCGTGCAGCCCGGTGCGGGACCCGCCGCCGCGCGAGCCGCGGTACGGGGCGAGGCCCCCGCGCCGGTCCAGGCACCCCCGCCCGCCCCCGCCCCGGCCGCGGCACCGCCCGCGGCCTCCGTCGCCCCGCAGCCGCCGGCCGAGGCCCCGGCTCCGGCGGGCGGTCAGCGTCCCGGTGCCTGGCCCGCCGCGGCCGCGCCGGAATCGGGCCGCCGCCCCGGTGGCTGGCCGACCGCTTCCGCCCCGGGCCAGTCGCCCGTCCCGCAGGCCGCTCCGGCCGCCGCTCCCGCCCAGGTGGCGCCCTCGGCCCCGGGGCCGGCCGCCGCCGAGCCGAGTCCGGGCATGGCCCAGGGCGCAGGCCAGGTGCGGAACATGTGGCCGGACATCCTGGAGGCAGTGAAGAACCGCCGCCGGTTCACCTGGATCCTGCTCAGCCAGAACGCCCAGGTCACCGGCTTCGACGGCAGCACCCTGCAGATCGGCTTCCTCAACGCGGGCGCCCGCGACAACTTCGCGAGCAGCGGCAGCGAGGACGTGCTGAGGCAGGCCCTCGCCGAGCGGTTCAACGCGCAGTGGAAGATCGAGGCCGTCGTCGACCCCTCGGGCGGCGCCGGCGCACCCCCGCAGACCGGCGGCGGCCGCCCCGCCGCCCCGCCCGCGCAGCAGTACCAGGCCCCCGCCCCCCAGCAGAGCCACGAATCCCGGCCGGCCGCTTCCCCGCAGCAACAGCAGCCGAGCCACCAGCAACAGCCGGGGCACCAGTCATCGGGCACCGCCTCCGCCGGGGAGCCCGCACCGCGGTCGTACTCCGCGCCGGAGCCGCCGCGCGCGGTCGCCCCCGAGGACGACACCCCCGAGGCCGACGATCCGGACCTCGTCGACTCGGCGCTCTCCGGGCACGAGCTGATCGTGCGCGAGCTCGGTGCCACGGTCGTCGAGGAGTTCACCAACGAATAGCGGGCGACGGCGGAGGTGCGCCCCGGCGGCCCGAGGCCTCCGCCGCGGCTCCCCGGGGTGTCCACGGAGCGGCGTCCCGTCAAGGGCGCCGCGCCCCGGCGGCTAGGCTGCACCCCGTGAAGGTCCTCGTCATCGGCGGCGGCGCCCGCGAACACGCCCTGTGCCGCTCTCTGTCCCTCGACCCCGACGTCACCGCTCTGTACTGCGCTCCCGGCAACGCCGGTATCGCGGAGGTGGCCGAACTGCACCCGGTCGACGCCCTCGACGGCGACGCCGTCGCGCGCCTCGCCACCGACCTGGGCGCCGAACTGGTGGTCGTCGGCCCGGAGGCGCCGCTCGTCGCCGGGGTCGCCGACTCCGTGCGCGCCGCGGGCATCCCCTGCTTCGGTCCCTCCGGCGAGGCGGCCCAGCTGGAGGGCTCCAAGGCGTTCGCCAAGGACGTGATGGCCGGGGCCGGCGTCCCGACCGCCCGTAGCTACGTCTGCACCACCCCGGCCGAGATCGACGCCGCCCTCGACGCCTTCGGCGCCCCGTACGTCGTCAAGGACGACGGCCTCGCCGCGGGCAAGGGCGTCGTCGTCACCGACGACGTCGAGGCGGCCCGCGCCCACGCCCTGGCCTGCGACCGCGTGGTCATCGAGGAGTTCCTCGACGGCCCCGAGGTGAGCCTCTTCGCGATCACGGACGGCACCACCGTGCTGCCGCTCCAGCCCGCGCAGGACTTCAAGCGCGCCCTGGACGGCGACGAGGGCCCGAACACCGGCGGCATGGGCGCGTACTCCCCGCTCCCGTGGGCCGACCCCAAGCTGGTCGACGAGGTCATGGAGTCGGTGCTCCAGCCGACCGTCGACGAACTCCGCCGCCGCGGCACCCCGTTCTCCGGCCTGCTGTACGCGGGCCTCGCGATCACCTCGCGCGGCGTCCGGGTGATCGAGTTCAACGCCCGCTTCGGTGACCCCGAGACCCAGGTGGTCCTGGCCCGCCTGAAGACCCCGCTGGCCGGTGTCCTGCTCGGCTCCGCCAACGGCACGCTCGACGAACTGCCCCCGCTCAAGTGGCGCGACGAGGCCGCGGTGACCGTGGTCATCGCCTCGCACAACTACCCGGGTACGCCGCGCACGGGCGACCCGATCGAGGGGCTCGACGAGGTGGCGGCGCAGGATGCCCCGCACGCGTACGTCCTGCACGCGGGCACCAGGCGGGAGGGCGACACGATCGTCAGCGCGGGCGGCCGGGTGCTGTCCGTGACCGCGACCGGCAAGGACCTCGCGAGCGCCAGGGAGCGCGCCTACACGGCGGCGGCCCGGATCCGGCTCGACGGCTCGCAGCTTCGCACGGACATCGCCCGGAAGGCCGCGGAGGGCTGAGACGGGCCGCGGCGGGCCGAGACCGCCCGCCCGAACCCGAACCCCGTATCCGCAACCCGGCCCCACCCTCGCCGACCCGCCCCGACGTGCCGCTGCCTCAAGGGCGGCGGCGCGTCAGCACCTTTGCCCAAAGCCATTCCATCGAGTGACGGCTGAGCCATCCGGATGACGCCCGCCGAGGCCCCAACTAGGGTGCGGCGCAAGCATTCCGGCACTTGGCCCACTGGCATTGCGATGTCAGTGACGGGTGCCACAGTGGGGGAGTGAACAACACCGCCGCGGGGGCAGAGGGGGTGACGTCCGGCCGTGTCCGGTACCGGTACGAGTGAGGAGCTGGGTGCGCCGAGTGCGCGTGCCCGGGCTCATGCCCTGCTGCGCATCCGCAGCAGGGCGACAGCCGTCGCGATCCTGCCGGCGGCGGTGGCCGTCGTGCTGCTCGTGGCGGGCGCCCAGGGCCTCGCCGTGGGCAGCGGCTGGGACGCGGCGCGCTGGGCCGTGTCGGCCTGCGCGGTCGTCGTGCTCCTGCTCGCCGCGGCCGTCGCGGTCGCGATCGTACGGGCGAGGCCGGCGGTCAGCCCGACCGTCCCGCTCCCCGAGAAGGCCGCCCCCGATCTCTATCGCCTGGTCAGGGACCTCGCCGACCGGCTGGGGGTTCCCGCGCCCTCGGCCATAGCTCTGACGCCCGACTGCGACAGCTGGCTGGAGGACCGCACCCACCCCTCGGCGCAGCGCCTGGCAGGCCCCGGCGCGGATCCGGCGGCGCATTCCGCGGCCCGGACCCGCCGCCGGGTCCAGGCGGCCCCGGTGCTGGTCATCGGATCGCCGTTCCTGTGGTGGATGCGGGTCGCGGAGCTACGGGCGGTGCTCGCCCCGGTCGTCGCGGGCACGGGCCCGTCCGCGCACCCCGACATAGCCGCGGCCCGTCGTTTCGTACGGGGGCTCGACGGCGTGGTCGCCGACGCCGCCGCACCCCTGCCGGGACCGCTGGCCGGGGTGCGCAGAGTGCCCCGTGCCTTCGTCGGATGGATCGCCCGGCTGCTGCTGCGCAGCTGTCGCAGTCATGCGGCGGAGATGGAGCGGAGCGTCGCCGCCGCCGCGTCGGTCCGCGCACAGGGTGTGGACTACGGTCTGCGGATCGTCGCCCAGGAACAGGTCGGCCTCGCCTACGCGGGCTGGGACCGGCTGCTCACCAGGGTCGCCCTGCCCGCCTGGCGGATGGGCCGCTGGCCGTCCCGGCTGGACGCGGGCGTGGTGTCCGCGCTCACCGAGCTGTCCCGGCGCGACCGGCTCGCCGACGGATTCGCCTCCCGGCTCGGCGAGCGCCCCGCCTGCGACCTCCTGGAGGAGCCGGGCGCGGCCGACGAGGCGGCATCGCTGCTGGCGGCCCGGCTCTTCCACGGCGGCCCGGCCCGGCCGGGTCCCGACTGGTCGCCGGTCGACTGGCAGCAGTACCCGGACGAGGTCGTCGACCGGAAGTGGCGCACCGAGGCCGCGCGCCTGCACCGCGTCCTCGACTCGATGGCCGCCCCGCCCGCTCCACCGGCGGAGCCCGCCATGGGGGCGCCCACGCTGGCCCGTGTCGTCGAGCATCTGGCGGGCCGGGCCGGGAGCGGCGAGGAGCTCGCCGCCGGGATCAGCGCCGCGGTGGCCCGAGAGGAGGAGACGGCGGCACAGCAGCACCGGACCGGTGGCGCGTCCGGCCCGGCGTCCGCTCCGGCCGCCGCGGGCACCGGCGGGGACGCCCTGGATCCCTGGGGCCCCGACCCCCTCCCGCTCTTCCCGCTCCAGCCGCCCCGTACGGGTACGGAGCTGCTCGCCGACCACGTCGCGGCGATGGTCTGCTGCGCGGCGGTGGACACGGCCGGCGCGGCGCCCGGCCTCGACTGGCTCGACGGCCCCGCGCTGCTCATCGACGGCGAGCGCCGGGCGGACCTGGGCAGTCCCGTCCTCAGTCTGGTGGAGGACGGGGACGCGGAACCGCTGCGCACCTGGCTCGCCTCGATCGGTGTGCGCACCGACAAGCCCGTGCGCCTCGTCTGACCCACCAGTCCCCTCCGTCACATCGAACACCCGGAACAGTACGTTCCGTTCACGTCAATTCGCGACGAACGGTGACGGACTGCATGCGTTATGTGATGTGCTGTGGATCGACGCTGACAGTCGGCGCATCGCTGTCGGCGCACTGATGACGCATGACCACGGGTGATCGACCACCGGAGAGCGGCCGTCGGCCACCGACCATCGACTGTTGTCTCGGGGGATTCGAGGGAGGGAAACGGTATGGGGGCGGAGCACATTCGGCGATGGGAGTCGGGTGCCCTCGCGCACGCCGTCTCCGACCCCTTCGGACAGGGCCCCCTGCCCTGGCTGCGCGGCAGCGAGAACTACTTCGACGACACCGGGCAGGTCGTCCCCTGGTACGCCGACCCCGCCCTGGCCCGCTCCACCGACGGCGGCACGCGCACGGCCGACGACGTGCACCGCCAGATCAAGGGCTTCATCTCCACGGGCGCCGCGGCCCCCGGCGAGGCGATCGACTTCCACATCACGGTGGACCCGCCCCAGCAGTTCTCCGTGGACATCTACCGCATCGGTCACTACGGGGGCGACGGTGCCGCCCAGATCACCACGAGCCCCCGGCTCTCCGGCATCGTGCAGCCCCCGCCGCTCACCGCCGACCGCACGGTCTCCTGCCACCACTGGTGGCAGTCCTGGCGGCTGCAGATCCCGAGCTACTGGTCGATCGGCGCGTATGTCGCCGTGCTCACCACGATGGACGGCTACCGCTCCCACATCCCCTTCACGGTCCGCGACGACCAGCCGGCCGATCTGCTGCTGGTCCTGCCGGACATCACCTGGCAGGCGTACAACCTCTATCCGGAGGACGGCCGCACCGGCGCCAGCCTGTACCACGCCTGGGACGAGCAGGGCTGTCTCCTGGGCGAGGAGGACGCCGCGGTCACCGTCTCCTTCGACCGCCCCTACGCGGGCGCCGGTCTGCCGCTCCACGTCGGCCACGCCTACGACTTCATCCGCTGGGCCGAGCGCTACGGCTACGACATCGCGTACGCCGACACCCGCGACCTGCACGCGGGCCGCGTCGATCCGGCCCGCTACCGGGGTCTGGTCTTCCCCGGCCACGACGAGTACTGGTCGGTGCCCATGCGCCGCACGGTCGAACGCGCCCGCGACGGCGGCACCTCGCTGGTCTTCCTCTCCGCCAACACCATGTACTGGCAGGTCAGCCTCGCCCCGTCGCCGTCCGGTGTCCCGG
The DNA here is from genome assembly GCF_053593015.1 of Streptomyces sp. NPDC002403. NCBI lineage: Bacteria > Bacillati > Actinomycetota > Actinomycetes > Kitasatosporales > Streptomycetaceae > Streptomyces > Streptomyces sp. NPDC002403. The sequence continues at coordinate 1,720 of NZ_JBSFBQ010000073.1, read as the reverse complement.
ACCGCCTGCTCACCTGCCGCAAGCGGCGCGGCCCGGGGAAGCCCGCCCTCTGGCGCGAGATCGACCGCCCCGAGCAGCAGCTCCTGGGGATCCAGTACGCGGGCCGGGTCCCCGACCCCCACCCCCTGGTCGTACGGAACGCCGAGCACTGGCTCTGGGAGGCGACGGGCGCGGGCGAGGGCGACGAGCTCGAAGGCCTGGTCGCCGGCGAGGCCGACCGCTACTTCCCGCGCACCGTGCTCCCCGAGCACGAGAGCCGCATCCTGCTCGCCCACTCGCCGTATCTGGACAGCGAGGGCGCCAAGCGCCACCAGGAGACATCCGTGTACCGGGCCCCGTCCGGGGCGATCGTCTTCGCCTCGGGCACCTTCGCCTGGTCCCCGGCCCTGGACCGTCCCGGCCATGTGGACCCCCGCGTCCAGCGGGCGACCGCCAACCTCCTCGACCGCATCTGCAAGCGCGACTGAACCCCGCCCGAACCGCTCCCGGGCCCCCGGCAGTCGGCGCCACGGACGCCCCCGCTCCACTCCACCGCACCCCGATACGGGAGAATCGGAACGACTCCTGGATCAACCTACGCGGAGGCAGCGTGTCCGGATTTGTAGAAAAGCCCGAGCCAGTGCAGGTCCCGGGGCTCACCCACCTGCACACGGGCAAGGTGCGCGACCTGTACCGGAACGAGGCGGGCGACCTCGTCATGGTCGCCAGCGACCGCATGTCCGCGTACGACTGGGTCCTGCCGACCGAGATCCCGGACAAGGGCCGAGTGCTCACCCGGCTCTCGCTGTGGTGGTTCGACCAGCTCGCCGACCTGGTGCCCAACCACGTCCTGTCCACGGAGCTGCCCGCCGGCGCCCCCGCGGACTGGGCCGGCCGCACCCTGATCTGCAAGTCGCTGCGGATGGTCCCGGTCGAGTGCGTCGCCCGCGGCTACCTCACCGGCTCCGGTCTCGTCGAGTACAAGGAGTCCCGCACGGTCTGCGGTCTCGCGCTGCCCGAGGGGCTCGTCGACGGCTCCGAGCTCCCGGCGCCGATCTTCACCCCCGCCACCAAGGCGGCCGTCGGTGACCACGACGAGAACGTGAGCTTCGAGGAGGTGGCCCGCCAGGTCGGCGAGGAGACCGCCGACCTGTTGCGCGGCACCACGCTGGACGTCTACAGCAGGGCGCGCGACATCGCGCGCGAGCGCGGCATCATCCTCGCCGACACGAAGTTCGAGTTCGGCTTCGCCTCCACGGCCGACGGAGGCGAGGAGCTGATCATCGCGGACGAGGTGCTGACGCCGGACTCCTCGCGCTTCTGGCCCGCGGCCACCTGGGAGCCCGGCAGGGCCCAGCCCAGCTACGACAAGCAGTTCGTCCGGGACTGGCTGACCTCGCCGGCCTCCGGCTGGGACCGCAGGAGCGAGCAGCCGCCGCCGGCGCTGCCCCAGGAGATCGTGGACGCGACCCGGGCGAAGTACCTGGAGGCGTACGAACTCCTCACCGGCACGCCCTGGCAGTAGGCCCCGCCACGGGAACACGAAGAAGCCCCCGGCCGGAAGGCCGGGGGCTTCTTGCTGAACCGAGCGGACGACCAGGTTCGAACTGGCGACCTCAACCTTGGCAAGGTTGCGCAATACCCGCCCGGCATGCGTGACCACCGGCCCTCCGGATTCGTCCAATGCAGCGCTGCCGCCACATAGACCAGCCCGTACTTCCGGCCGGGCCGCAAGTCCTCG
>NZ_JBSFBQ010000072.1:0-31295 GCF_053593015.1 Streptomyces sp. NPDC002403 | reverse complement strand
GCAGCTGACTCTTAATCAGCGGGTCCGGGGTTCGAGTCCCTGGCGGCGCACAGACAACGCACTGGGCGGTTCACGTACACACGTGAACCGCCCAGTGCGTTTTTTGCTGCCCGACGGGATGTACAGATGTTTTAAACAGCCGTACTAGACAAGCGTTTTAAACAGTCGTACATTTCCTGGCATGACGAACGCCACGAGCACCACCGCCGAGCGCGGCCAACTGGCCGGTCGCCGGGAATGGACCGCCTTCACGGTCCTCCTGCTTCCCCTCCTCCTGGTCTCGATGGACATCTCCGTCCTCTTCTTCGCGATCCCGTCCATAGACCGGGACCTCGCCCCCAGCGCCACCCAGCAGCTCTGGATCTTCGATGTGTACGCCTTCGCCCTGGCCGGCCTGCTCATCACGATGGGCTCGCTCGGCGACCGGTTCGGCCGTCGCAAGCTGCTGCTCCTGGGCGCGTTCGCCTTCAGTGCCGCGTCCGTGGCCGCCGCGTACGCCAACAGCCCCGGGATGCTGATCGCGGCCCGCGCCCTGCTCGGGGTCGGCGGGGCGACGCTGATGCCGTCGACCATGGGGCTGGTGCGGAACATGTTCCGCGACGAGCGGCAGCGCGGCCGGGCCGTGGGGATCTGGTCGGGGGCCATGGCGGGCGGGATCGCGCTCGGCTCGGTGCTCAGCGGGATCATGCTGGAGCACTTCTGGTGGGGATCGGTCTTCCTGATCAATGTGCCGGCGATGCTGCTGCTGCTGGTTCTGGTCCCGGTGCTGGTCCCGGAGTTCAAGGACCCGGCCCCCGGACGGTTCGACCTGCTGAGCGTGCCGCTCTCGATGGGGTCCGTGCTGCCGGTCGTCTACGGCATCAAGGAGAGCGCCGCCCACGGGCTCGATGTGCAGAACGGGCTGATCATCGCCGCCGGGCTGGTCGTCGGCCGGTTCTTCGTCCGCCGTCAGCGCGGCCGCGCCGACGCGATGATCGGCCGGGAACTGTTCCGCGACCGCCGCTTCGGGGTGGGGATCGGGCTGAACGCGCTGGCCGCGTTCGCCATGATGGGTTCCTCGTTCTTCACCACGCAGTATCTGCAGTCGGTGCTCGGCATGGGCACGATGGAGGCCGCGCTGTGGAGCCTGGCGCCCTCGCTCGCGGTGGGTGCCGCGGCCCCGACGGCCACGGCGATCGCCCAGCGGACCGACCGGGCGCGGGTCATCTGCGCCGGTTTCGTCATCGCCGCCGCCGGCTTCGCCGTCCTCGCCCTGACCGGTACGGATTCCCTGTGGCTGCTGCTCGGCGGCTGCGCCGTGATGAGCTGCGGCATCGTCACCGTGATGGCGCTCGTCTCCGACCTGGCGCTGTCCACGGCCCCGCCGGAGAAGGCGAGTTCGGCGGCCTCGCTGCTGGAGACCGGCCAGGAGTTCGGCGGTGCGACGGGGATGGCCCTGCTGGGCGCGGTGGCCACCGCGATCTACACCGCGGACATGCCGGACTCCGCTCCGGAGGTCGCCCGCAAGACCCTCGCGGGTGCGGTGGCCACGGGCGACGGTTCGCTGATCCCGATCGGGCGGGAGGCCTTCGTGCACAGCATGCAGTACGCCTCGGCGGCGGGGGCCGCACTGTTGCTGACGGGGGCGGTGCTGGCCGCGACGCTCCTGCGGAGGGCGGGGGCCGCGGGGGCCGCCGCGCAGCGGGAGCCGGCCCTGACGAACTAGGGCCTAGGCCCCGTCCACATGCCTTGCCGCTGTGTCCTCGATCGCCGGACGGGCTCGAACTCCACGCCCGTCCGGCGCGTTCGGTCCGAGCACGGCGCGCCCGTGTGCCTCGTACTCACGCAGCAGAGCGCTCAGCCGCTCCTCGCCGAACGGCTCGTACCCGGCGCCGTCCCCCTTCCACCAGACGGACCCCCCGGACCAGAACCCCTCCCGGCGCAGCCCCACACGGTGCACCTTGTTCGTCGCCGTGACCGGCATCGCCGGGACGATCCGGACGAAGGCGGGGGCCATCTTCGTACCCAGGTCCGACTGTGCGGCGAGGAAGGCGGCGAAGGCGGTCGGGTCGAAGGCGGCCCCCTCCCGCATGGCCAGCGCCGCCATCACCTGGTCCCCGGCGACCGGGTCGGGCACCGCGTACACCGCCACGGCCGCCGCGTCCGCCCAGCGGGCCAGGATGTTCTCGATCATCGCGGCGGCCAGGTTCTCGCTGTCCACCCGCAGCCGGTCGTCGGTGCGGCCCGCGAAGTAGAGGAAGCCCTCGGCGTCACGGAAGAAGAGGTCCCCGGTCCAGTACCAGCCGCCGCGGACCCGCTCGGACTCCGCCGCGGTGTTGCGCCAGTAGCCCTCGAAGGGCGTACGTCCCCGGTTGACCAGCTCCCCGATCGCCTCGGCCCCGTTGGTCAGCCGGCCCGCCCCGTCGAAGACGGCGGCGGCCCGCTCCTCACCGGTCTCCGGGTCCACGACCGCGAGGTCGTCGCGGGCCGCGGCCTTCCCGATCGCCCGCTCCGGGGTGTCGGGGGTCCGCTGGATCGCCGCGCCGCCCTCGGAGGAGCCGTAGCCCTCCACCAGCCGCACCCCGAACCGCTCCCGGAACCGGGCCGCGTCCACCGCACCGGCCTCGGTGCCGAAGCCGAGCCTGAGCGGGTGCTCTCGGTCGTCCGGGCGCTCGGGGGTGGCCAGCAGATACTGCACGGCGCGGCCGACATAGGTGAAGTACGTCGCCCCGTGCGCCCGTACGTCGTCGAGGAATCCGGAGGCCGAGAAGCGGCGGCGCAGCGCGACGGCGGCCCCGCCGGCCAGTGCGGGGGCCCAGTCGGCGATCACGGCGTTGCCGTGGAACATCGGCATGCAGATGTAGTGGACGTCCTCGCGCCGTACGCCGAAGTGGTCGACGAGCGAGCGTCCGGCCGCCGCCAGCCGTCCCTGGGTGCAGATCGCGGCCTTGGGCGCGCCCGTCGATCCGGAGGTGAAGTAGAGCAGCATCCGGGTTCCGGGGCCGATGTCCGGCCGGGCCGTGTCGCCGGGCACGGCCCCGGCGTACGGGGCGAGGAGTTCGGCGTACGCGTCGGTGTCGGTGACCAGCATCCGGACACCGGGGAGGTCCAGGCCGTCGAGCAGCGGCAGATGGGCGCGTTCGGTGATCAGGACCCGGCAGTCGGTGTGCAGGATGTCCCGGGCCATTTCGGCGCCGCGCCGGGTGGGGTTGATACCGGCCACGGCGGCCCCGGCCAGGGCCGCCGCGCTCAACCAGAGGGGAAATTCAGGGGTGTTGTCCAGCAGCACCCCGAGGTGCGGTTCGCTGCCCGCCGACAGCAGATCCGCCAGGAGCGCGGCCCGTGCGGCAGCGCCCGAGGCGACCTGGTGATGAGTGAGGACGGTGTCCTGATGTCTCAGTCCGGGCCGGTGGTCGCCCCATTGGCGCTGTACGAGCTCCGCTACGGTGCCTGCGCTCCTCATGGCGCCGCACGGTAACTGACTAGACGTCAGAACTGAACATCGGAGCAGGCGTAGAACGCGTTGCCCGTGTCAGCGATGTTCCAGACGCTCAGGATGATGTGCTTCCCGCTCTTCTGGGTGGGGATGGTGCCCTGCTGGGTCAGGGTCGCCGGGGGCTGCTTGCCGCCGTACGGCACCGTCATGAAGGGCTGCGATTCCAGGGCGGCCCTGGTCAGCGGCTTGGTGGGGTCCCAGCCGTCCTTGGTGATGTAGTAGCGGAAGTCCGTCGTGGCGTGGCGCGCGGTGAACTGCCAGCGGAAGCTGAAGCCCTGGCCGGCGGTGACCTTGGTGGCGGGCCAGTTGCCGCCGCGCGGGTCGTCGAGCTGGGCGAATTCGCCGTGGCCGCCGGAGCAGATCGCGCCGTCGGCCGGACCTGCCGCCGGGAAGCCCTTCGGGCCCTCGACGCTCTGCGGCTCCCACTGGATGTTGCCGCAGCCCGTCACCGTGCCGTTGGCACAGAGCTTCTGACGGCTGATGGGGTTGTCGGTGTAGCCGTGGCTGCTGGCAGTGCTCGTCGCGAACATCGAGACGCCCGCGATTGCCAGGCCGACCACGGCCGCGCTTGCCCTTTTACGCATTGCTGTCGCTCCTCAAGAACGTGGGGGAGGTTCCATGAGCTGTGCTGCACGCGTGCCCTGCGGTCTAGACCAAGACTTAGATTATTGACGGGATATGAACATGTCCAGACCAATGAGAGTTGGATTCCGCTTGACCGCGCGGCCTCCTCCCGGAGCCCTCAGGCGCCCTCCCCACCGCTGCGTCCGGTGTAGAAGGCCACCGTCAAGTCCTTGACCAGGGACTTCCGTTCGTAGTCGTCGAGCTCCACGATGCCGCGGGCGGTCAGCCGGTTGACCGTGTCGTCGACCGCGTCGACCACCGAAGTCAAGACACTGTCGCGGTGCTTGGCGTCGATGGCGGCGATCCGGCGGCGCTGCATCGCCGCGGCGACCTCCGGCGCGTACTCGATTCCGGTCGGCTGCGCCGAGTACACCTCGATGCCGACGGGTTCGCAGTCCGCCTTCAGCATCCGGGTCAGCGCGTCGCCGACCGCCTCGGCGTTGCGCAGGGTGTGCGCGTCCTCGTGGAAGGCGTCGGCGGGCAGCTGCGAGAGGACCCGGGCCATCGCCGCCTCGACCTGCTCGCGCAGATACGCCTCGTGGTCGGCGACCCCGAGCGTCGCCCGTACGGTGTCCTTGATCCGCCACACCACGAGGACGACGACGCGCAGCGCCGTGCCGTTGGCGTCCACGGCGGGGAGCGGTTCGCTGCGCCAGTGCCGCAGGCGTACGTCGACGCGGCGGCGCAGCAGCAGGGGGCTGATCCACATCAGCCCGGTCCGCCGCACGCTCCCCCGGTACTCGCCGAAGAGCGTCAGCACCCAGGCGTACCCCACACGTCCACGGCTCAGGCCGCCGAGCGCGAAGAGCACCAGCGACACCAGCGCGACGAGCGCCGCCCAGGCGCCGGTCCCGATCCCGTCGTACGGGCGCGAGCCGATCCCGAACCGGGCGAGCGCGCCGGCGGGCAGCGCACCGATCCACCAGAGCACGGCACCCCCGGCGGCGGCCCCGGCCAGTCCGGCGAGCAGCGCGAGCCAGCCGGGGAGCGCGGGGCCCGACCGCTCGGCGAGCCGTGGATCGGCCAGCGGGGCCGGGCGCGTCGAGGGCCGCACCTGGGGCCCCCGCGGCACGGGCGGCCGCCGCACTCCCGTCTGCGGCGGGTCGCCACCGGCCGCCCGTGGCAGCACATCGGCGGGGAGAGCGGCCGCGTCGGCGCGCGCGGCGTCCTCGCGGAAGAGCAGGTGCACGGGGATGGACGCGGTCCGCTCGTTGGCGATGACCGCGTGGTGGCGCCCGATCCCCCACGGCGTGTCGCCGGGCTGCTGCACGGCCCCGTCGCCGCCGGAGACGGGGAGGGAGTCGAGGGCGGTGCCGGGGGCCGAGCGGTGCCGGGGCGGGGACGGGGCGGGTTCGGCCCCCGGCGCCGCGGCCGGGACCGACACCGAGGCCGAGGTCGCGCCGAACGCGGAGTCCAGGTCCTCGCCCGGGACCAGATCCAGCACGAGATCGACCACGGAGTCCGGACCGGCCTCCGCGACGGACCCCGCCTCCGGGACGGCGACCGCGACCGCGGCCCCCGGACCGGCGGGCCCGTCCGGGCCGGCGTCCTCCCGCCCGGGCGGCGCCACCCGGTCCGGGCCGCACACCTGGACGGGCTCCGGCTCCCGCCCGTCCTCCCGCGGCCTTCCGTTCTCCGGGGTTCCGGAGCTGTCCGACACCGTGGATCGCATACCCGCCTCCGTCATGTCCGTCGTGTCACCCGAAGAGCCGGCGCCAGGTCTCCGGGCCGGGGTAGCCGTCGGCCGCTCCGCCCCGCCAGCCCTGAGCCCGTTGGAAGGCCTCGACATTGCGCCGGTCCGCCTCGGTCCACCGGGGCCCGGGTCCCGACGTGTAGTACTTGCCGAATCCCTTCTTCACCAACTGCTTCCCGAGCCTGTCGACATGGCTGTTGGACTGTCCGGGCCGGAAATGGCCCCGCCCGGGGAACTTCGCATCCGGGTTCGAGTCGCCGTGGCCGGCGCCCGTTCCCCCGGCGCCGGGGATGTCCCGGCCGGTCCCGTCGGCCAGCAGCCGCCAGGTGTCGGGGCCGGGGATGCCGTCCGCCTCCTTGCCCTTCCAGCCCTGGGCCTTCTGGAAGGCCTGGGTCGCGCGCCGGTCGGCGTCGCCCCAGCCCGGACCGGGGCCGACCGTGTAGAAGCGCTTGCCGCCCCGGTCCATGAGCATCGTGCCGAGCTGGGTGACGTACTTGTTGCTGGCGCCGGGGCCGAACTTCGCGGCGCCCGGGAACCCCGCCGCCGAGGAACCGCTGCCGGTGCTGCCGCTGCTCAGGCCCTTGTAGCGGTACGCGACGTAGTTGCCGGAGTTGGTCCAGTACGCCATGGGCGTCTTCTTCTTGCGGGTGTGCGGCTTCGTCTGCTCGTACGCCGTGTAGTGGGTGTGCGTGTAGTCGGTCCAGCCGCCGAAGATCGTGACGTGCGAGCCCTTCGAGGGGTCGGCCGGGTTGTGGAAGAGCAGGATGTCGCCGGGCTGGAGCTCCTTCCGTGCGATCCGCGTCCCGAACGCGGCGAGACTGCCGGTCCATTCGTTGCCGGGCAGGTTCCAGGCCATCGACACGAAGCCGGAGCAGTCCTGCCGGTATCCGTCGGACCAGTACTTGACCATGCTGTACGGGACCTCGGCCGACACCCACTTCTTCGCGCGGTTGATGATGTCGGCCCGGCTGCTCCTGCGCAGCTTGGGCGTGGTCGTGGTGGACGACGGCGGCCCCGCGGCGCCGGCGCCGCGCAGCGGTCCGGGCCCGCCCTGCGGACTGTCCCCGTCCGAGTCCGTCCGGGCGGCTCCGGCCGCCCCCGCCGCCCGGTCGCCCGTCGTACCGGTCGACCCCACCGCCTCGGTGACACCGGAGCCCAGCACCACTCCGGCCGCGGTGGCCAGCACCAGGGCGCGGCGCGCCCCGTGTGCGGCCGGATGACCTCCGTAGCGCACGGGCAGTGCACCGGCAGCGGCCCGCCGCTGCGCGGCGCACCCCGCACAGATGCAGTCGATGGCGGGCACGTACTCCTCGAAAGCCGGCACAGTCATGCGATTCCCCTCCGCACTCGTCAAGATCTTTGGGCGCATCTGCACGGGCGTCAGTGTCTCAACTCTCCTGACATATCGCATTTTGACGGACAGAAGAGAAAAAACGACCATCCGACAGGCCGTGATGGACGGTAAATGGTCAGGAGCACCCCCCGGCTTCGGGTAGAGTTCTCCAGGTCAGCAGGCGCCGCTAGCTCAGTTGGTTAGAGCAGCTGACTCTTAATCAGCGGGTCCGGGGTTCGAGTCCCTGGCGGCGCACGCAGAGTCAAAGCCCCCTCACCACGCGTGAGGGGGCTTTGCTCGTTCGCGAACCCTCCGCGCCGGAGCCTCCCGCACCGAAGCCCCGCGCCGGGCCTCCGCCCCGCGACGCCCTCCGCGGCGCCACCTTGAACCACTACCCGCACAGACGCCGCACAGTCGTCGCGGAGCTGTCACACAGTCACCAAGCGGTCACTCAGCGGCGCGAGGGCCGTTGCCATACGCCTCTGCACGCCCCCTCCACAAGGGGGCAACACATCGCACGTACGACTGGTGACCCACTCTTCGCACCCTTGCGATCGGGTCCGGGGCCGGACAGCCCGCCCGGTGGAGCTCGGCTCCAACCAGGCTGATGGACCGTGCAGTTGGCGCTGGAGAGGGGGAAGTTCCGGTTGTCCGCAACGCGGGGTGGGTCCCGCCGCCGCTGTCGGCAGCGGCGGCCGACGGGAAATCGCCGAGGCCGGGACGACTGGCCGGTCACGCACCGATCACGGGTGCGGGGGGATGGCCCATGACGCCGACGCCGACGGGCGTCCGGCGCGCGGCGCTCCTGCGGGGCGCCGCGCGCCTGGCGCCTGTCGGTGTCGGCATCGGCCCTCGGGCAGATCGGCGGAGCGCCGCTTGCCGAGGTCCGTACTGGCCCACGTGGTAACGAAGTTGGAGACGCCGTCGTCCCGGGTGCACGCGGCGGCCCGTCCGGCCGCGTCGCCGGCCGGGTGGACCCGGTGCGGGTCGCTCACCGTGCCCTTGCCGCCGTCGCCGGGACCGGGGCCGGTGTCCGGGCCCGTGACGCATCCCGCGAGCAGCGCCGCCGCCGCGGCCAGCGCGGCCGTCCGCCCCGTGCTCGTCCGAATGTCCGACCGGCCGTCGTGACCGCCGTACGTCCGCTCCCACTCGGTGCGGGCGCCGGTACGCTGCCGCATCCGTGCCGTCGTGACATCTCAGGCGCTGTCACCCGCGGACTTCTCACCGGTCAGATAGGCGGAGACGACCACATTCGCCTCGTACGACTGCGACGCCCGGTCGAAGGCGCCGCCGCAGGTGATCAGGCGGAGTTCCGCCCGGCCGTCCTTGCGGGGGCCGTACGCCTTGTGGGCGTCGAAGCGGGCCCGGGTGAAGACCTGGACGTCGTCGACGGTGAACTCCGCGACCGTGCCGTCGACGCGGGTGATCTCGACCTCGGCGCCGGGACGGGCCGCGCTCAGCCCGTAGAAGACGGCCTGCCGGGTCTCGGTGTCGACATGGCCGACGAGGAGGGCGGGGCCCTTCGCGCCGGGCTCGGTGCCGCCGCCGTACCAGCCGACGGTCTGCGGCGTGTCGAACGGGGGCGGTTCGATCGCCCCGTTCTTGTCCAGGCCGCGGGAGATCACGGGGGCCTCCACGCCGATCGACGGGATCGCGACCCGCTCGGGCACGGCCCCCTCGATCGGGGCGTGCGGCGGGGGCAGCGGTACGCCGAGGGGGCGGCCCACCGCCGCGACATCGCCGGTGGTCGGGGCGGAGCCGGCGCCGGAGCCGTCGGTGATCCCGCGGCCCCAGAGCCACAGGCCCAGCAGCAGGACGGCCCAGACCACTCCGGCGAGCAGCCTGCCGTGCCCCGCGGGGCTGTCCGGGGCGGACATGTCAGTCCGTGGCCGGACGGCGGCGGCGCGCGCTGCGGAACGCCACGGAGACGGCCGCGACGGCCGCCAGCGCCAGCCCGATCACCGCGTGCACGGTGCCGGGACCCTCCTGCCGGGCGTCCCGGCCGGCGAACAGGGCGGTGCCGCCGCCGCCCGCGGCGACCGGGGCGAGCGGAGTGGCCCGGCCCCGGTCGATGACGGTGACCTTGCCGGCGGCCCCGGCACCCTTGCCGTCCTTGCAGTCGATCCGGACGTCGTGGTCGCCCGGGGAGGCGTCCGAGCTGATCCGGGCCTCGGCGAAGAGGCCCCCGTCCGCCGCGGGCGAGAAGCGCGCCTCGGAGACGAAGGCATCGGACGCGCCGGTGGCCTCGCGGCCCTTGCAGCCCTCCAGCCGCAGATCCATCTCACCGCCCGGGGCGACCGAGGAGGGGGTCGCCGTCAGGGAGGCGCTGCCTTTCTCCTGGGCGGACCCGGGGTCGGAATCGGCGGCCAGTGCGGCCGAGGCCGGCACCAGGGTCGCCGCGACGACCGCGGCGGCACAGAACGTGAGGGTTGTGGAACGCATCGTGAACCTCCTCAGTGCAGGTTCACGCCTCCCGGCGGTTTTCGCATCCGCAGGAGCGCGGGGGATGGGCCCCCGGGCATCCGCCCGAGGCCCTCCCCCGCCCTGCGCGGACCGTGTCCCGCCCGGCTCAGCCCGCGTCGACGAGACCGACCAGATCGGCGATCGAGTCGACGACCGTGGACGGCCGGAAGGGGTACTTGTCGATGTCGGCGACCGTGGTGAGCCCGGTCAGGACCAGGAAGGTCTGCATTCCCGCCTCCAGCCCTGCCAGCACATCGGTGTCCATCCGGTCGCCGATCATGGCGCTGGACTCGGAGTGGGCGCCGATCGCGTTGAGCCCGGTGCGCATCATCAGCGGGTTGGGCTTGCCCGCGAAGTACGGGGCCTTGCCGGTGGCCTTGGTGATGAGGGCGGCGACGGAACCGGTGGCGGGCAGCGGGCCCTCGGCGGACGGGCCGGTCTCGTCGGGGTTGGTGCAGATGAAGCGGGCCCCGCCGTTGATCAGCCGGATCGCCTTGGTGAGCGCCTCGAAGCTGTAGGTGCGGGTCTCGCCGAGGACCACGTAGTCGGGCTCGTGGTCGGTGAGGACGTAGCCGATGTCGTGCAGGGCGGTGGTGAGGCCGGCCTCGCCGATGACGTACGCCGTGCCGCCGGGGCGCTGGTCGTCCAGGAACTGGGCGGTGGCCAGGGCGGAGGTCCAGATGTTCTCCACGGGCACGTCCAGGCCCATGCGGTTCAGCCGGGCGTGCAGGTCGCGGGCGGTGTAGATGGAGTTGTTGGTGAGGACCAGGAAGGGCAGTCCCGAGTCCCGCAACCGCTTGATGAAGGCATCCGCCCCGGGGATCGGCGTCCCCTCGTGGATCAGGACTCCGTCCATGTCGGTGAGCCAGGATGAGATCGGCTTGCGCTCTGCCATGTGAGGGGACTCCTGCCGTACGCCGTGTGCGGGGACGCCGGCGGCACCGCGTTGTGCAGCGCCGACGCCCCCGATTTTAGGCCGTCCGTTCGACGTGCCGGAACGGCTGGATCAGGCGGACGTGAGTGTCACCCCGTCGATCACCCAGAACCAGTTGTTGCCGCCGGTGTACCGGAAGCGGACCTGTGCGGTGCCGGCTCCGGCCGGGACCTGGAGGGTGAGCGATTCGGTCTTCGCGACGGTGTCGGAGGTGTACGTCTTCACGACGGCCGGGGCGCCCCCGTCGTAGGAGACGAGCACCTCGCCCTTCTGCGGGGCTTCCTGGCGGTAGTGGGTGGTGTAGGCGAGGGTCGCGGTGCGGCCGCCGGTGACCGGCAGGGCGGGGCTGATCAGGGTGGAGTCGAAGGTGCCCGTGAAGCTCTTGTCGCTCCATTCGTCGCCGTCGGCGACCGCGAAGACGTTCCGGGCCCGAACGTTGGTCTCGCGCCATTGGCCGCGCTCGGCGGATGTCCAGAACTCGTCGGTGGTGAAGGTCCAGCCGCGCCATTCGGTGACTCCGCCGGTGCCCATCGCGCTGTTGTCGATCGACCAGCCGGGCGGCGGGGTGTGGGTGAAGCCGATGACGGCGGCGCCGGTTCCCGTCTCGTCGACGCGGGTCGCCAACTGCGGGCGGAGCGCGTCGAAGGCGTCGGGGACGGGCTGCTGGAACGGCCGGCCGTCGAGGCCCCAGGCCGGGTCGACGGCTATGCCGAGGTGGGCGAGGGCGGAGGCGGCGACGTCCGGCATCCTGATGTCGTGGCGGGTGGAGCCCGGAGTGGCGGAGCCGCCGCTCGCGATGAGGAAGGTCTGCCGTTCGGCCGCGCTGGAGCCGCCGTGGCCGCCCGCGTCGGTGTGCCCGTGGTCGGCGGTGATCATGATGAGCCAGTCCTCGGAGCCGTGGGTGGCCCGGCCGCGTACCGCGGCGACCATCTGCCCGACCTGGGCGTCCACGCCGTGGATGGCGTCCAGGTACTGCCGGCTCGCGGCGCCGTAGCTGTGTCCGGCGTGGTCGACGTTGTCGAGGTGGACGAAGACCGCGTCCCGGTTGCCGTCGGCGAGTTCGGCGACGGCCCTGCTGGTGGTGCCGGTGTCGTACTCGGTGTCCGGGGTGGAGACCCGGGTGTCGACCTTCGCGGAGAAGATCGTGTCGGTGACGGGGTTCCAGGAGGCGACGGCGTACGTCGACAGCCCCGGCTTCGCGGTCTCGATCCGGGTGAGGAAGTCGGGGTACCGCGCGAAGGCGTTGCCGGTGAAGGCGTTGTCCTTGACGCGGTGCTTGTCGGGCCAGACGCCGGTGATGACCGTGGACCAGCCGGGGCCGGAGAGGGTCGGCGCCATCGGGTCGGCGTAGAGCGGGCTGACCGAGGTGAGTCCGGCGGACATCAGGGCGTCGAGATGCGGCGCGTCCGCGTCCTTGATCCGGTTCAGCAGGGCACCGTCCAGGCCGATGACCAGGACCTTGGGGGTACGGGCCGCGGCCCGGGCGGTGGTGGCCGCGGCGAGCGGTCCTGCGGCGGTGGCGAGGGCGGCGGCGCTCATGAGGAGAGTGCGGCGGGACATGCCTGTGGTCACGGGTCCTCCGTCGAGGCGTGGGGGCACGCGGTCAACTCCCCGCCCGGGGACGAGGAGTTGACCGCGGGACTAGACCCGTTATCTTTTCGCGATGATCTGCCGGAGGTCCATACCCCTGCCGTGAATCCCCCGGCAACGCTCAGCTGCCGGTGGCCGACTTCCAGGCGTCGACGTAGTCGTCCAGGTTGGTGCCGATGTCCGACCAGTCGGGTGCGAAGACCTCCACCCCGTCCATCAGCTTGGACAGCTCGATGGCGTTGGCGTCGGTGCCCTCGACGTCCTTGCGGGCGGAGAAGCCGCCGCCGACGGCGCTGACGTCCTTCTGGGCCTGCTCGGAGAGCATGAAGTCGAGCAGCTTCTTGCCGTTGGCGCTGTGCGGGGCCTTGTTCACCAGGCCGGCCGCGTACGGCAGGGCGAAGGTGGTGGACTTGCCGCCCTGCTTCGCGGGGAACCAGATGCCGAGGTTCGGCATGTCCTTGGACTGGGCGAAGTTCATCTGGACGTCGCCGTTGGCGGCGAGCAGCTCGCCCTTGTCGACCTTGGGGGCCAGTTTGCCGGTGGAGGCGGACGGGCCGACGTTGTTGGCCTGGAGCTTCTTCAGGTACGCCATCGCCGGCTCCTTGCCGCCGAAGTCGTGCATGGCCTTGATGAGTACGGCCGTGCCGTCACCGGCGACTCCGGGGGTGGAGTACTGGATCTTGTTCTTGAACTTCCCGTCGAGCAGCTCCTCCCAGGTGGTGGGCGCCGACTTCAGTTCCTTCTTGTTGTAGATGAAGCCGAAGTAGTTGTTGACGACCGAGGTCCACTTGGAGTCGGCGGCCTTGTCCGCGCCGTCGACCTGGTCGGAGCCGGCCGGGGCGTACGCGGCGAGGAGGCCCTTGCTGTCGGCCTGCTGGATGAACGGCGGCAGGGTGACCAGGACGTCCGCCTGGGTGTTGGACTTCTCGCGGACGGCGCGCTGCACCATCTCGCCGGAGCCGCCCTCCACGTACTTGACCTTGATGCCGGTCTTCTTCTCGAACTCCTTGAACACCTTGTCGTACCAGCCGTCGCCGTTCTCGCCCTTGAGGCCGTCGGCGCTGTAGACGGTGACGACCTTCTCGTCGGAGGCGGCCGAGGAGCCGCCGCAGGCGGAGAGGGTGGCGGCGAGGGCGAGGCAGCCGGTGACGGCGGCTATGGGCTTGAGGTGGTTCTTGCGCATGGCAGTCGTATCTCCTGGATGTCGGCCGGAAGCCGGCCGGAGTCGTTGCGGGGGTGTCGGCGGATCAGCGGAAGGAGGCCCTGGTGCGGATCCGGGAGACGCCGAGCAGCACGAGCAGCGTCGTTCCCATCAGGACCACGGCGACGGCCGCTCCGGTGAAGAGCGAGCCACGGTCGGTGGCCGCGAAGATCTGCACCGGGAGCGGTGTCCAGTCCGGCGGGTAGAGCATCATCGTGGCGCTCAACTCGCCCATGGACAGCGCGAAGCAGAGCCCCGCGGCCGCCGTGAGGGACGGCAGCAGGAGCGGCAGCTTGATGCGCCACAGGACGTGACCGGGGCGGGCGCCCAGACTGGCCGCCGCCTGCTCGTACATCGGGTCGAGACGCACTATTGCTGCCGAAACCGACGAATAGGCGAACGCCGTGACAAGAATGGTGTGCGCCAGGATCACGATCCAGCGCGTCCCGTTGAGCAGCATCGGCGGCTTGCTGAACGCGACGAGCACGGCGAGCCCGACGACCACCGACGGCACGGCGACCGGCAGCATGAACAGCGCGTCGAGGAATCTCCTGCCGCGCCTGCGCATCGAGGCGGCGGCCAGCGCGGCCCAGGACCCGATGGTCAGGGCGAGCAGGCTGGCGCTGACGGCCGTGATCAGGCTGGTGGTCAGGGCCTGGAGCGAGTCGCCGCCGGTCGCCGCCGTGTAGTGCTCGGTGGTCGGCCCGGAGGGAAAGGCGCCGGACCAGTTGGTGGTGAACGAGGCGGCGAGGATGACCAGCAGCGGCACCGCGAACAGCGGGACGAAGAGCGCGAAGAACACGGCCCAGGTGGCCCATTTCCCCGTACGGCTATGCACCAACACGGCGGCTCACCATCCGATACAGGCTGTAGAGGCCGACGGAGATCGCGATGTTGACGACGGCCACGACGCAGGCCGCCGGGTAGTCGGACTCCAGGATCGCCTTGCTGTAGACGAGCATCGGCAGGGTCGTGACGCCCTTCGCGCCGGTGAACAGCACGATGCCGAACTCGTTGAGGCACATCACGAGGACGAGGCTGCCGCCCGCGGCGAGCGCGGGAAGCGCCTCGGGGAGGATCACCTGCCGCACGATCCGGGCCGGTCCCGCGCCCAGTGAGGACGCCACCTCCAGCTGTGCGCTGTCGAGTTGCGAGAACGCGGCGAGCAGCGGGCGCATCACGAAGGGCGTGAAGTAGGTGATCTCGGCGAGCAGCACGCCCCACGGGGTGGTGAGGAAGTCGAAGGGGCCACTGGACGCCCCGGTGAGGTCCGTCCAGACGCCGTTGGCCATGCCGACGTTGCCGTAGATGAACAGCAGGGCCAGCGTGATCAGGAACGAGGGGAAGGAGAGGAAGACGTCGATGAACCTGGCGACCGCCCGGCCGCCGGGGAACGGCACGAACGCGATGATCATGGCCAGGACGAAGCCCAGCACCAGGCATCCCACCGTGGCGCCGACCGCCAGCCAGACCGTGGTGGTCAGCGCCGAGCGGAACGACTCGGAGGCGAACACGTCGCCGTACGGGGCGATCGAGGTGCCGCCCTCGTCCGGGCTGAAGGACTGCTGGACGACGAGGGCCAGCGGGTAGAGGAAGACGAGCGCGAGGACGGCGACGGGCGGCAGCGCCCAGACGAAGGCGGGCACACGACGGGCCTCGCGGGCCGGGGCCTGCGGGCCGGCCGCCGGGGGCGTCGCCCCGGACGCGCCGGTGCGCGGGTGGGGGGTCTTCGTCGCCGTGACGACCGGCGTGACGGGCTGTGCGGTGCTAGCCATCGGCCCCTCCCCCGGCTCCCGGCGCCGCGCCCGCGGGCAGCAGCACCGCGTCCTCGGCCGCGAAGTGCAGCGTGACCCGGTCGCCGAGCGCCGGGGTCTCGCGCAGTTCCCGCAGGTCCGCCTTGACCCGGTGGCCGTCGACGTCGACGTACAGCCGGTGGGTGGAGCCGCGCCACTGGACCTCGGCGATGGTGCCGCCGAGCGCGTTGGGGCCGTCGCCGAGCCCGACCAGGTGGGGCCGGACGCACAGGGTGGCGGTGGCGCCCCGGGAGACCTCCCCGGTCGGTACGGCGAGTGTCCGGCCGGCGAAGTCGACGGTGTCGGTGGCGTCGGCGACGGTGACCGGCAGCAGGTTCGCGTTGCCGACGAACGAGGCGGTGAACTCGGTGCGCGGGCGGCGGTACAGGTCCTGCGGGGTGCCGCAGTCCTGGAGCCTCGCCCTGTCCATGACCGCGATCCGGTCGGCGAGGGTGAGCGCCTCGACCTGGTCGTGGGTGACGTACAGGATGGAGACGTCCGGCAGCTCCCGGTGCAGCCGCGCCAGTTCGGCGAGCATTCCGGAGCGGAGCTGGGCGTCGAGGGCGGAGAGCGGTTCGTCGAGCAGCAGGACGCCGGGCCGGATGGCGAGCGCGCGGGCGATGGCGACGCGCTGCTGCTGGCCGCCGGAGAGCTCGCGCGGGTAGCGCTTGGCGTAGGCGGCCATGCCGACCATGTCGAGGGCCTCGGCGACCCGTTCGGGAATCCCGTCCTTCGCGGCCTTGCGGGCCTTGAGCCCGAAGGCGACGTTGTCCTGGACCCGCATGTGTGGGAAGAGGGCGTACTGCTGGACGACCATGCCGATGCCGCGCTTGTGCGGCGGCAGCCCGGTGACGTCGCGGTCGCCGAGGTACACCCGGCCCGAGGCGGGCCGGACGAATCCGGCGACGGCGCGCAGGGCGGTGGTCTTGCCCGAGCCGGAGGGGCCGAGCAGGGCCATGACCTCGCCGGGTTCGACGGTCAGATCGAGCCGGTCGAGGACGGTGTTGCCGCCGTACTCGACGCTGACCCGGTCGAACCTGATTCCGCTGCGGACGGACCGCTCTCCGCCGGTCATGCCTCGGCCCGCGCGATCAGGTCCGGGAGCTCGGCGACCGAGCCGAGCACATGCGTGGCGCCGTTGCGGGTCAGCTGGTCCTTGTCGTGGGCGCCGGTGAGCACCCCCGCGACGATCCCGGCGCCGGAGCGCACGCCGCTGAGCATGTCGTACGAGGTGTCGCCCGCGACCACGACCTGCTGGACGCCGTCGACGGCGCCGGTGCGCAGGAAGGCGGCGAGCACCATGTCCGGGTAGGGGCGGCCGCGGCCGCCCGCGTCGGCCGGGCAGAGGGTCAGGGCGACCAGGTCCTGCCAGCCGAGCGCGGCCAGGATCGCGTCCTGGGTGGTCCGGGCGAAGCCGGTGGACAGGACCACGGTCCGGCCCTCGCCCCTGAGCCGCTCGATGGCCTCGCGGGCGCCGGGGACCGGGGCGATGCGGCCGCCGTCGACCAGTTCCCCGTATGCCTGCTCGAAGGCGGTGTTGGCCTGCTGGGCCCGGTCCTCGTCGCCGAAGAGGTGCCGGAAGACGGAGATCTTGGACTCGCCCATGGTGGCGCGCACATAGCCGAGCTTCTCGGCGTGGTCGGCGGAGCCGGGCTCGACGCCGAGGCGTTCGGCGGCGGCGGAGAACGCCTGCTCGACGAGGCCGCCGTCGGCGACGGTGGTGCCGGCCATGTCGAGGACGATCAGGTTCAGCTTGTCGGTGTTGCTCAACTTCTTCACCAGCCCAGTTCGTTGGCGGTCGTTTCGGCGATGGCGGGCGAGCAGGTCATGCCCCGGCCGCCCGGTCCGGTGACCAGCCAGACGCCGTCCCGTACCTGCTGGCGGTGGACGACCCGGCTGGTGTCGGTGCACTGGGCGTAGACCCCGGCCCAGCGGTGGCGGATCCTCGGCAGCGGGCGGCCGAGGAAGGACTCGACGACCCCGGTGAGGTGCTCGTACGGCTCCTCGACGGTGTCGAAGGAGAAGGGGTGCTCGTACTCGTGGGTGTCGCCGATGGTCAGTCCGCCGTCCCGGCGCTGCACCATCAGCAGCTGCATCCTGTGCGCCGCCGCGGTGGGCGCCTGGGCCTGCTGGGCGTTGAGGGTGTCCAGCGCCCCGCTCCGGTACGCCGGGTAGTAGCGGAAGCTGTCCGCGTCGGCGACGGAGGTGGTGAGCGGCTCGCCGAGCGGGTCGGTCTGCATCATCTGGAGGCGGACGCGGCGCACCGGCAGATCGGGGCCGGCCAGTTCGCGGACGAGACCGCCGAGCCAGGCGCCGGTGGCCAGGATCACGGCGTCACCGGTGTGCACATCGCCGTGGTCGTCGCGGACGGAGGCGGTGCCCACCACTTCGCGGACCTCGCGCCCGCCGAGGAAGGTGTACCGGCCGGACTTCAACAGCTCCTGCTTCAGCACGAGCTGCGCGGTGCGCGGCTCGACCGCGGCATCCCGCTCGCACCACAGGGCGGCGGTGAAGTCCCCGCGCAGCGCGGGGTTGACGGCGCGGGCCTCGTCCGCGGTGAGCAGCTTGTAGCCGCGGGCCGCCGCGTCGGGCCGGGCGACGGCCGCCTCGGCGACGGCGGTCTCCAGCTCGGTACGGAGCGGGGTGAGCGAGCCGCAGGCCCGGAAGCCGAGGCCGGGGACCTGCGCCCCGATGCCCTCCCACAGCTCACGGGCGCGCAGCGCCGTCTCCAGCTCCTCGCCACCGGCCCGGCCGCTGACCCATATCTGTCCGAAATTGCGGAGCGATGCCCCGCGCGCCTCGCTCTCGCGCTCGATCTGTACGACCTCGTGGCCGCGGTTCACTGCGTGCCAGGCGTGCATGGTTCCCACCACGCCGGCTCCTACGACGATGACTCTCACGACGGCTACGCTCCTCGGGGCGGGTGACCCGGACGGATCGGTACGGCAACGGGAAGGTGAACTGGGCCTCAAGCTTGGCCTAGACCCGTTACGTTCTCGTTATCGCGATGAGTCGATTCGCGGGGCGGTCGTGGTCGTGCGTGCGGGGCGGCCGGGCGTGCGGGGCCGTTGTTCAGCGGCCGTCCTGCGGGCCCAGGTGCGCGGTGAAGGAGAAGCGGTCGCCGCGGTAGAGGGTCCGTACGCGCTCCAGCGGCTTGCCGGCCGTGTCGCGCGAGATGCGGTGGATCAGCAGCATGGGCAGCGCGGGCGGCGTACCGATGAGCAGCGCCTCGCGCGGTGTCGCGAGCACCGTCTCGATCCGCTCGTCCGCATCGCCGAAGGGGATCCCGAGCCGGTCGCGGAGGTAGGCGTAGAAGGACGAGTCGGGGTCGAACTCGGTGTCCAGATCCGGTACGCGGGCGACGGAGACGTAGGTGCTCTCCAGCCCGACCCGGTCGTCGTCGGCGAGCAGCACCCGCTCCAGGTGCCAGACCGGCTCGCCGCGCTCCACCCCGATGTCGACGGCGAGCGCCCCGGGGCAGGGGAACCGCTCCAGGCCGATGAGGTGACGGCCCGGGGTGCGGCCCTGGCGGCGTACGCCTTCGGTGTAGCTCGCCAGCGAGAGCGGCTGCTCCAGCTTGGGGCCCGCCACGACGGTGCCGCGCCCCTGGCGGGCGAGCCGCCCCTCCAGCAGGAGTTCGCGCAGCGCCTGGCGCACCGTCTCGCGCGAGACCTCGTAGCGCTCGGCGAGATCGCGTTCGGTGGGCAGCATGCCGCCCTCGCCCAACTCCTCTATGAGCACGGAGACATGAGCCTTGACGGCGTAGTACTTGGGAATACGGCCGTGCTCCGGGATGCCGGAACGGATGGGTGCGCCAGGTGCCTGGTCGTGCGGGTAGTCCACGGCCCGATGGTCGCAGACGGACATGAACAACGGTGAACGTCCGGGCGCGGAAAGGGCGGTTCGGGGCCCGGTCCGGGGAGGTTCAGGGGTGTGCGCGGCGCGACCGCCGTGCCTTGATCACCATCGCCCCGCCGCCGATCAGGAGCCCGGCCACGGTGAGACCGGCCGCGGGGACGCTGCCCGAGCCGGTCGCGGCCAGCTCCGGGCGATCGCCCGGAGCCGGGGTCCGGCCCGGTCCGACCGGATGGGCCTCGCGCGGGGCGTCTGTGGTGCCGCCGACCTCACCGGTGCCGGCCGTCTCACCGGTCTCAGCGTTTTCATCGCTCCCTGCGATCTCATCGGCCTCGTCGGTCCCGGCAGCTTCACCGGTCCCTGTGGTCTCGTCGATCCCTGCCGTCTCGTCGGTCCCTGTGGTCTCGTCGGTCCCGGCGGTCTCGTCTCCGTCGCTCCCGTCGACGACGGTGAACGGATAGTCCTCGGACTCCCCGACCCAGGCCCCGTCGTCCCTGCCCGCCTTGCCGGCCGTGCCGCCCGCCACGTGCTGCCGCTGGACGACGGCGGCGTTGGCGGTGATCCGGCCGGGGCTGGTGTCGGAGGTGAACGCCATCCGGACCTGGATGGTGATGGTGTGGCCCGCCGGGACGGTGAAACCGCCGAAGGAGTCCCCGCCCTCGCCGCCGAAGACGCCGATGTGCTCGTCCTGGTCGGTGGTCTCCCAGGTGACGCGGTGCTCCGTACCGGGGAGTGCCTGCTCGGAGAACTTCAGCTGGATCTGGTCGGAGGTCAGCCTGTGGTCCTCGTCGGTGAGGACGAGGACCGGGTGGACGGCCCGGCACGGCTCGGCGGTGGTGTTGGTCAGGTCCAGGAACCAGGTTCCGTAGCCGCCGCCGGACGCGTAGGTGTCCGGGCCGCCGTGGATGCGGGTGCTGATCGGGAAGTCCTTCGCCGCCGGATCACCGCAGGCGGGCGGCTGGTCGGCGGTCGTGGAGCCGGGCGAGGAGACCGGGGTGGCCGAGGACGCGGCGGAGGCGGGTGCGACGGATGTGCCGCCGAGGACCACGCTCGCCGCGACCAGCCCGAGCGCCAGTCCGTGCCGGGTCCGCCCGGGGGGCGGTGAGGACGAAGGAGGATGCGCGGGGGCGGTGAGGACCGGGATGGACGCGGCCACGGTCACGGGGACGGAGGTGGGGCTGGCGTTGGGGAAGAATGCCGGGCCCGACGTGGTCATGGGCGTCGCGGTGGATCCGGGGACGGGGGCGGCGGTGCGACCGGGCATCGAACCGAGTGCACGGCCCGGCGCGGAGTCGGCCGGTGAGGTGGACCCGGCCGGTGGGGCCGAGCCGGAAGGCGTGCCGGGCGGGGGCGGGGCAGGAGTGGGGCCGGGGGCGGGGGGCATCGGGGGGCTCACCTTCGCTGCTCGCGAGACGGCCGGCTCACCCCGTACGCCGGAGTTCACCGGTTTCTGGGCCGCGACCCTGCCACGCACGCGCGAGGCGGCCGGCGCCGACATGCCGCGGGGCCGCCCGGTCGGTCGCCGGATTCCGCCCGTCCGGCCCAGGGACTGTCCGGCCCTGATCCGCCGGACAGGTACCGGCCCTCCGTTCGCCCCGTCCGGCGCCGACGCCTCCGGCTCAGTCCCCGCCCGCGTCTCCGGCCCGCCCGAACAGCGGGGCCAGGACCAGCTGGGCGGCCCCCTCCGCGACCGGCCGGTCCCCTCCCCCCGCGACGACGACCGGCACCGGCGCGTCCGCACCGCCCCGCCCGGCACGCTCGTCGATCACGGCGCGGACGCCCCGTACGTAGGCCTCGGGATCGGCCGCCACCGTACGGCCGCCGAGCACCACCCGGTCGATGTCGAGCAGCCCGACGAGATTGGCGGCGCCGGTCCCCAGCACCCGGGCGGCCTCCGCGGCATCCCCCCGGGCGACCGCGGCCAGACAGAGCGCCTCGATGCAGCCGCGCCCCCCGCAGCCGCAGACCGGCCCGTCCAGCTGGACGGTCTGGTGCCCGAACTCACCGGCCCCGGTACGGGCCCCGCGGTGCAGCGCCCCGCCGAGGACCAGCCCGGCGCCGAGCCCGGTCCCGAGGTGCAGATACGCGAAGTCGCCGCCGCCCGGCGCCCGCAGGGCGAGCCCGAGGGCGGCGGCGTTGGTGTCCTTGTCGACGACGACGGGCAGCCCGGTCCGTACGGCGAGCGCGTCCCGCAACGGATAGCCGTCCCACTGCGGGAACCCGGTGACGCGGTGCAGCACCCCGCCCCGGTGGTCGAGCGGGCCCGGCACCGCGACGCCGGCCCCGAGCACCTGCCGGTCCCCCGGCCCCGCACCCCCGCCCCGCACCGCCGTCACCGCGTCCGCCGCCGCCGCGAGCACCTCGTCCGCCGGGGCGCCGAGGTCCAGCGGGGCGGTGCGGCTCGCGGCGACCGTGCCGGACAGGTCGACGAGCACCGCCGTCAGCTCGTCGCGGTCCAGGTGCAGGCCGACCGCGTACCCGGCGTCCGGCACCAGCCGCAGCACGGTGCGCGGCTTGCCCCCGGTGGACGCCCGGTGGCCGGCCTCGGCGGCCAGTCCCTCGGCCCGCAGCCGGGCGGTGATCTTGCTGACGGCCTGTGGCGTGAGCCCTGTGCGCTCGGCGAGTTCGAGCCTGCTGATGCCGGCCCCGCCCGCCACCCGCAGCAGATCCAGCACCAGCGCGGCGTTGTGGCTGCGCAGCGTCGGCAGGTTCGCGCCGCTGTTGCTCCTGTTCACCGTCCCATTGTCCCTGTCGCTTGCACTATGGCAACAGCGTTGCTTAAGTGGCATGCATGACTGGCAACGCGACTCACCGGACGCCCGGACCGTCCCAGGCCCCCCTGCGCGTCGGACTCGTCGGCTACGGCCTGGCGGGTTCCGTCTTCCATGCCCCGCTGATCGCGGCGACCGACGGTCTCGTCCTCGACACGGTCGTCACCTCGGACGAGGAGCGGCGGGCGCAGGCGCGCGCCGAGTTCCCCGACGTGCGGTTCGCCACGTCGCCGCGGGAGCTGTGGGAGCGTGCGGACGGCACCGGCGCGCTCGATCTGATCGTGATCGCCTCGCCGAACAGGACCCACGTCCCGCTCGCGACCGCCGCGCTGGAGGCCGGTCTGCCGGTCGTGGTGGACAAGCCGATCGCCGGTACGGCGGCCGAGGCGCGGGCGCTCGCGGCCCTGGCCGAGGAACGCGGGCTGCTGCTCTCGGTCTTCCAGAACCGCCGCTGGGACAACGACTTCCGCACTCTCGCCCGGCTGCTCGCGGACGGCGAGCTGGGCGAGGTGCAGCGCTTCGAGTCCCGCTTCGAGCGGTGGCGTCCGCAGCCGAAGGGCGGCTGGCGCGAGTCGGGCGACCCGCAGGAGATCGGCGGGCTGCTGTACGACCTGGGCAGCCATGTCGTCGACCAGGCGCTCACCCTGTTCGGTCCGGCGGCGCTGGTGTACGCGGAGTCCGATGTGCGCCGTCCCGGGGCCGCCGCCGACGACGACACGTTCCTCGCGATCACCCATGTGAACGGGGTGCGTTCGCATCTGTACGTCAGCGCCACGACGGCCCAGCGCGGCCCGCGCTTCCGGGTGCTCGGGCAGACCGCCGGCTATGTGAAGTACGGCCTCGACCCGCAGGAGGCCGACCTCCGCGCGGGCGTGCGCCCGGCGGCGGACCGGCCGTGGGGCGAGGAGCCCGAGGAACTGTGGGGCCGGATCGGCTCGGGCGAGTCCCCGCTGACCGGCGGCGGCATCCCGGTCCGCACACTTCCGGGCGACTATCCCGCGTACTACGCGGCGGTCGCCGACGCGCTGCGCGGAAAGGGTGAAAATCCGGTGAACGCGCTTCAGGCGGCGGCGGCCCTGGATGTCCTGGAAGCGGCCCGCCGCTCGGCCCGCGAGGGCATCACCGTGAAGCTCTCCGACACCGCCGGTCCGGATTCCGGCCCCGACCCCGACGCCCACCCCGACCCCGATTCCGTCCCTGCCTCCGCCTCAGCCGATACAGAGGAGCAGCCCGAATGAGCCCCAACGCTCCGACCATCTCCGAGCTCATCGCCCAGGAGCGCCGACTGACGCTGCCGCACTTCGGCTACGACGACGCGTACGCGCTCGGCGACCTGCTCGTCTCGATGGCCCGGAAACGGCACGCCCCGGTCTCGATCGACATCCGCCGCGGCGCACAGCAGATGTTCCATGCCGCGCTGCCGGGATCGAGCGCGGACAACGACGCCTGGATCGACCGCAAGCGCAAGGTCGTGGAACGGTACGGCGAGAGCTCGTACCTGGTGGGAACGCGCTTCCGGGCGAAGGGGACGACCTTCGACGCCTCCTCGCGCCTGGACCCGGGCGACTACGCCGCGCACGGCGGCTCGTTCCCCATCGCGGTCGAGGGCGCGGGCGTCATCGGCTCGGTCACGGTCTCGGGCCTGCCCCAGGCGGAGGACCACGCCATGGTGGTCGAGGCGCTGGAGCAGTTCGCGACGACGCTCGACGCGTAGGGAAAGGCGCGCGGGGCGGGGCGGCCACCGGACACACCCGGCAACCGCCCCGCCCCGCGCGGCCCGCTACGCGTCCTTGAGTTCCTGCCGCTGCCGCCCCAGCCCGGCGATCTCCAGCTCCACGACGTCACCCGCCCGCAGATACGGCTTGGGCTCGGGCTGCCCCAGGGCGACCCCGGCCGGCGTACCGGTGTTGATCACATCGCCCGGGTACAGCGTCATGAAGTGGCTCAGGTACCGGACCACTTCGCCCACCGGGAAGATCTGGTCGGCCGTCGTGCCGTCCTGCTTCAGCTCACCGTTGACCCAGAGTTTCAGCGGCAGCGCCTGCGGGTCGGCGATCTCGTCCGCCGTCACCAGCCACGGCCCCAGCGGGTTGAACGTCTCGCAGTTCTTGCCCTTGTCCCAGGTGCCCCCGCGCTCGATCTGGAACTCGCGCTCGGAGACGTCGTGCGCGGTCGCGTACCCGGCGACGTGCGCGAGCCCCTCCTCGGCGGATTCCAGGTAGCGGGCGGTGCGCCCGATGACGACGGCGAGCTCGACCTCCCAGTCGGTCTTGACGCTGCCGCGCGGCACCAGCACCGTGTCGTCGGGTCCGACGACGGTGTCCGGCGCCTTGAAGAAGAGGATCGGCTCGGTGGGTATCGCCGCACCGGTCTCGGTGGCGTGGTCGTGGTAGTTCAGCCCGATGCACACGATCTTGCCGATCCGGGCGAGCGGCGGCCCGACCCGCAGCCCCTCGGCGTCGAGTTCGGGCAGCTCGCCGGGCGCGGCCGCGGCGGCCCGTACCCGGGCGAGCGCCGGCTCGTCGGCGAGCAGGGCGCTGTCGATGTCGGGGACGACTCCCGACAGGTCGCGCAGGGTTCCGTTCTCGTCCAGCAGCGCCGGTCGTTCCGCACCTGCCGTACCCACACGAAGCAGCTTCAACGGTCTGTCTCCCCTTGGTCGTGATCGGGCCCGTCGGATGGGTGGCGGCCATCGCAGGCTTGTCCGATCGTCCAAGACGTCCGATCACTCCGCAAGACCCTGTTCACACACTGGACCGGCGCATGCGCCGCTCCGATCACGCCGCTGCGGCCATGGCGGTCCCGGCGGCCGGCATGTCGCGGTAGAGCACGGCCCGCTCGACCGCGGTCCAGGTGGTGCTGGTGACGACGTACAGCGCGGCGGCGAGCGGTACGACGGACACGGTGAAGAGGGTGGCGAAGGACATCAGCGGCATCAGCTTGGTCATCGCGCCCATGCCGGGCACCGGCTGTCCGTCGGGGCCCGCGGCCGGGGTGACGGGGTTGGCGGCCATCTGTCGCTTCGTGCGCCGGTAGTTGAACGTGGCCACGGCGGCGACGATCGCGAACAGGCCGAGGTAGACCATCCCCTGCGCGCCGAACAGCCCGCCGTGCGCGAGGGCGTCGTGCCAGCGCTCGCCGAGCGGGGCGTCGAAGAGCTGGTGGCCGAGGAGCGCGTTGGGGTCGCCGCCGATCTTCTGGCTGGAGAAGAGGTGGTACAGCAGGAAGAAGGCGGGCATCTGCAACAGGCTGGGCAGGCAGCCGGAGAGCGGCGAGACCTTCTCCTCCTTGTGCAGCTCCATGAGCGCCTTCTGCATGCGCTCGGGGTTCTTGCCGTGCTTCTTGCGCAGTTCGGCGATCTGCGGCTGGAGCCTGGTGCGGGCCTTCTGTCCCCGCGCCGCGGCCCGCGACAGAGGGTGCACGGCGAGCCGTACGAGTGCGGTGAACAGCACGATGGCGGCGGCGGTGGACGCGGTCTGGAAGAGCGGGTGCAGCGCGTCGGCCAGCGCGCCGACCAGGCCTGCGAACGCGGACATGAAGACGGACATGGGTGAGCCCTCCGGGGGTCTCGTCGTGCCGGGAGGAAGAACTGACTCGGCATGACGAACCGCGCGGGGCGCCCATGGCGCACCTGCTGGGGGTGGCTACTGCTGCTGCGAGCCCCTACGCGGCCGTCGGAAGGGCACGGCCGGGAGCTCGGGGGCGCCTGCGCCCCTTGGCGTCCGGGTCCCGCTGGGGCAGGAACGCGGTGCGTTTCTCCCGGTCGCGGATGGCGGTGCGGACCCGGGTGCGGGGCACCGGGGCGGCGCAGCGGGCGCTGATGACCGAGGCGACGGCGAGCGCGGAGCCGGCGGCGGCGGTCGCGGCGAGCGCGACCGCGGCGGAGAGGCTGCCGCCCTCGGCGAGGAGGACTTCGGTGACGAGGAAGAGCAGCAGCCCGGCGGGGCGGAGCAGCCGGGCGAGGCCACTGCGCAGACGGCTCGTGTCGCCGTTCATCGGCCCCTCCCCTCTTCCCGCTTCGCGGCCGGTCGGCCGAGCGCGCCCGTGCCGTTCGCACAGACGCGCGCCTTGTGCTCTCCAGCCGTTATACACGATGGGTCCGGCGCACCGGTCCGTCCGATACCCGTCATTCCGGCCCACCGGCCCGTCCGCTGCCGGTCAGTGACCGGTTCCCGCCGGAGCCCCGCCGGGTTCCGCCTCCTGTCGCGGGGCCCCGATCCCGTCCCGGGCGAGCACCTCGTCGTCCGGCCGGTCGTCGCGCTCGCGCGGCCCCGCGTACGTCACCGCCAGCGCGACGGCGAGGTTGGCGCCGAGCGCCACGATGCCCGCGTTCACCCCCCACACCGGGTCGTTCTCCGTGAACACGAACCCGCACACCACCCCCACGCCGACGACCAGACCGCTCATCGCCCCGAGCAGGGTCAGCCTTCGCCACATCAGCCCCAGCAGCACCATGGGGAGCAGCTGCGCCATTCCCTCGTACGAAATGAGGGAGAGCCGCACCAGGGTGTTCGGAGCGGTGTACGTGAGCACCAGCGCGATCACGCCCGCGGCCACCACGACCACCTGCGCCGCGCCCTTCTGCCGCCGTTCCCAGCGCGGTACGAGCGAGAGCACGCTGCGCCCCCACATCGTGCCGATGACCAGCATGAAGACGGCCATCGGCACGATCGAGGAGAGTGCCGCCGCGACGCCGATGACGCCGACCGCCCAGGCCGGCAGCGAGTCCACGACGAGCTGGAAGAGCGCCAGGTTGGACTCGGCGCCGACGAGTCCGGGCACGACGAAGAGGGCCGCCATGCCGAGCAGCATCGGCACGAAGAGCAGCACGTTGTAGGCGGGCAGCAGCATCGCGTTGCGGCGCAGCACATCGGCGCTCGATGCGCCGAGGTAGCCCGCGACGGTCGTCGGGAAGATCACCACGGTGAGCGAGTTGAGGAACGAGGTGGTGATGAACCAGGCCTGTCCGAGCCCGCTGTCCCCGTGCCCGGGGAAGGTCAGCCACTCGCTCTTCTCGGTGACGAGCCGGTCGAGGAAGGGCCCGTACCCGTCGAAGTAGTGCATCGGTACGTAGAGGGCGAGGAAGCCGAGCGTGGCGATCACGAGGACGTCCTTGAGCACGGACACCCACGCGCTGCCCCGCAGCCCGCTCACCACGACGAATCCGGTGGTGACGGCGAAGGCTATGAAGTAGGCCCAGTTCAGGCCGATGGCACCGTAGGAGATGGTCGAGACGACCACGCCCATGCCGGTGATCTGGAGCTGGATGTACGGCAGCAGGAAGACGGTCGCGAGGACGGCGACGAGCGCGCCGAGCCAGGGCCGTCCGAAGCGGTGCGCCACCATGTCGGTGATCCCGACGAGCCCGTGCTCGCGCGCGTACGCCCAGAGCATCGGTCCGACGACGTAGCCGATGGCGTATCCGCAGGACATGTACGCCACCACGTAGAGCACCGGCGCCCCGTAGTTGTAACCCCATCCCGCGGCGCCCAGGTAGCTGAAGCTGGTGTACCCCTCGCCGGCCATCAGTACCCAGATGAACACCGTCCCGAGGCTGCGTCCGCCCACGGACCACTCGGCGAGCCCGCCGCCCTCGCCGTTCCCCTTCCGCCGCCCGCGCGTGGCGAGCAGCCCGAGGGCGACGGTGGCGACCATGAAGACCGCGAAGACGGAGGTGGCGACCGTGGCGTTCACCGGCGGTCCCCCCGCCGGGTCAGCCATACGGCGACGGGGGTCAGCAGGGTCGCCCCGAGCAGCCACACGAAGAGGAACGGCAGCCCGAGAATCACCGGGTGGACCCGGTTCACGAGCGGCAGCACCCCCAGGTACAGCACATAGGGGACCAGCAACCACAACAACTGCGGACGTCGTCTGAGCACGTCGGAAGACCTTAGTGCGATGCCGCTACCGCGACCGGACATCCGTGAGTTCTCCCCATACGACAAGCCGGTAGCGGGAGGTGAATTCGGGCGTGCAGGTAGTGAGCGTCACATAGGAACCGGCCCGCTCGTACCCGGGATACGGCTTCAGATTGCTGCGCGGGACGGCGGCGATGACACCGCTGTCGCCCGGGCTGGTCCGCGCCAGCGTCCGGTCGACGGTGTACGTGTACACGGCGTCCCGGGTCTCGATGTCGATGCGGTCCCCGCGCCGCAGCCGGTTGATGTATCTGAAGGGCTCGCCATGGGTGTTGCGGTGTCCGGCGAGCGCGAAGTTCCCGGGCCGGCCGGGCTGCGCGGTGCGCGGGTAGTGCCCGACGTACCCCTTGTCG
This sequence comes from Streptomyces sp. NPDC002403, assembly GCF_053593015.1. NCBI lineage: Bacteria > Bacillati > Actinomycetota > Actinomycetes > Kitasatosporales > Streptomycetaceae > Streptomyces > Streptomyces sp. NPDC002403. The sequence continues at coordinate 3,292 of NZ_JBSFBQ010000072.1, read as the reverse complement.
AGGACGCCGGTCTTGCCGACGCCCTGGGCCACGGGGGCGGTGAGCCCGATCCGGGGGATGCGGACGACGGCGTACGCCTGGTCCCAGCGGGGCGCGGAGCGAGCGGCGCCGCCCGGGGCCGGCCCGCCACCGGACTCGCGGGGTGCGCCGGGCTCGTGGGAACCGGCCCCGGATGCGCCGTCGTCCCCGGGCGCTGCTCCCTCTCCCCCGCGCTCCTGCGCCCACTCCCGCTGAAGGGCCCGCACCTGGTGCTCGGCCCCGGCGCGGGCCTGCCGGTTGGTCCACCACAGCTGATGAACAACGAGCAACAACAGGACGACGCCGAGGGTCACCACCAGTTCGGCACCCGTCCAGAGCCCGCGCGCGACGGCGCTGCGCCCCCGCGCTCTCCGCTGCGTCACCACCGGTATCCGCTCCCGCACGGCCCGCACGATAGGCCCATGGCCCGTAACTCTCCAGGCCTGGAACACCCTCCGCCGCGCAGCCGTACAGCAGTACGGTGTGGTTCATGCGCCCCGACACGCCTGCCGACCACACCACCGAAGCCGAGCGCCTGCTGCGCGCCGCGGCGCGGTACCCCGAGGACCGTGAGCCGCTGCTCCTGCAGGCCGCGGCCCATCTGGAACTCGCCGGCGACCGCGCCCGCGCCACCACTCTCTACGACGAACTCCTCGGCTCCCCCGACCTCGACCACCCCCACCTGGTCAAGGCCCTGAACGCGGCCAATCTGTGGGAGTACGGCCACGAGGCGGAGGCCCGCGCGATCATCGAAGGCATCCGTGCCGCGGGCCCGCTCGACCCCGGGCCCTGGGAGATCGCGGCCGAGACCCTCGAAGCCCACGACGAGCTCGAAGCCGCGCACGACTGCTTCTCGACCGCGCTGACGCTGCTCCTGGCGCCGGGCGAGGAGGTGCCGTACGCCACCCAGTCGCTGCTGTTCGGCCGCCACCGGGTCCGCAGACTGATGGGCGTCGACCACGATGTCTGGGACGAGCTGGCCGACACCCTCCACACCGCCGCCGTCCCGCTGGACGAGCTCCACGACCCCAAGCGCCTGTGGTCGCTGGGCTCCTCGGACCCGGGCGAGCTCCAGGCCGAGATCACCCGCCTCCGCGCCGAGCTGGGCACGTACCGCACGGCGCTGTCCCGGCCGTTCCCGGTCGCGGTGCTGCACTGGCCGGCCGCCGAACTCGCCGAACTCCTCACCGCCTACCCGGAGCTGCGCGACGAGTACCCCTCCCACCCCGAGCACCTGGCCCGCCTGGAGGCCGCCCTCCGCGACCTCCACCAGGCCGGCACCCCGAACCTCGGCATCGTGACCGGCACGGTCCCGTCGTACGAGGCCTTCGCCGCCTCGGAGGCCACGTCCCCGACCGACCCGGACCTCCTCCCCCAGTACGCCACCACCCTCGCCGCCCGCGGCCGGGCCATCCCCTGGCCCCCGGCCCGCAGCGCGGCCTGCTGGTGCGGATCGGGGCGGGCTTATCGGGAGTGCCACGGGGCGGAGTGAACGACGGCAACAGGCGGCGGTGTCGGTCCGGCATCCCACGGCCGGCCCCGCCCCTCACCGCCGTGAGGGCCCGGCTCGGATGCGCCCGTCTCCCTGCCCTGCACCACCCGCCCCATCAGGCGAATTCATCCGGATCCACAGCGCCATCGAAGGCATTGTTCTCATAGACCCGCTCAAGGAATTCGCGCGCCTCACTATCGTCCTCCGTGACACGATAAGCTGCTGACGCCACCAAGTCTCGAAGAACCCCTTCGGGCAACCGCTGCTCCAGAATGGTTTCGAAGGCGACGGCGATGCGAAAATGTTCGCGTCGATCGTTTTTATGGATCGCCAGGGCCTGTATGGCCGCCCGGTCCTCCCACTCTTCGCCGTAGTAGTACTCACGAAGAAAAACTCGCACCGTTTCAAGTGCAATCGACGTGGGATCCTGGTTCTCGGTCATTCGAAGTACGCCGTTTCGATCATGAAGTGCCTCTGGACACTGTCCGATACCACCAAACGAAGGACCACTTTGGTGAGCGGCCTGGATATGGGGACCACGAGATTGTTCCTGTCCAGTTCATACCCCTCACCCAGTCCAGGTGGCGCCGGATGCGTAATCGCACCCTGCGCGCCATCACCTTTCGGGTTCCCACTACTATCGGTGAGTGCGGCATCTATGCGCGCCTGGCCGGCCGCAATGGCCGCCTTTATCACCGATTCCATCATTTTATCATCCGTGAAATGAGTGACTTCCTTACTCACCATGTGCGGCAATGACTTCGCCCACTTGTCCAGGGCCGCGAACACCTCATCACGACTCCCTTCGTTGATGGCATCGTAGTCAGCGATCAACTGGAGTGCCTCTGCCCGCCTGTCCTGAATTTTCGATATTTTGGCATCCCTCTTGGGCGATTGAGGATTCTTCTGAAGCTCCGCAATATTGTTGTCGTATACGTCAATCTTGTCCTGCTGAACCTTCTTCTTGTCCTTACGCACATCCTTGAACATCTGTAGAGCATCAGTAAGCCGCTGCTTCATCATCGCTTCAGTCACGGCCTGACCGTGCTTCTGTATCAAGTGGATCGTCTTGGGTTTTGCCGAGGTTCGAATAGTATGCCCCTCGTGCGCAGCCAGACCACCGGGAGCATGCGAGAACGATCCACTGGAACTCGGCGGCCCAGGCTTTTGCGTGGGCGGACTCGCCACGTATCTGTATTCCCACGCATCCCCTTTCTTCGAGGCGGAGAGCTCCTTGAAAACAGTGTGCTTCTTCTTGATTCTCTTCAGCTCTCCACGCATCTGCCTCTCTGTCGCTCCACCGGCCCGATACTTCCCCGTCAAGTTGTCGAGCGCGGCCAGTCCGGCTCTCAATTGCGTCGCCCGTTCCTGAGGGGTGAGATCCCCGCCTCCCTTCCCGTCCTTCCCTTTCTCCTTCCCTTTTCTTTTGAGCCTGTCCCAGAGTTTCTTTCCCGCTTTGGCGATGAACCCCACGATCTTGTCGATGGCGCGGTTGACGGGGCGGGAGACGGCGTGGAAGACGCTCTTGACCTTGTTGGCGAGGGAGCCGATGCCGAGGAGTGAGGCGAGGAAGCCGATGAGCAGCGGGACGCTGGCGGCGAGGGCGGCCTCGACCATCTTCGGGACGCCCGCCGCGCCCCCGTTGGCGATGGCGATGACGGCGTCGAGGACGGAGTTGACGAACTCCACGATCTGGGCGCCCTGGTTCACGATGAACGTGACGATGTCGATGATTCCCTTGACCGCGCGGACGAAGGCGGAGGCGGGGTTGAGGAGGGAGAT
>NZ_JBSFBQ010000071.1:0-31708 GCF_053593015.1 Streptomyces sp. NPDC002403 | reverse complement strand
GCCGGGTCCGTCACCGTCGTCAGCCGCACGGCGGGGTCGTAGGAGCCACCGGCCTCGCAGACCCGGGCGGGCCCGCCGTCGCCACCGACATGCGTGCGGGCCAGATCCTCGCGGTGCGCCCGGGGAAGCGTGAAGCCCTTGATGCCGCAGAAGGCTGCGGCATCCGCCTGCTCGCGCTCCTTCGGGGCGGGCAGGGCGCGCGGTGTCCGGTACGCACCGGAGCAGCCGAAGTCGCGGATGACCCCGTTGGTGGCCTCCACCAGCGCACGCGTCAGCGCCGTACGGTCCTCCCGCTCGTAGTCCGACCCGAGGCCGAGTCCGGTCGGCCCCATGGCGATGTCCACCACGGTGGGGCCGGTGAACTCGTCCCGCCCGGTGCAGCTCTGCGGCAGTGCCAGCCAGGCGCGCGACGACGAGGCCAGCCCCGGCAGCCCGTCGCCGAGCGAGGCCATGTCGGCCGCGAGGAACTCCGCGGGCCAGTCGCGCCCGTCCGTGCCGTACAGCCCGTCCAGCCGGTGCACCCGCAGGGTCACCTGGCGCCGGGCCCTGTCGTCCTTGTAGCTGGTGATGCGGCACTGCCCGTACGAGTCTCCCCGGCCCACCGGATCGGCCTGGAGGACCTGCTCCTCGACCTCGGTCCTGCGGTCACCGAAGAGGCCCGTCACGGCCGCGTCGCCGAGCGAGTCCCAGCACGGGGCCGGCCCCACCAGCGGCAGCGTGTCCGTGCGCCAGGCCACCGCGCCGGCACCGAGCAGCGCACCGGCCAGCCCGGCGGCGGTGACCGCGCGGGCGGTACGGCTGTGCAGCAGGCGGCGCAGGACCGGCACGCGCGCGGGGGCGGGCTCCGGCTGCGCGGACGACGGGTCCTGACCGGGATCGTGCTCCCGTGTTCCCTCGGCGGGGTCCGTCGTGTTCCCGCCGTCCACTTCCGTCGCCCCGTTCTCCACGGAGCCCTCGTCGCTCATGCGCCCTCACCGGTCCCGCATCCGATGCGCCTGCCCACGGACTCGGTGAAGCGCGTGAACACCGTGCGGTCGTCGGGCCGGCCCGCCCCCTTCAGCCCGGAGACGAGGTCCGCGTAGAACACCGTCCGCCGTCCGTGGCACTGGGTGCGCACGAGCCCGTCGCCGACACCCTCGGGAAGGCCCTCGAACAGGGCGACCAGGCGAGGTTCGGCCGTCATCACGTACTGCGCCGCCTGCTCGTCGGGCAGACCCCGCGCGCGCCACACCACCGAACACGTCTGGAGCCGTTCGTCGACCACGCCCACCTTCTCCTGGTAGGCGGAGCCCTTTCCGAAGTCGAGCGTGACACCGGGGATCCGGCACAGCGGGCTCCGGGCGGACTCGGTGTCCTCGGGGACCGTCACGAACGGCGAGGTCGTGCGCAGCGGCTTCTCCGGAGCGCAACCGGCCTTCCGCATACCGGTGTCGGCGGCCTCCAGCAGCATCCCGGTGACTGCGGACCGGGTGCCGATCGTGAACGGCATGGCCACCTTGCCCAGATGGCCGTCACCGGTGCTCGCGCTCCGGATCGTCACCGTGGCCGGCCTGCCGTCCACGTCGCAGGCCTCGGGCAGGACCAGCATGGCCCGGTCACCGGCGACCAGTCCGTCGAGCCCGTCGGGCAGTCGCGCACCCGAGCCGTCGAAGTACCGGGCGATCCAGGCACGTCGGTCCTCGGCCCCGGTGGGGACCGGACCGTACTCGACGGTGACCTGCTCCTTGAAGGAGAGCGGCTCGTCCGAGTCGTCGTCAGGGACCGTCGAGGTCACCGTGACCGTGCAACTGGCGTGGTGACGGGAGGCGGAGGGCGGCGCGGACTCGGTCGCGTTCCGCTCGGAGCCGGACTTGGCGAGCCCGTCGTCACCCAGGAAGTCCGCACCGCTGTCCTGCTCCCACGCCCCCCAGCAATAACTCTCCCGGAATGGCCAACTGTCCGTCGCCCACAGCCCGATACCGGAGACGAGCACCGCCCCGACGACCACCCCGGCCACTGTCGCGCCGCGCCTTCCGCGCCTGCCGCTCATCACATGCCCCCCGCGAAGAACCAAGATCGCGCAAAGCCCCGATGGTACGTCGTCGCCCCCGGAGCGCGGATCGGGGGCCCGGGCCCTGCCGTGGAACTGCCTTCTGCCGCGCGGAAGTTCGACGACCGGGCCCAGCGCGGATCAGCCCAGCGGTGTGAACACGAAGGAGAACTCCGCGGCCCGCGCGTCGAGCCGGTACTGCGGCAGCACGCCCGGACCGCACGAGCCGGACCCGATGCCCTGGACCGCGTGATCCAGATTGACCCAGACGGTCCCGCCGGCCCGCAGCCCCGTCCGGTGCTCCGCCGCGTCCAGCTCCTCGCTCGTCCACCGCCGCGCGGTGAACCAGAACGGCGCACCTCCTTCGGCCCGCAGCCCCGCACCGCCGTCGTCCGTCAGCTCCGCCCACCGGACGCCGGCCCGCGCCCCGTTCTCCTGCGGCCGCACGTACGGCGTCTGCATCCCGTCCACGGACATCCGCCACCGGCCGAGCACCGAGGCGGCCCGGGTGTCCGGGTACGCCTCACCGGGCCCGCCGCCGAACCACCGCGCCCCGCCGTACGCGGCGGGCAGCCCGAACCGGATGCCCAGCCTGGGCAGCGGCACCCGCCACTCGCCCTCCGGCACCACCGACACCACCAGCCCCAGCCGTTCCCCGTCGGCCGTCCACCGGTACGAGGCGCGCAGCCCCGGGCCGGCCCCGGCCGCAGCCACCCTGGTCCGTACGAGCAGCCGGTCCGCACCGGCCTCGACCTCGTCGGTCCGGTGCTGCATCCGGTGCAGCCCCAGCTCCCGCCACCGCACCCCGTACCGCTCCTCCGGCAGCCACGCCGCACCGTTGTCGTTGTCGGTGGGCGCCCGCCACACATCCAGCCGCAGCCCCTCCACCGGCACCGACCCCAGCCGCACCGGCGCCCCGGTCGCCGGGTCGAAGACCCCGGGCCCGAGGGTGATCGCCCCCGCGCCCCGCACCGGCCGCGCGCCCACCGGGGCGGCGGGGGCGACGGCCGCGCCCGTCTCCGTCTGTCCCCACGCCACCACATGCCCGCGCCCGGCCCAGGCGGTGTCCCGAGCCAGCACCGCCCGTACGGTCCACACCCCGGCACCGGCCATCGGCAACGGCACCCCGGCCGAGCCACCGGGGGCCAGCTCCGGCACGTCGAGCACACCGGATCCGACGGGCACCCCGTCCACCTCGTGCGACCACTCGAAGTCCAGGTGGGCCGAGCCCGCGAAGTCGTACCCGTTGGTGATCCGGACCGAGCCCGCACCGGCAAGGAGCTCGATCCGCACCGGCTCGACGACCTTCTTGTACTCGGCCAGCCCGGGGGAGGGGGTGCGGTCGGGGAAGAGCAGTCCGTCGCAGACGAAATTGGCGTCGTGCAGCTCCTCGCCGAAGTCCCCGCCGTACGCGAAGCCGTGCTCGGGGTGGGCGAGGCCGTGATCGATCCACTCCCAGACGAAGCCGCCCTGGCAGCGCTCGTACCGCTCGAACAGCCGCTGGTACTCCCGGAGCCCGCCCGGACCGTTCCCCATCGCGTGCGCGTACTCGCACATCAGGAACGGCATCGCCCGCCGCCGCGCGTCCGCCTCCGCGTCGGCCAGTGGCTCCTCCGCCCGGCGGCCGATCAGCTCGACCTCTGCGTGCGTCGGGTACATCCGCGAGTACAGGTCGACGTCCCGGCAGGACAGGTCGCCCTCGTAATGCACCAGCCGCTCCGGATCCCTGCCCCGGATCCACTCGGCCATCGCGCTCAGCCCGCGCCCCGTGCCGCACTCGTTGCCGAGCGACCAGATGATCACCGACGCGTGGTTCTTGTCGCGCTCCACCGTCCGCGCCGCGCGGTCGAGCAGTGCCGGGGTCCACCGCTCGTCGTCCACCGGGTTGCCGCGCCACTCCGGGCCGGAGAAGCCATGCGTCTCCAGATCGCACTCGTCGATCACCCAGAGCCCCAGCTCGTCGCAGAGATCGAGGAAGGCGGGGTGCGGCGGGTAATGGCTGGTCCGCACGGCGTTGACGTTGTGCTGCTTCATCAGCACCAGATCGCGCCGCATGGTCGCCGTGTCCACGGTCCGCCCGGTCTCCGGATGGAACTCGTGCCGGTTCACCCCGCGGAAGAGCACCCGCCGCCCGTTGACCCTGATGAGCCCGTCCTCGACCACGACGCTGCGGAACCCCACCCGCAGCCCGATCCGTTCGCCGGACGTCACCAGCTCCCCGTCGTACAGCCGGGGCGTCTCGGCCGTCCACGGCTCGACCGCGACGGTCACCGCCTCGCCCGTCGCGGCATCGACCCCCAGTTCGGGCACGAGGACCCGGCCCTCGGCCCCCTCGCACTCCACCCGCAGCGTCCCGGACCCGTCGCGGTGGTCGTACCCGGCGTGCACGAAGAAGTCCCCCGGTGCACCGCGAGGCCGCTCCAGCAGCGTCACGTCCCGGAAGATCCCGGGCAGCCACCACTGGTCCTGGTCCTCCAGATAGCTCCCCGACGACCACTGGTGCACCCGGACGGCCAGCACATTGCCCTCGGCCCGCAGCAGCCCGCCGACGGAGAACTCGTGCGGCAGCCGTGACCCCTTGAAGTCGCCCAGCTCCCGGCCGTTGAGCCAGACCCGGGCACAGGACTCCACCCCGTCGAAGCGCAGCACCACGTCCCCGTCCCCGGGCCACCCGGCAGGCAGGTCGAAGGTCCGCAGATGGTCCCCGGTCGGATTCGCGTCCGGCACCCTCGGCGGATCGACGGGGAAGGGGTACGCCACATTCGTGTAGGCGGGAGCGCCGCCGGCCCCCTGGAGAACCCAGTGCCCGGGAACCCCGACCGTCGCCCATCCCGAGGCGTCGAACCCGGGGCGCGCGAACGACTCGTCCCGGGTGGCGGCGCCCGGCGAGAGCCGGAAGCGCCACTCCCCGTTCAGAGACATCCGACCGGCGTCCGAGTCCGCGTACCAGGCGCGCGGCTCCAGCCCGCCGGATCCGGGCTCCATGTCCTCGTACCAGGGCAGGGCGGGCGCGTGTGTGCGGATCACGGGGACTCCTCGCTCGGGGCGCAACGCAAAGTGCCGATCAGGATATTTCCTGATCGGCACTTGCTCTGTGTCCGAGGGGGGACTTGAACCCCCACGCCCGATAAAGGGCACTAGCACCTCAAGCTAGCGCGTCTGCCATTCCGCCACCCGGACAAGGTGTCTGTCTCGCGGGCTCCGGCCCGTTCCGACGTGGAAAACAATAGCAAACATTCGGGGGTGCTCGATCACGCCCCGGACCGTATGAAGGGCGCATGACGAGGGGTGGGTGCCCTTGGGCCCGCGGGCCCGGCGCGGGAGGATGAGGGGGAGCACCACAGTGACGGTGGAAGGAAGCAGCGTGAGCGAGACCAGCACGGCCCGGACCGGCTCCGGCGAGGACGAGGTCGTCGACCTCTGTCGTGAACTGATCCGGATCGACACCAGCAACTACGGGGACCACTCGGGACCGGGGGAGCGCGGCGCGGCCGAGTACGTCGCGGAGAAGCTCGCCGAGGTCGGGCTGGAGCCGCAGATCTTCGAGTCCCACAAGGGGCGTGCCTCGACCGTGGCGCGGATCGAGGGCGAGGACCCGTCCAGGCCCGCGCTGCTGATCCACGGCCACACCGACGTGGTTCCGGCCAATGCCCATGACTGGACGCACCACCCGTTCTCCGGCGAGGTCGCGGACGGCTGCGTGTGGGGCCGGGGCGCGGTCGACATGAAGGACATGGACGCGATGACCCTCGCGGTCGTCCGCGACCGGATGCGCAGCGGCCGCAAGCCCCCGCGCGACATCGTGCTGGCCTTCCTCGCGGACGAGGAAGCGGGCGGCACTTACGGCGCGCGGTACCTCGTGGACAAGCATCCCGGCCTCTTCGAGGGGGTCACCGAGGCGATCGGCGAGGTCGGCGGCTTCTCCTTCACGGTGAACGAGAAACTGCGGCTCTACCTCGTCGAGACGGCCCAGAAGGGCATGCACTGGATGCGGCTGACCGTGGACGGCACCGCCGGTCACGGCTCGATGACCAACGACGACAACGCGATCACCGAGCTGTGCGAGGCGGTCGGGCGGCTCGGGCGGCACAAGTGGCCGGTCCGGGTGACCAAGACCGTGCGGTCCTTCCTGGACGAGCTGTCCGACGCGCTCGGCACCCCGCTCGACCCGGAGGACATGGAGGCCACGCTCGCCAAGCTGGGCGGCATCGCCAAGATGGTCGGCGCCACGCTCCGCAACTCCGCCGCTCCCACCATGCTCGGCGCCGGCTACAAGGTGAACGTCATCCCCGGCCAGGCCACCGCCCATGTCGACGGCCGGTTCCTGCCGGGTTACGAGGACGAGTTCCTGGCCGATCTGGACCGCATCCTCGGGCCCCGGGTGAAGCGTGAGGACGTGCACGGCGACAAGGCGCTGGAGACCGGCTTCGACGGCTCGCTCGTCGACGCCATCCAGGCCGCCCTGAAGGCGGAGGACCCGATCGCCCGTGCCGTGCCCTACATGCTCTCCGGCGGCACCGACGCCAAGTCCTTCGACGACCTGGGCATCCGGTGCTTCGGATTCGCCCCGCTGAAGCTGCCGCCGGAGCTCGACTTCGCGGGCATGTTCCACGGAGTGGACGAGCGTGTGCCGGTGGACGGTCTGAAGTTCGGCGTGCGGGTGCTCGACCGTTTCATCGACAACTGCTGACGTCTTGCCGGTTTTCCACCGACTTTCCGCACCAACAATCGGCAGCATGTGCGTATTTGACCGGAACGAGTGAAAGGGGCCACACGCTCGTAGCCCGATTAGCTCTTCCTCGTTACAAGTGATGCGGTCCGCGGCTGGGACCGCATTGCCAACTAGGAGGAACAATGATCAAGAAGATCGTCGCTGCTGCGGCTGTCACTGGTGGTCTGGTGCTCGCGGGTGCGGGCATGGCCGTCGCGGACTCCGGTGCCCAGGGCGCCGCTGTCGGCAGCCCCGGCGTGATCTCGGGCAATGACATCCAGGTGCCCGTCCACGTCCCGGTGAACCTGTGCGGCACCACGGTCGACGTGATCGGGCTGCTGAACCCCACCTTCGGCAACACCTGCATCAACGCCTGACGTTGTGCGTCAACCCGTAAGGGTTTGAATCCGGTCGGCCCCGAAGTGCACGCCATGCGCTCCGGGGCCGCTGGGTACCCCGCCCCCGCACGGTCAAGTCCGGGGGTATTCCGGAAGGTAGAAGGCAGGAACAACCTATGCGACAGGTCACGCGTAAAGGCCTGATCACCATGGCGGCAGCGGGCGGCGTAATCGCGCTGAGCGGCGGCTATGCGCACGCGGACGCGGGAGCGTCCGGCGAGGCGGCGAATTCCCCGGGGGTGCTGTCAGGGAATTCGGTACAGATCCCGGTCCACGTCCCGGTCAACGTGTGCGGCAACTCCGTGGACGTCGTGGCACTGCTCAACCCGGCGTTCGGGAACACCTGCGGAAACGGTTCGCAGGGTGACTCCCAGGGCAAGCACGTCTCCGGCAGTCACGTCTCCGGCGACCTCACCCAGGCGAGTCGGCCCGGCTCGGGCAAGCACCGGGCCCCGATCGGCGGCGGGGCGACGACCCAGGGCGTCGCGAAGGGCTCGCCGGGGGTGCTGTCCGGCAACAGCATCCAGGCGCCCATCGACATCCCCGTGAACGCCTGTGGGAACAGCATCACCATCGGCGGTCTGCTGAACCCCACGTTCGGCAACGACTGCGGGAACAGCACGGACGTCGTCACGCCGCCGCCGGTCACTCCGGTCACGCCTGTCACCCCGGTCACCGAGCACAAGCCCCCGGCGCCGGAGAAGCCGGCCGTGCCCAACGTGCCCGAGGAACAGAACGTCGTGCAGCTCGCACACACCGGAGCGGGCGGGCTCGACCTGCTGATCCCGGCGAGCGCGGGCCTGCTGCTGGCGGGTGCGGGCACGGTGCTCTACCGCCGCGCCCGGGCCGCCGCCTAGGCCCCAGGGGCCCGGGACGGCGACACGCGTACGACGAAAGAGGGCGGGCCCCGCGACTGCGGGACCCGCCCTCTCTCACCACGTGGCCCGGAGCTGGCGGATGATCCGCCGTCGCAGACGCACCCTGCGGCTGCCGTCGTGGCGCAGCGTCAGCCGGTCCAACTCCCAGTGACCGTACTCGGCATGGTCGGTCAGCAGGCGGGCCGTCTCCTTCCGGGACACCCCGCGCGGTACGTACACATCGACAAATTCGTATTCCGGCATCGCATCTATTGTGCGGGCAGAGGCCGTGTACGGATAGCGTCTGCACTATGTCTGATGCTGCGCAGCCCACGGCTGCCGAGGTACGCGCCGCCGCCGAGGCGGTCAAAGCCGCGCTCGACCACCACCTCGCGGCCGTCGAACGCCGGACCGGGGACGACGACGCGGCCGTCTACGACGCGTTCAACGCGCTGGCCGCTGCCGCCGAGTTCTACGACGAACTGCTCTACGACCGATACGACGAAGTCACCCCCTTCGAGATCCCGGGTGCGGAGGATTCACTGCCGCCGTACACCGGCCCCGAGGAGCCGAACGCACTCAGCGTTCTCATCCGGCGCGACTACGCGGTGGTGGAGCCACCGAGGCTGCTCGCACAGGCCCAGCGGATCGCCGACCTCGACCAGGACGAACGCGCCGGGAGCGCCGCCGTGGTCGGCTCCAGCGTCCACGCGGCGCTCGGAGTGCTCTTCGGGGAGTACGAACCGGACGAGATCGCTTCCCGGCACGCGGAGTTCGGCCTGGAGGAGGGCGACTCCACGCTCTGGGTCACCGCCGCCGAGGAGCTCCCCGAGGCGGGGGAATGGCTCGGCGCGCCCTTCGACGACGCGGATCCCCAACTGGTGGTCTGCCGCTTCGACGTCAGCGCCGTCTTCGACGAGGACGAACCGGACGAGGAACCGGCCCGCCTGGTGGTGGACGGCTCCTGATCCGCCGGCCGGACGGGCTCGCGACCGAGCCCGTCCGGTGAGGTCCTCGCCGGCCCGGGTCAGCGGGCCGCGGTCTCCAGCAGGGTGCGCAGCCGCGTCGTGCGGTCCTGGGCCGGGGACTGGGCGACGGCGCGCTGGAGCGCCTGATCCACCCCGTGCACCACGGACAGATGCCGCTCCCCGCGGCTGAAAGCGGTGTACACCCAGGAGCGGCTCAGCCCCTGTGCCGCGTCGCCCGGCAGCACGACGACCACCGCGGGCCACCGCATCCCGGCCGCCTGGTGGGCGCTGAGGGCCCAGCCGTGGCGCACGCAGGACGCCACCCGCTCCTGGGCCACGACGACCTCCGTGCCCGCGCAGTCCAGACGCAGGCCCTCGGCGTCCGCCGAGACGACCACCGCGGGCACGGCCCTGCCGGGCGCCGGGACGTGGACGACGCGGTCGCCCGGGTCGAAACCGCCGAACCGGCCCGGTCCGGGGTTGAGCCGCTGTTTCAGCGCCGCGTTCAGCGCCCGGGTGCCCGCCGAGCCGCCGTGGCCGACGGTGATCACCTGGGTGTCGGACGGCGGTACGCCGATGGCGCGCGGCACCGAGTCGGCAACCAGTTGCACGGTGCGGTGCACCGCCTCGCCCGCATCGCGGACCGGGACGATCACCACTTCCTTGCCGGGCGCGTCGACCTGGTTCAGCTCGCCGATGCCGATGCCGGAGACCAGCTCGCCGATCGGTCCCGGATCCGGTGTGCGGGAGACGATCTGGGGGCACGCACGGGCCGCGAGCACATCCGCGAACACCCGCCCCGCCCCGGCCGAACCCAGCACGCCGGGATCGCCGCTGAGCACCAGACGGGTGCCGTCGGCCAGCGACTCGACCAGGTTCGCGGCGGTCTCGACGTCCAGCTGCGGGGCGTCCAGCACGACGAGCAGGTCGACGGCGACAGCCCCCTCCTCGTCCCGCCCCGGGCCCTGTTCGCCCGAGAGCAGACCGGCCAGGGTGACGGCCGTCCCCGGATCGCCGGTCGCCTCGGCCAGCCGGCGCCTGCCGTCGGCGCTGTGCACGGCCCCCAGGGCACGCAGCCCGAGGTCGCGGGCCGCGGTGATCAGGGCGGCGGGCTCGGCCCTGGCCGCCTCGCCCCCGGTGTGCGCCACGAGGCCGTGGGCCGCGACCGCGCGGATCAGCTCGGCCGCCGACGGGGAGTCCGCGGCGGAGGCCGCCTCCGTCCAGTCGGCGTCCTTCTCGCAGGCGTTGACCAGGCGGGCCAGGCCGTCGGCGAGGCTCTCCTCGGCGAGCGCGTACCGGTCGAGGCCGAGCAGCACCTGCACCGGTTCGTTCCCGGTGTCCTCGCCGGGCTCCGCGGACGGACCGGATTCCTGACCGTCCTGGTCCCCCTGGTCCCCCTGGTCCCCCTGGTCCTCCTGGCCGTCCTGGAAGACCAGGACGACTCCCTCGGCGACGGCGTGCTGCACGGCCGCGTCGGGGTCGGCCACCGAGCGCTCGGCGAGCGCGGCCCGTACCTCCGAGGCATCCAGCGCCGTGTGGCCCCGCAGCGCGGCCCGTTCCAGCAGCCAGCCCACCAGGGCGGCGGTCCGCCGCTCGTCGTCCGGGCCGCACTCGGCCCCGAGCAGTGCGCGTGCGAATCCGTCCGCCTGCTCGGGCCTGACGCCCGGCACGGTCAGCAGCTGCCAGGGGTCGGCGCGCAGGATGTCGGCCGCCTGCGCCCCGAGGACCTCGGCCGCGGGTCCCGCCAGCGCTGCCGGAGCCCCGCCCTCGGCCAGCACGGCGGCGGTCGCGGCGACGGCCTCCGGCGGGGCGCCCTGCGGCGCCCGTGCCGGTTCGGGAGCGCGGGGGCGGGCCGGGGCGGGCGTGGGCGCGGTCCGGCGCGGGGCGGCGGGCGCCGGCGAGTCGAAGAACGAGGTGGCCGGCTGCTCGCCGCTCTCCACCGCGCGCACGGCCGCCAGCAGATCGGCCGCCCTGCCGCTCAGCTTCCCCCCGGCGGCGATGGGGCCTTCCTTCTCGGCCTTGCGCTTCTCGATCCGCTCCCGGAGCTCCCGCTGGGCGGCGAGCTCGGCCTCGGCCTCGCTGAGCGCCGCGGGCGCGGCCTCCGGCGCGTCCTCGGAACCGTCCCCGTCTCCCGACCCCTTCCCGTCGTCGGAACCGTTCCCGTCCCCGGAGTCCTCCCCGCTTCCGGAATCGTCCCCGTTCCCGTCCCCGGCGGGCGGGGCGGGCACGGTGGCGGAGGGGGTCGCGACGACGTCGTCGTCGGCGGCCGGGGAACCGGAGGTTTCCCCCCGGGGAAGCGCAGTCACAGCGTGCTCCAGTCCTGGTCGGGATAGCGGTGCACGGGCGCCGACACATCGTCGAGCGCCTGGCAGATCTCGTCAGGAAGACTAAGCGCCTCCACTGACAACGCCTCCGCGAGCTGCTGCGCGTTGCGCGCGCCGACGATCGGGGCCACCACCCCGGGCCGGTCCCGCACCCAGGCGAGAGCCACCTGGAGCGGTGTCGTCGCCAGCCCGTCCGCCGCGGTCGCCACCGCGTCCACGATGCGGCCCGCCGGTTCGTCGAGATACGGCTCGACGAACGGGGCCAGCAGCTCCGAGGCGCCGCGCGAGTCCGCCGGAGTGCCCGACCGGTACTTCCCGGTGAGGACCCCGCGGCCCAGCGGGGAGGACGGCAGCAGGCCGAGACCGAGATCGAGGGCGGCGGGCAGCACCTCGCGCTCCACGCCCCGCTGCAGGAGCGAGTACTCCATCTGGGTGCTCGCCAGCCGGGTGCGCACCCCGGGCGAGGCGAGCTGCCAGGTCGCCGCCTTGGCCAGCTGCCAGCCGCAGAAGTTCGACACCCCCGCGTACCGGGCGCGCCCGCTGGTCACCGCGAGGTCCAGCGCCTGAAGGGTCTCCTCCAGCGGAGTCACCGGGTCGAAGGCGTGGATCTGCCACAGATCCACGTGGTCGGTGCCGAGCCGTTCCAACGAGGCGTCCAGCGCGGCCAGCAGATGCCCGCGCGAGCCGTCGAACCGGCGGTACGGGTCGGCCACGCTGCCGGCCTTCGTCGCGATGACCAGATCGTGCCGCGGCACCAGGCCGCCGACGAGCTGCCCGAGCAGATATTCGGCCTCCCCGCCGCCGTACACATCGGCCGTGTCGACCAGTGTGCCGCCCGCCTCCCAGAAGGCTTTCAGCTGTTCGGCGGCGTCGTGCTCATCGGTGTCCCGGCCCCAGGTGAGGGTGCCGAGCCCGATCCGGGACACTCGAAGGCCGGTGCGGCCGAGATGCCTCTGCTCCATGGGGGCTGAGATTACTGGCCAGAACCCCACTCGGCGGAAGCCTGTGGACAACCCGGCGTCAAGTCGCCCCTGCCGGATCACGTCGCCGCGCGCTAGAGTCCGGAACCCAGGGACGTTACTGATCGGTAAGGGGAGCGGCTATGCGGCTCGGCATCAATCTCGGTTACTGGGGCGCGGGAATGGACGGCGACAACCTCGCCGTCGCCCAGGAGGCCGACCGGCTCGGCTACGACGTCTGCTGGGTGGCCGAGGCGTACGGCTCCGACGCGCCGACCGTGCTCTCCTGGGTCGCGGCCCGGACCGAGTCCATCGACGTCGGCTCCGCGATCATGCAGATCCCGGCCCGCCAGCCCGCCATGACGGCGATGACCGCAGCCACCCTCGACTCGCTCTCCGGCGGCCGGTTCCGGCTCGGCCTCGGCGTGTCGGGGCCGCAGGTCTCCGAGGGCTGGTACGGCGTCAAGTTCGACAAGCCGCTGTCCCGCACCCGGGAGTACGTCGAGATCGTCCGCAGGGCGATGTCCCGCGAGCGGCTCTCGTACGAGGGGCAGCACTGGACGCTGCCACTGCCGGACGGTCCGGGCAAGCCCATCAAGCTGACCGTCCACCCGCAGCGCGAGCACATCCCGCTCTACATCGCCGCGATCGGTCCGAAGAACCTGGAGCAGACCGGCGAGATCGCGGACGGCGCGCTGCTGATCTTCCCCTCCGCCGAGCACCTCGAGGACACCGCGATGAAGTACCTGCGGGCGGGCCGCGAGAAGGCCGGTCTGACCATGGAGGGCTTCGACGTCTGCCCGACCCTGCCGCTCGCCGTCGGCGACGACGTCAACGCCCTCGCGGACATCTTCCGTCCGTACACCGCCCTGTACGTGGGCGGCATGGGCAGCCGCAAGCAGAACTTCTACAACCAGCTCGCGCAGCGCATGGGCTACGAGAAGGAAGCGGCCGAGATCCAGGACAAGTACCTGTCCGGGGACAAGAACGGCGCCGCCGCCGCGGTGCCGCAGCAGCTGATCGACCAGACCTCGTTGCTCGGCCCGGTCGAGCGGATCGCCGAGCGGATGCAGGCCTACGCCGAAGCGGGTGTCACGACGCTGACCCTGGCCCCGGCCGGGTTCACCCTCGACGAGCGGCTCACGGCCCTGCGGGCCGGCACCGAGGCACTGGAACGCTCCGGGCTCGCGTAGCCTCGCCCGCACCACAGGGCAGCACTACGGCCGTGGTGGGGGCTCGGGGCCTCCCCGCCACGGCCGTTACGCATATCAACGCGCGCACGGTCCGGCGGTTACGGCGGCACGCGCCCCATCCGGCGTAGCCGGGGCCCGTTCCTGTTGCCCGGGTGGGTGCTCCGCACTTGACTGTCGCTCGGCGGACGCGCACGGAGGTGGCAGTGATGCTCTCGGCAAGAACCCTGTTCCAGGAGATTCTCGACGACGACGAGTCGTTCCGGCTGTTCTGCTCCATCGCGGCCGGCGGAGAGTCCCAGGGCGGCTGGGAGAACGGCCGCATCGCCGCCCTGGTGCCCGAGAGCCAGCGCGCCCTGGCGCCCAAGATCGCACGGCACGGCGCCGACGAGGACAAGCACGGAAGGATCTTCGACGCGCTGCTGAGGAAGCGCGGGCTCCGGCCCGCGGAGGTCCCGCACGAGACCGACTACACGATGCTGCTGGAGAAGTACGGCATCGGCCTCGCCCATGAGCAACTGCGGGGCGAGGAGCGGCTCTCCGAGCGCGACATCATCACCTATCTCGCCCACAGCCGGGTCACCGAGCAGCGCGCCTCCGAGCAGATGGCCCTGCTGTGCAAGTACTTCGCCGACCACCCCGACCTCGGCCGCGCCGTGAGAATGATCTCGGACGACGAGGACAACCACCTGGCGTACTGCCACGAGGAACTGCTCCGCTTCGCCCGGTCCGGACACGGCCGCACCATCCAGCACATCCTGCGCGAGTGCGCGCTCGCCGAGATCCGGGTGTACCGCGACGTCAGTCTCGCGGTGATGGATCACATGGGCCGCATCCTGGGCTGGTCCCGGGCCAGGGCGGCGGTGCTGGCCGCCGGGATCCACGGCGTCTACGCGTACGAACGGTCCGTGGGGTGGCGGCGGATGGTGAGCCTGGAGCAGCCCGAGCGGCGCGACGCGCTGGGCGGCCCCGCCGCGCCGGAGCCGGATCTCGCCTGAACACGGGCCGGGCGCCGGCCCGCCCGTCAGAGCCAGCCGCGGCGCTTGAACTGCCGGTACAGCCCGAAGACCACGGCGGCCATCAGCGCGATCACCGCCGGATAGGCCCACACCCAGCGGAGTTCCGGCATGTGATCGAAGTTCATGCCGTAGATCCCCGCCACCATCGTCGGCACGGCGGCCATCGCCGCCCAGGCCGAGATCTTGCGCATGTCGTCGTTCTGCCGCACGCCCACCTGGGCCAGATGGGCCGAGAGGATGTCGGAGAGCAGCCGGTCCAGCCCCTCCACGTACTCGTTGGCGCGCGTCAGATGGTCGCCGACGTCGCGGAAGAACGGCTGCGAGTGTTCGTGGACGTACGGCACGTCCGCGCTCGCCAGCCGGGCCATGGGGGCGCTCAGCGGCCCGGCGGCCCGGCGGAACTCCAGGATCTGCCGCTTGAAGGTGTAGATGCGGGCCGCGGTGCTCTTGGTGTCGCCGACGCCGGTCGGCGCGAACACCTCGGTCTCCAGCTCCTCCAGGTCGACCTGGAGCTCGCCCGCCACCTCTATGTAGTGGTCGACGACGGCATCGCTGATCGCGTACAGCACCGCGGTCGGCCCGTGCTTGAGCACCTCGGGCTCGGCCTCCAGCCGACGGCGTACCGCGGCCAGCGGCGCGCCCTCCCCGTGCCGGACGGTCACGACGAACGAATCGCCGATGAAGGCCATCAGCTCGTCGGCGGTGACCCTGTCGCTCGCCTGCTCGTACACCACCGGTTTGATGACGGCGAACAGCGAGTCGTCGTACACCTCCAGCTTGGGGCGCTGGTGTGCGCTCAGCGCGTCCTCCACCGCCAGCGGATGCAGTCCGAACTCGCTGCTGACGAGCGCGAACTCCTTCTCCGTCGGTTCGTGCAGCCCGATCCAGAGGAACGCGTCCCCGGTGGCCCGTGCCTCGTCGAGGGCGTCGGAGAGGTCGGCGGGGCCGTCGGTGCGGCGCCCGTCCCGGTAGATGGCACAGTCCACGATCACGGCGCGCATTCTTCCCTGCCGCGGTCCTGGGCGCACCTCACCACCGGCGGCGGCCTACGCTGGCCCGTATGCCCACCCTGATCCTCGTACGTCATGGACGCTCCACCGCCAACACGGCCGGGGTGCTCGCGGGCCGCACCCCGGGTGTCGCGCTCGACGAGCGCGGTGCCGAACAGGCCGCGGCACTGCCCGGACGGCTCGCCGGTCTGCCGCTGGCCGCGGCCGTCAGCAGCCCCCTGCAGCGCTGCCGGGAGACCCTGCGGCCGCTGCTCGCCGCCCGGCCGGAGCTGGAACTGCACACCGAGGAGCGGATCAGCGAGTGCGACTACGGCGACTGGTCGGGGCGCAAGCTCGCGGAACTCGCCGACGAACCGCTGATGGGCGTCGTGCAGCAGCATCCGTCGGCCGCGGCGTTCCCCGGCGGTGAGTCGATGCGCGGCATGCAGGCGCGCGCGGTCGACGCCGTGCGGGACTGGAACGCCCGCATCGAGGCCGGGCACGGCGACGACGCCGTCTACGTGATGTGCTCGCACGGCGACATCATCAAGGCGCTGGTCGCCGACGCGCTCGGCATGCACCTCGACCTCTTCCAGCGGATCCACGCCGACCCCTGCTCGGTCACCGCGATCCGCTACACCAGGCTGCGGCCCTTCCTGCTGCGGCTCGGCGACACCGGGGATCTCGGATCGCTGGCGCCGCGCGAGCATCCCGGTCCGGCGGACCCCGGCGGGCGCCCGGAGGCGGACGCCGACGCGGCTGTCGGCGGCGGCGCTGGGGCGCCGTGATCGCTTCGCGCAGTAGGGTGGACGCTCCGTAGGCGCCTTGCCCCGGGGAACCTCCCGCGGACCCGGCCGCCCCCATCCACCGTCGATCTCAAGGGAGACAGGACGTGTCCCGTCAGGTGTTCCTCTACGACCCCCCGGACCGCTTCGTGGCCGGTACGGTCGGGTTGCCTGGACGCCGTACGTTCTTCCTGCAGGCATCCTCAGGCGGACGTGTCACCAGCGTGGCCCTGGAGAAGACCCAGGTCGCCGCACTCGCCGAGCGGATCGACGAGCTGCTCGACGAAGTGGTGCGGCGGACCGGCGGAAACTCCCCGGTGCCCGCCGTGGCGCCGATGGACGTCACCGACACCGCGCCCCTGGACGTCCCCGTCGAGGAGGAGTTCCGGGTCGGCACGATGGCGCTCGCCTGGGACGGCGAGGAACAGCGCATGATCGTCGAGGCGCAGGCGCTGGTCGAGCTGGACGTGGACTCCGACGAGGACCTCGCCGAGGCCGAGGAGCGGCTGCTCCAGGACGAGGAGAACGGTCCGCCGATGCTCCGGGTCCGTCTCAGCGGCGCGCAGGCCCGGGCCTTCGCCAAACGGGCGCTGGACGTGGTGAACGCCGGGCGTCCGCCGTGCCCGCTGTGCAGCCTGCCGCTCGACCCGGAAGGACACGTATGCCCGCGCCAGAACGGATACCGTCGCGGAGCCTGACCGGCACCGAGCTGGTCGCCCTGCTCGCCGAGGGGGAGCTCACCGTCCTCGGACAGATACGCGGGGCCTCCAACGCCGTGCTGTACTGCACGGTCGCGCGCGACGGCGAGGAGGCGGCCTGCGTCTACAAGCCCGTGGCCGGCGAACAGCCCCTGTGGGACTTCCCGGACGGCACGCTCGCCGCGCGCGAGGTAGCCGCCTACGAGATCTCCGAGGCCACCGGCTGGGGCCTCGTGCCGCCCACCGTGCTGCGGGACGGTCCGTACGGCGAGGGCATGTGCCAGCTGTGGATCGAGGCGGAACCCCAGGACGCAGAGGGTGACGAGGACGACGGGGCGGCCGAGCCGCCGCTGCTCGCACTGGTCGAGGACGAGGAGCCCGGGGAGGGCTGGAAGGCCGTCGCCCACGCCGAGGTCGGCGGGGGGAGAACGGCCCTGCTGGTCCACGCGGACGACGCGCGGCTGCGACGGCTGGCCGTCCTCGACGCCGTGATCAACAACGGCGACCGCAAGGGCGGCCACCTGCTGCCCGCGCCCGGCGGCCGGCTCTACGGCATCGACCACGGTGTGACCTTCAACGCCGACGACAAGCTGCGCACGCTGCTCTGGGGGTGGGCGGGGGAGCCGCTGACGGCCGAGGCCGTCGAGGTCGTCGAGCGGCTGGGTACGGAACTCGCGCCCGGGACCCCGCTCGTCACCCGGCTGGGCGAGCTGATCACCGAAGTCGAGATCGAGGCGTTGCGGGCCCGCGTGGCGGGGCTGAGGGCGACGGGGCGGCACCCGGAGCCGAGCGGTCAATGGCCGTCGATCCCCTGGCCGCCGGTCTGAGCGGCCAGGGGTTGCGCCGTGTCCGAGGGGGCGGAGCGCGGTTCCGGGACCGCCCCCGGAAGCAGATGGGGCCGCACGGCGCAAGAGCGCCTCTTCGGACAGGATCCGGTATCCGGTTCGTATCCGGAACGTGCATCCGGTTACGCTCGTGGCATGCATGCCTGGCCCGCTTCTGAGGTCCCCGCCCTGCCTGGCAAGGGCCGCGACCTTCGGATCCACGACACCGCGACCGGCGGACGGATCACCCTTGACCCCGGTCCCGTCGCCCGCATCTACGTCTGCGGCATCACGCCGTACGACGCGACCCACATGGGTCATGCGGCGACCTACAACGCGTTCGACCTCGTTCAGCGCGTGTGGCTCGACACCAAGCGGCAGGTTCACTACGTCCAGAACGTGACCGACGTGGACGACCCGCTGCTGGAGCGGGCCGTGCGCGACGGGCAGGACTGGACCGAGCTCGCCGAGCGCGAGACGGCCCTGTTCCGCGAGGACATGACTGCCCTTCGCATGCTTCCGCCGAAGCACTACATCGGTGCCGTGGAGGCGATACCCGGCATCGTTCCGCTCGTGGAACGGCTCCGCGACGCGGGCGCCGCCTATGAACTCGACGGCGATGTGTACTTCTCCGTCGAGACCGACCCGCACTTCGGCGGGGTCTCCCACCTCGACGCCGAGGCGATGCGGCTGCTCTCCGCCGAGCGCGGCGGAGACCCGGAGCGCCCCGGCAAGAAGAACCCCCTCGACCCGATGCTCTGGATGGCCGCCCGCGACGGCGAGCCGAGCTGGGACGGTGCCTCGCTCGGCCCCGGCCGGCCCGGCTGGCACATCGAGTGCGTCGCCATCGCCCTGGACCACCTCGGGATGGGCTTCGACGTGCAGGGCGGCGGGTCCGACCTCGCCTTCCCGCACCACGAGATGGGTGCCTCGCACGCCCAGGTGCTGACCGGCGAGTACCCCTTCGCCCAGGCCTATGTGCACGCCGGAATGGTCGCCCTGGACGGCGAGAAGATGTCGAAGTCCCGGGGCAACCTGGTCTTCGTCTCGAAGCTGCGCCGCGACGGTGTGGACCCGGCGGCGATCCGGCTGGCGCTGCTGTCCCACCACTACCGGTCCGACTGGGAGTGGACGGACCAGGTGCTCGCCGACGCGGTGGAGCGGCTCGCCCGGTGGCGGTCCGCGGTCTCCCGCCCCGACGGTCTGCCCGCCGAGGCCCTGGTCGAGGAGGTCCGCGAGGCCCTCGCCGACGATCTGGACGCGCCGGCCGCGCTGGCCGCCGTGGACCGCTGGGCCGAGCGACAGAACGCCGAGGGCGGTACGGACGAGGGCGCGCCCGGCCTCGTCTCGCGCACCGTCGACGCGCTGCTGGGCGTCGCGCTGTAGCGCCGCCCGGGGTGGCAACCCGCTGATATCCACCGGACGTTCCGGACGAACCGGCCTTGGACTTCTCGACGAAGTTCAGGGCCGGTTCCGTTTTGTCCATGGTCAAGTGCTCGATGCTGCGCTAAAAGCGCTCTATGCAATCATCAACGCGCATCAGAACGGCGGCAGTTGCAGCCTTGCTGGGGTTGCTCGCCGTCTTCTCGGGCCCCGGCGCGGCCCAGGCCGGCGCCGCCGAACCGGACACCACGGTCGGTGATCTCACCGGATTCTCCGCCGACGGAGCCGTCTACCATTTGAAGGCCGGCGCCGCCGAGGCGCGGGTCAGCTTCGTCTCCGCCGAGACCTTCCGTATCGAACTCGCCCCGGACGGCACGTTCTCGGACCCGGCCGGCGACGACATCGTCCTGCCGCAGGGAGCCCCGCCGCACACCCGGTGGAAGGAGCGGGGCGACCGCTACGAGCTCTCCACCGCCGATCTCACCCTGCGGGCCTACAAGTCGCCCCTGCGGTTCGCCCTGTACCGGGCGGACGGCACCCGGGTCTGGTCCGAGACCAAGGGGCTGAGCTGGAACGGCGAGCGGACCACCCAGACGCTGGCCCGCGGCGCGGACGAGCAGTTCTACGGCGCCGGCATGCAGAACGGCCGGGGCAACACCTCGCACCGCGACAGGACCGTCGAGGTCGGCGTCGACTACAACTGGGACGACGGCGGCCACCCCAACTCGGTGCCGTTCTACCTCTCCTCGGCCGGCTACGGCGTCTTCCGCAACACCTACGCGCCGAACACCTACGCCTTCACCGACCCGGTGACCGCCAGCGCGAAGGAGAAGCGTTTCGACGCCTACTACTTCGCGGGCGGCAGCGCCAAGGACGTCATCGGGCAGTACACGAAGCTCACCGGCAAGCCCTTCCTGCCGCCGGTGTACGGAATGGAGATCGGCGACGCGGACTGCTACCTCCACAACGCCAACCGCGGCGAGCGCCACACCCTGGACGCCCTGAAGGTCGCCGACGGCTACGTCGAGAACGACATGCCGAACGGCTGGATGCTCGTCAACGACGGCTACGGTTGCGGCCACGAGGACCTCGTTGAGACCGCCAAGGGCCTCCAGGACCGCGGGATGCAGCTCGGCCTGTGGACCGAGGACGGCATCGACAAGATCGCCGACCAGGTCAAGGCCGGCCAGCGGGTCGCCAAGCTGGACGTCGCCTGGGTCGGCGCCGGCTACAAGTTCGCCCTGGACGGCTGCAAGGACGCGTACCAGGGCATCGAGGACAACAGCGACGCCCGCGGCTTCACCTACGCACCCGAGAGCTGGGCGGGCGCGCAGCGCTGCGGAGTGCAGTGGTCCGGGGACCAGTACGGCACCTGGGACTACATCCGCTGGCAGATCCCGACCTACGCGGGCGCCACGATGTCCGGCCTCGCCTACACCACCGGCGACGTCGACGGCATCTTCGGCGGCAGCGCCAAGACGTACACCCGTGACCTCCAGTGGAAGATGTTCCTGGGGACCACGATGACGATGGACGGCTGGGCGGCCAGCGACAAGCAGCCCTTCCGGTACGGGGAGCCGTACACCACCATCAACCGCGACTACCTCAAGCTCAAGGAGTCGCTGCTGCCCTACCAGTACTCCTACGCGCACGAGGCGACGAAGACCGGCGTCGGCATGGTCCGCCCGCTCGTCCTCGAGTACCCGGACGACCCGAAGGCGGCGACGGACGCGGCGAAGTACGAGTTCATGTCCGGCGAGGACTTCCTCGTCGCACCCGTCTACCAGGACAGCACCGAGCGCGACGGCATCTACCTGCCGAAGGGCACCTGGACCGACTACTGGAGCGGGCGGACGTACGAGGGGCCGGTCACCCTCGACGACTACAGCGCCCCGCTCGACACCCTGCCGCTGTTCGTCAAGGGCGGTGCCAGCGTGCCGATGTGGCCCGGCATCCGCTCGTACGAGGACCGCACGGCCGGCTCCCCGCTCGCCTGGGACATCTACCCGCAGGGCAGGTCGTCCTTCACGCTGTACGAGGACGACGGAGTCACCCGGCAGCACCGCGACGGCAAGTACGCCACCCAGCGGGCCGACGTGGACGCACCGGTCCGGGGCGCGGGCGACGTGACCGTGCGGATCGGCGCGAGCGAGGGGAAGTTCACGGGCAAGCAGAGCACGCGCCCGTACGAGTTCACCGTGCACACCGGCTCCGCCCCGAGCGCGGTCGAGCTCGGCGGGAAGCTGCCCCGGCTGGGCTCCGCCGCCGCGTACAAGGCCGCGAAGCAGGGCTGGTGGTACGACCGGGACGACCGCGGCGGGGTCGTGAAGATCAAGACCGCACCGCTGTCCACCGGCAAGAAGTTCACCGTGAAGCTGAAGGGCACCAGCGCGGTCGGCGGGCGGCACGCCGCGGCCGGCGCCGTGGTCTCGGCCCCGTCCGGGCAGGAGGTCGGCGCCGGGGCGGAGGCCACCGTCGCCGTCGATGTCACCGCGGGCAGTGCCGATGTGACGGACGCCCAGGTCGGCCTGGAGGCCCCCGCGGGCTGGCAGGTCGCCCGCACCGCGACGGTGGACCGGATCCCGGCGGGCACCACCCGGCGGGTCGAGGTGTCCCTCACTCCCGCCAAGGACGCCACGGCGGGAGAGGCGCGGATCACCGCGCTCGTCCGCTACCGCTCGGCCGGCGAATCCAGGACCGCCACGCAGCGGTTCGCGACCGGGGTGATGCCGCCGCCGCCCACCGGTGAGGCCTGGGCGAGCGACCTGGTGTGGCTGAAGTCCACCAACGGTTACGGACCGGCCGAACGGGACCGCAGCAACGGCGAGTCCGGCGCGAGCGACGGGCACCCGCTGACCCTCGCCGGGAAGACGTACGAGAAGGGGATCGGTACCCACGCCGACTCCGACATCGAGGTCTATCTCGGCGGGCGCTGCACCGCGTTCACCGCCGACGCGGGGATCGACGACGAGATCAACGGCTACGGCGAGGTGGCCTTCTCCGTCGAGGCGGACGGCAAGGTGCTGTGGACCTCGCCGAAGGTGACCGGGGCCTCGGCGACCGTACCGGTCGACGTGAAGCTCGACGGTGCGCGCCATGTGCACCTGAAGGTCACGGACACCAACGGTTCGAAGACCGGTGACCACGGGGACTGGGCGGCGGCCCGGTTCAGCTGTTCCTGAATGTCGCGGACCGTACGGGAGCGCCGGGCGGCGATGTGTCCGCCCGGCGCTCCACCGGTCGGGCCGGCCCTCCCGGGAGCGTCAGTCCTCCGGGGAGTCCTCCGACGAATCCTGCGGGCCGTCGCCGTCAACGCTGTCGTCGCCCTCCCGGCCGCCCGGCGGCTTCCGGCCGGTGCCGCCCCCGGGCGGTGTGCCGGGTCCGGTGCCGCCCCCGGTCTCGGGGCGCAGCGGTTTCGGCGGACGGGTGCGGCCGCTGGAGGTGTCGCGGAGGTACGAGGTGTCGCCGCTCTCCGTCGCGTGCCCGCCCGGTGCCTGGCCCGGACCGATGTCCCTGCGGCGCAGATAGCGCTCGAACTCGCGGGCGATGGCCTCGCCGCTGGCCTCGGGAAGCTCGGCGGTGTCCCGGGCCTCCTCCAGCGTCTGCACGTACTCGGCCACTTCGCTGTCCTCGGCGGCCAGTTGGTCGACGCCGAGCTGCCAGGCGCGCGCGTCCTCGGGCAGTTCGCCCAGCGGGATGCGCACACCGATGAGATCCTCCAGCCGGTTCAGCAGCGCGAGCGTGGCCTTCGGGTTGGGCGGCTGCGACACGTAGTGCGGCACCGCCGCCCACAGGCTCACCGCGGGCACGCCCGCGTGCGTGCACGCCTCCTGGAGGATGCCGACGATGCCCGTCGGTCCCTCGTACCTGGTCTCCTCCAGGTCCATGGTCCGCGCCAGGTCCGGGTCGGAGGTGACCCCGCTGACCGGCACCGGGCGGGTGTGCGGGGTGTCGCCGAGCAGGGCGCCCAGGACCACCACCATCTCCACCCCCAGCTCATGGGCGAAACCCAGGATCTCGTTGCAGAACGAGCGCCAGCGCATGGATGGCTCGATACCGCGGACCAGGACGAGATCGCGGGGCTTGTCCCCGCCGACGCGGACCACGGAGAGCCGGGTGGTCGGCCAGGTGATCTTGCGCACCCCGCCGTCCAGCCAGAGCGTCGGCCGGTTGACCTGGAAGTCGTAGTAGTCCTCGGCGTCCAGCGCCGCGAACACCTCGCCCTTCCACTCCCGGTCCAGGTGGGCCACCGCCGTGGAGGCGGCGTCCCCTGCGTCGTTCCATCCCTCGAACGCGGCCACCATGACCGGGTCGATCAGCTCGGGAACCCCCTCGAGCTCGATCACCCAGGCCTCCTTCCGAAGTTCCCTTGTGTACCCATCAACCTTACGGCTTCCGGCCACTCGTGCCGCAGCCTCCGCGCACAGCCGGGTGAACCCGGTCCACGAGGGTGCATCACCGGTCGAATCAGGGCATCAGATTGTGGATACATCCGAGCTGTGTCCGGCAAATTTCGATCAAGCCCTGGACGTTGGCGCGTTGGTGGCGCTATACATCGGATGACCAGAACAGAGGTCCGATGTTATTCCCCTGGGGGCGCACATGAGTCAGACCGTCACGGATTTCGAGGTCCACGACATCCGTTTCCCGACCTCGGAACAACTGGACGGCTCGGACGCCATGAACCCCGATCCCGACTACTCGGCTGCCTACGTCGTGCTGCGTACCGATGTCCCCGAGCGCACGGACGGTCCGGACAGCGCCGGCGGCGGCATCGAGGGACATGGCTTCTGCTTCACCATCGGGCGCGGCAACGAGGTGATGGCCGCCGCCATCGACGCGCTGCGCCCCTACCTGGTGGGGCGCCCGGCGCCCCGCACCGCGGCCGATCTCGCCGCACTGCACCGCGAGCTCACCCACGACTCCCAACTGCGCTGGCTCGGCCCGGAGAAGGGCGTGATGCACATGGCGGCCGGCGCGGTCGTCAACGCCGCCTGGGACCTGGCGGCCAAGCTGGCGGGCCGGCCCGTCTGGGAGTTCCTCGCCGGGATGACGCCCGAGGAACTCGTCTCCCTCGTCGACTTCCGCTACCTCAGCGACGCCCTCACCCCCGACGAGGCCCTGGCCATCCTGCGGGCCGCCGAACCGGGCCGGGCCGAGCGCGCCGAACGGCTGCGCGCCGAGGGGTACCCGGCGTACACCACCTCGCCCGGCTGGCTGGGCTACAGCGACGACAAGCTGGTCAGGCTGGCCAAGGAGGCCGTTGCCGACGGCTTCACCCAGATCAAGCTGAAGGTCGGCGGCAGCCTCCACGACGACGTCCGCAGGCTCGCCCTGGCCCGCGACGCGGTCGGCCCCGGCATCCGGATCGCCGTCGACGCCAACCAGCGCTGGGACGTCGCGGACGCGGTCGAGTGGATGACCGCGCTCGCCCCGTACGACCCGCACTGGATCGAGGAACCGACCAGCCCCGACGACATCCTCGGCCACGCCGCCGTCCGGGCCGGACAGCCGGTCAAGGTCGCCACCGGCGAACACGTCGCCAACCGGGTCGTGTTCAAGCAGCTGCTCCAGGCCGGCGCCGTCGACTTCGTCCAGATCGACGCGGCCCGTGTCGCGGGCGTCAACGAGAACCTCGCGATCCTGCTGCTCGCCGCGAAGTACGGCGTTCCGGTCTGCCCGCACGCGGGCGGGGTAGGACTCTGCGAGCTGGTGCAGCACCTCTCGATGTTCGACTACGTGGCGGTCTCCGGCAGCCGGGACAACCGCGTGATCGAGTACGTCGACCATCTCCACGAGCACTTCGCCGACCCCACCGTGATCGAGGCCGGCCGCTACACCGCGCCGAGCTCCCCGGGCTTCTCCGCCCGGATGCTCCCCGAGTCGATCGCCGCACACCGCTACCCGGAGGGCGCCGTATGGCAGGCCCGCCGCGCCGAGGAGGCCAACCGATGACCACAACGAGCGACTTCGAGGGAATGGGTGCCCTGGTCACGGGCGGTGCCTCCGGCATCGGGGCCGCCGTCGCGACCATGCTGCTGGCGCGCGGCGCACGGGTGGCCGTACTGGACCGGGAGACCGCCGGCGCCCCCGCGGGCGCCCTCGCCGTCAAGGCGGACGTCACCGACGACGACGCCGTGCGCGAGGCGGTCGACCGGGCCGCCGCCGAACTCGGCGCACTGCACACCGTCGTCTCCAACGCGGGCATCGGCTCCATCGGCACGGTCGAGGACAACGCCGACGACGAGTGGACCCGGGTCCTGGACATCAATGTCCTCGGCATGGTCCGCACCGCCCGGCACGCCCTGCCCCATCTGCGGCGCGCCGCGGCCGACCGCCCCGGCGCCGTCTCGATCACCCAGACCTGCTCCATCGCGGCCACCGCCGGGCTGCCGCAGCGCGCCCTGTACAGCGCGAGCAAGGGCGCGGTCCTCTCGCTGACCCTGGCGATGGCCGCCGACCACGTCCGCGAGGGCATCCGGGTCAACTGCGTCAACCCCGGCACCGCGGACACCCCGTGGATCGGCCGGCTCCTCGGCCGGGCCGACGACCCGGACGCCGAGCGGGCCGCGCTCAACGCCCGCCAGCCGCTGGGACGACTGGTGTCGGCCGACGAGGTCGCCGCCGCGATCGTCTACCTCGCGAGCCCCGCCGCCGCCTCGGTCACCGGCACGGCCCTGGCCGTCGACGGCGGCATGCAGGGGCTGCGCCTGCGCCCCGCCGAGAGCTGACCGGGGGAGCGGCCCGGGCCGCTCCATGGGCCGCACCCCCGCGCACGATGCACCTCCGCTTTGCCGACAGAGCTCCGAGCCGGTACTCACAAAGGACGGGACCCCAATGAGAGTGCGTACGACGAGTGCGGCGGCCTGCGCCGTACTGCTGGCAGTCACCGCCCTCGCGGGCTGCAACCGCGAGTCGACCGCCGACGGCGCGGGCGGCGGGAAGGTCGGGATCGACCTGCCGCGCAGCGACAGCGACTTCTGGAACTCGTACCAGAACTACGTGGAGAAGGGCGTCAAGGAGGGCGAGGTCAAGGCGCTGCCGCTGACCAACTCGCAGAACGACATCGGCAAGCTGGTCGCCAACGTCCAGACCTTCACCGACCAGGGTGCCAAGGCCGTCGTCATGGCGCCGCAGGACACCGGCGCCATCGCCGAGTCGCTCAACACGCTGAACGAGAAGAAGATCCCGGTCGTCAGCGTCGACACCCGCCCCGACAAGGGCGACATCTACATGGTGGTGCGCGCCGACAACAAGGCGTACGGCACCAACGCCTGCAAGTACCTCGGCGAGCAGCTGAAGGGCAAGGGCAAGGTCGTCGAGTTCCAGGGCGACCTCTCCTCGATCAACGGCCGCGACCGGTCCGAGGCGTTCAAGGCCTGCATGGACAAGGACTTCCCCGGCATCAAGGTCTTCGAGCTGGCCACCGACTGGAAGGGCGACGTCGCCTCCGCCAAGCTCCAGGCCACCCTGGCCGCCAACCCCGACATCAACGGCATCTACATGCAGGCCGGCGGTGTCTTCCTGCAGCCCACCCTCGCCCTCCTGGAGCAGAAGAAGCTGCTGAAGCCAGCCGGCACGCCGGGCCACATCACGATCATCTCCAACGACGGCATCCCCGAGGAGTTCGACGCCATCAAGGCCGGGAAGATCGACGCGACGATCTCCCAGCCGGCCGACCTGTACGCGAAGTACGCGCTGTACTACGCCAAGGCGGCCCTGGACGGCAAGACCTTCAAGGAAGGCCCCACCGACCACGACTCCAACATCATCAAGATCCCGAACGGCTTCGAGGACCAGCTCCCCGCGCCGCTGGTGACCAAGGACAACGTCGACGACCCGAAGCTGTGGGCCAACCAGCTGGAGAAGAAGAGCTAGCCATGGACCAGGCACCACCTGCCGTACAGGCGGAAGGCGTTGTCAAACGCTTCGGGCCCACCGTGGCGCTCGACGGGGTCCGGCTCACCGTGCAGCCGGGTGAGTCCCACGCCCTGGTCGGACGCAACGGCGCGGGCAAGTCGACGCTGGTCAGCGTCCTGACCGGACTCCACAAGGCGGACGCGGGCACGGTCGCCTTCGGCGGGGAGCCCGCGCCCGCCTTCGGTGACACCGCGGCCTGGCAGTCCAGGATCGCCTGCGTCTACCAGAAGTCCATGGTCGTACCGGACCTGACCGTCGCGGAGAACCTCTTCCTCAACCGCTTCGACGACAACGCCCGCTGGATCAGCTGGGGGAAGCTCCGCAGACGCGCCGAGCGGCTGCTGGCCGACTACGGCGTCCAGGTCGATCCCGGCACCCGGGCACGTGATCTCGCCGTCGAGCAGCGGCAGTTCGTCGAGATAGCCCGGGCGCTGTCCTTCGGTGCCCGGCTGATCGTGCTGGACGAGCCGACCGCCCAGCTCGACGCCCGGGGCATCGGACGGCTCTTCGACAAGCTGCGCGAACTGCAGGCCCAGGGAGTGGCGTTCCTCTTCATCTCCCACCACCTGCAGGAGGTGTACGAACTGTGCACGGCGGTCACCGTCTACCGCGACGCCCGCCATGTGCTGACCGCCCCGGTCGCCGACATCGCCAAGGCGGAGCTGGTGGCGGCGATGACCGGCGAGCAGTCCGCCGGCGTCACCGCCTGGCACGCGGGCGGTGACGGTGCCGCGGCACCGGACGGGTCGGCCGAACCCGTGCTGCGTACCGAAGGACTCACCGTCCAGGGCCAGTTCGAACCACTGGACCTGGAGGTCCGTCCCGGCGAGGTGCTCGGCCTCGCCGGTTCGGCGGCCAGTGGCAACACGGCCCTGGGCGAGACCCTGGCCGGTATGCGGAAGGCGGGCGGCGGCACGGTCCGCGTGCACGGCAGGGCCGTGCGCTCCGGCAGCGTGCCGCACGCGCTGGACGCCGGGATCGGCTACATCCCCGAGGACCGGCACGACCAGGGGCTCGTCCTGGAACGCAGCGTCGCCGAGAACGCCACCCTCACGGTCACCGACCAGCTCGGCCCGTGGGGGACCGTACTGCCTTCCCGTACCAGGGAGTTCGCGCGCTCGATGATCGCCTCGCTGGACATCAAGACACAGGGGCCCGAACAGCCCGTCTCCGGACTCTCCGGCGGCAACCAGCAGAAGGTGGTGGTCGCCCGCGCGCTGGCCCGCGAGCCGAGCGTGCTGGTGGCCGTCCGGCCCACCGCGGGCGTGGACATCAAGTCCAAGGACTCGCTGCTCGGAGTCGTGCGACGGGTCGCCGACGAAGGGAACGCCGCAGTGATCATCTCGGACGAGCTGGACGATCTGCGGGTCTGCGACCGGGTGCTCGCCCTGTTCCACGGACGCGTGGTCGCGACATTCGCAAGCGGGTGGAACGACGGGGAGCTCGTCGCCGCCATGGAAGGTGTGGGGGAGAGGGAATGACCGGCACGGTACGGCCCCTGGCGGCCGACGGCATCGACAGCGGACCGAAGGGCTCCCCGACCGGCGAGAGGCCGCTGGACCGGCTGAAGCTGATCCGATGGAGCGACTTCTCGCTGGTGCCGGTGATCCTGGTGCTGATGCTGATCGGGTTCATCGTCTCGCCGGTGTTCCTGACCTCCGAGAACCTGATCAGTGTCGTCCAGCAGTCCTCCGAGCTGAGCCTGCTGGTGCTGGGCCAGGCGCTGATCCTGATCTGCGGACGGATGGACCTGTCCCTGGAGTCGACGATCGGCATCGCCCCGGTCGTCGCGATGTGGCTGGTGCTGCCCGCCGAGGGCGGCCGCTTCGCGGGCCTCGGCCTGCTGCCCACCTGGTCGGCGATCCCGCTCTGCCTGCTGGTGGGCCTCGCCATCGGCGCGGTCAACGGCTTCCTGATGCTGAAGCTGAGGGTCAACGGCTTCATCGCCACGCTCGGCATGCTCACCATGCTGCGCGGCCTCCACATCGGGATCACCGAGGGCAAGTCCATCACCGACGTACCGGAGTCCTTCCGCTACCTCGGCAAGAGCGAGTGGCTCGGCGCACCGGCCGCCGTGTGGATCTGCCTGGCCCTGTTCGCCGTCGGCGGCGCCGCGCTTGCCTGGCTGCGCCACGGGCGCTCGCTGTACGCCATCGGCGGCAACCCGGAGGCGGCGCGGGCCGCGGGCATCCGGGTGGACCGGGTCACCTGGATCGTGCTGGCCATCGGCGGCCTGCTGGCGGCCTTCGCGGGCATCCTCTACACCGGCCACTACGGATCGGTCGCGGCGACCCAGGGCAACGGCTGGATCTTCCAGGTGTTCGCCGCGGCGGTCATCGGCGGCATCAGCCTCAAGGGCGGCCGCGGCACCCTGTTCGGCGCGCTGACCGGTGTGCTGACGCTCCAGCTGGTGGTCAACGTGATGACCCTCGGCGGCGTTCCGGCGCTGTGGAACCAGTTCCTCAACGGCGCGATCATCATCGTCGCCCTGGTCATCTCCCGCTTCGCGAGCGGCGAGAAGCAGGACTGAGGGTTTCCGGCCCCGCCGGCGTTCGAGGCGCGGGGTCCGGGGCGGAGCCCCCGGTCAAGGGAAGGGGCGGGTCGGGGAACACCCCCACCCGCCCCACCTCTGTCACAGCGTCGACCGCAACCACTGCTCCACGCTCGCCACATGCACCGTCGCCCACGCCCGCGCCGCCTCCGCGTCCCGGTCCCGCAGCGCCGACACGATCGCCCGGTGCTCGTGCAGTGTCCGGGTGACCGCGTCCTCCTGCGTCAGCCCGCGCCAGATCCGCGCCCGGGTCGTCGGCCCCGACAGCCCGTCGAGCAGCGAGCAGAGCACCGAGTTCCCGGACGACTGCACGATGCCGCGGTGGAACTCCAGATCACTGGCGACCAGCTCCTCCACCGAGGGCTGCGCCCCCAGTGCGTCCAACTGCGAGCTGAGCACGTCCAGTTGGGCCTCGCTGATCCGGGTGGCAGCCATCGCCGTCGCGGCGGGCTCCAGGATCCTGCGGACCGCGAGGAACTCCAGCACCGTGTCGTCGCGGTGGAAGTCCACCACGAAACTCAGCGCCTCCAGGAGCAACTGCGGATCGAGGCTGGTCACGTACGTGCCGTCGCCCTGGCGCACATCGAGGATGCGGATCAGCGAAAGGGCCCGCACCGCCTCGCGGAGCGAGTTGCGGGAGA
Source organism: Streptomyces sp. NPDC002403 (assembly GCF_053593015.1). NCBI lineage: Bacteria > Bacillati > Actinomycetota > Actinomycetes > Kitasatosporales > Streptomycetaceae > Streptomyces > Streptomyces sp. NPDC002403. Next base: position 1,462 of record NZ_JBSFBQ010000071.1, on the reverse strand, counting down.
GACCGAGTTCCGCCGCGAGTTCGCTCTCCTTGGGGAGCCGGTCGCCGGGGCGCAGCGCACCCGAGACGATCATTCCCTTGATCTTCTCGATCGCCTCGTCGGTGACAGCCATGACGGTCCTCCTGGATCCGGACTGGAATCAGACATCCGATGTATCCCTTCATTATGCGGGTCGGATGAGCCGGATGGGCCAGGCCTTGCGCAGGCCGCCCCGGGTGAGGGCCCGGCGGACGTCCGCCGGGTCAGTCCCAGAGGGCGGACGGCGCCTCGCGGCGTACCACCGGAGCGATCTCCTCGGCGAACCGCTGGAGCGTCTCGGCCTGCTCGCCCCGGCCCTGACCGAAGCCGTCCACGCTCACCGACTGGAGGTCGTGCCCGTACACCTCGTGCCAGCCGAGGATCTTATCGATGATCTGCTGCGGGCTGCCGATCAGCTGCGGCCCGTCCGCGATGGCCTCCTCGATCGTCCGGAACGGGGTGTTGTAGCCGGCCCGTCCCGCCAGATGCGGCCGGAAGGACTGCGCAACCTTCGCCTCGTACAGCTCCTTGTACCTTTCCACGGCCTGCTGCGAACTGTCGGCGATCAGCAGCCCGCCCGATCCCGCCGCCACATGCGCGCGGGCCGGATCGTGGCCGTACGCCTCGAAGCGCTCCCGGTAGTGGTCGATCAGCCGGGCGTATGCCGCACGAGGCTGGATGGCATTGGCGGTGAACAGCGGATCGCCGTGACGCGCCGCCAGTTCGGGGGAGTCGATGCTGGTCGCCGAGCCGTGCCAGACGCGAGGCGGCCCCGCGTACGGGCGCGGCAGGGTCGTCGTGTTCTTCAGCGCGGGCCGGAACTCGCCCTCCCAGTCCACGCCCTCCTCGCTCCAGAGCCGCCGCAGCAACTCGTACTTCTCCCGCTGGAGGTCCCACTGCCGCTCCTCGTCGAGCCCGAAGAGGTCGAAGTGACCGGCTTCCGCGCCCTTTCCGACGACGAGCTCGATGCGGCCCCTGGAGATCTGGTCGAGCGTCGCGAAGTCCTCGGCCACCCGCACCGGATCGAGGATCGCGACGACCGTGACACCGGTCAGCAGCCGGATGGTGGAGGTACGGGCGGCCAGCGCGCCGAGCACCACGCTCGGGCTGGACGAGAGGAAGGGGCCGGCGTGCCGTTCGCCGATCGCGTACGCGTCGAAACCCAGCCGTTCCGCGACGACGCCGGTTTCGATCACTTCCTGGAACCGCTCGGCGGGGGAGGGGAGCCGGTGGTCGAGCGGGTGCGGGGCGTGGCCGATGAGGGAGAGCACGGAGAACTTCATGGCTCAACTGTCCTCGCGCCGTATTGCACCCGTATGGCGGCCGTATGGCGCGTTCACCGGACCGGGGCGCCCCTGCACGGCCAGTTCGCCGAGCTGACGCAACGCGATGTGCGCAACTTCCTCCTGTCCCTGATCGTCGGCGCGGTATTCGGCCACCGCCC
>NZ_JBSFBQ010000070.1:0-33060 GCF_053593015.1 Streptomyces sp. NPDC002403 | reverse complement strand
GAATCGAAGCGGGGAAGGCACAGCCAGTCCACTGTGCCGTCCCGGCAGACCAGGGCGGCGGTCTGCATGTCTCCGATGAGTGCGTAATCCTCGATCTGACGGCTCATGGTGTCCTTCGGTGTGGGTGTGTGGTCATGAGGGTGAGCGGGTGTCGGTGAGACAGGGCCCGGTCTACATGGGGGGATTGAGCCAGTGCGCGGTCGGCCGGGTGACGAGCCGTGCAGCCTTGTAGGCGTCGGCGAGGGAAACGATGGCGGTGCTGCGGTAGGCCATGTCGCCGCGGGAGATCACCAGCGCCGCGTCCGGTGTCGCGGGGTTCGTCAGGTAGAGCGGCAGCAGAAGCTGTAGCTCTGCCTGGCCCGGCTGCCACGCGGGGACCGCTGTACCGGGATTGCGTTTCGCGATGTCGATGGTGCGGTGAACCGCACCTTCGAGCGCGAGTTCCAGGCCGAGGGGGATCTCCTTGAGCGCGGCCGGGAAGAGGCTGGAGACCATGGGGGTGACCTGTCGGGCGGCGAACGTCACGGGCAGGTCCCAGTCGAAGACGTAGGCATGCGCGTCCTGCGAGTACGCGGCTGCTTCGGGGAGTTCGGTGTACGCGTCCAGCTGGTGTGCGCTCGCCACCTGCCAGCCAGCCAGATACCAGTCCTGTCGGCCGGCATGGCGGTTCGGCTGGAAGACGCCGTAGATGTCCTCGTGCTGTGGCGTGACGAGCCGCGTGATGAAGACGCACGTCTGGCTGCCGGGGCTCGGCAGGACCGAGTCCGTGACCAGAGACTGCTCGAAGGTCCAGGTCACGTAGTGCTTGAGCACCGCGAGCGAACCCCGCTTGACGGGCGCGAACGCGTCCCAGGGCTCATCCACGGCCATCCGGGCGAGCTCGTCGAACGCGTCCGCGGCCCCGGTGCCCGCCCGCCGCTCCTCTGCGGTACGGGCGTGGCCGAGCCAGGCGAAGGTTTCCAGCTGGCCGCGCGTCAATAAGTTCCCCCTCCCGCCGGGCTCGTCACTCCCGGCGCCGGAGGGCGTGCTGCCGGCGGGGAGGCTGTGCGGATAGCCGGAATCCGCAGTGGTGATCGACGGGGTGGTGTGCAGGGGTGACACGACGGCCTTTCGAGGTGAAATGGGTGCGGTGTGGACTGCCGGGCGGATGCTCGCCCGGTCAGGCCGTGATGAACGGCTGCGACCCGTCCGGGGCGGCCGGTGCGGCACTGAGACCGCCGTGGGTGCTGCGGTGGGTTGTCGGGAGATGAGTCACATGGCTCCGGGCTTGCCGCTCGGCATGTAGAAGCCGGGGCCGTAGGGCCCAAGGAGACGGTGAGTGACCACGCCGGCATCGGCGAGCTCTCCCAGGGCACGCACGACGTCTTCCGTCTCCTTGACCTCGAGACGCAGAGCGATGATGTTGGGCGGCAGCGCATACCCCGACCGGTAGTCCTGCATGCTCAGGTACTCGCACACGGCTCGTGCGAGCTCACCGAACGGGTCGGCGCCAGGCGCGCCAGGCGCAGGCTGGACAGTTGACGGACGGTGCATCACGGTCCCTTTGGTCGGTGCTGTGCGTGCATGGGCGGACAGGGGTACGGCGGCGGGGTGCTGGTGCTGGTGCTGATGCCGGTCCCGGCGAGGGCGCGGTGGGAGGCGGCCGCATGCTTCAGCGCTTCGATCGAGGAGCCGTGGCCGGAGCCGGTGAGGGCGGCATCGATGTGGGCAGCCAGGGGGTCGCCGCGGTGATAGCCGACGCCGCAGCCGCTCGGCCGGGCCACGATCCGGCCGGCGGGCAGGTCCATCTCCACCAGGTGTCCGGGCGGCTGCGGCATCGGACACTCCTCGCCGACGACCCGGATCGCTGTGCCACTTTCCGCCAGGTGCAGCAGGTGCTCCACCTGCTCGGCCATGAGGCGCGGGGTACCGCTGCCGCGGCGGATGACCCGCACGTCCAGGACATAGAGAGGGCAGGCCACCGGTGACACCGCGGCGCCGCTCGGAGCCTCGGCGTGCTCCGCGACGGCTCGGGCGTAGTCGCTGGTCTGCAGCGGGGCCGGGACCAGTACCGTCGACAGCCACCGCACACTACGGGCCTGGCGGACGCATGCGGCCATGCGGCGGGCATGGCCCGGGCCGTCGTCCCGGACGACCTCCCCCCGCGCGGCACTGAGAGTCAGCAGCCCCCGCAACGGCGTAAGATCCTGGTCGCACCGGTAGAGGCGGGTCAGCTCCATGAGGTCCGCGGTGCTGATGCGGTGACGGCCGCTCTCCAGGGCGAGCACCGTCGACGGGGTGACGCCGAGGAGTTCGGCCAGCTGCTCGGGCAGCATCATCCGGCGCTCGCGGGCATCGCGCAGGATCGCGCCGACTGCCTGGACTGCCGGTTCAGGCGTCGTCACCGCTCACCCTCCAGCACCCGGAGGCCGACTGCGGCGGGGGCGGGCTGATGTCGGGCAAGTTCGATGATGACGGCCGGGTCAACCTCAAAAGCCTTGCGCAGTTCGCGTACGAACCGGGTCGCGGCCGCGGCGGACAGCTTCTGCTCGTCCTCCAGGCGCACCAGCTGCTCCTTCACCACGTGACCCACCGCCGACGGCGGGAAGAGGCTGGCGTACACCCCCACCAGGTCCGCCTGGGCCACCCACAGCATCTTTCGTCCGCGCCGTTCGAGCACAGGGCACCAGTGGATCGCGCATCGCGCGCAGGAGGGCGGCATGTCGGTGCATCCGGTGGTGGCCGCCGGGCCGCCGGTGCGGCTGGCGGCGGGCAGAACCCATAGCCGCCAGCCGTCCGGGCTCGTGGCAGCGGGAACACCGCATCCCTGGCACAGGAGGTTGATCATGCAGTGGGCCTGCCGGTAAGGCGAAAGCACGCTCCCGTCCGCCGGCCCGGACGGCACCCTCCCGGCGGTGACCTGCAGCAGGACATCGAAATCGGGGTACCGGGCGTACGGCGTGGATTCCCGGTAGTCGATCCACCCGTCGGCCCTGGTCACCAGCGAAGGCACGTACAGATGCCGTTCGCCCGAGGTGAGGGCGATGTAGGGCATGTGAGCGGTGTCCAGCGGCCCCCGTGCACCGCTGCCGGTGAGGACTCCGGAGCCGGGCTGCGGCCCGGTCGTCACGGGTCCAGCCGGCGGCGTGAAGCTGTGCATGTCCATCCATTTCGGTTACGGGGCGGGCGGGTTGAGGCACGGGCACAGGGGCGCGGTGATTCAGGGCAGGCGGAGCCGGTCACCGGCGAGCGACTTCTCCCGGGCCAGCCGCAGGAGTTCGCGTGACTCGTCTTCCGGCAGGGCTGCCTCGGTGACACGGGCGAGGAAGCCACCCATCCGCCTCTCAGCGACCGGCCCGCTGTAATACGTCGCGTGCTGGCTCTCGGCGGCATAGATCCTGGTGTCGTTCGGCAGGATGAGTTCTGCGAGGTGTTCCGGGAACTCGCCGTGGACGGCGGAGTCCAGAGGCAGGACGCGTACCGCGATGGACTGGTTGTCCACGGCGTCGATGAGGTACTGAAGCTGCGCGGCAAACATGGGCGGGGCGCCGAGCAGCCGCATCAGTACGGACTCTTCCAGCACCACTGTCGTGCTCGCGCCGATGGTTGCGGGGCGTGTGATCTGCAGATCGGTGGGGTCGGGCGAGTCGATGAGCCTTGCGGTGTAGTCCGGTGTCCGCAGGAATCCCGGAACGAGCCGCTGGGCGTAGACGAGTGCCGCGGTGGCCCGGTGTTCGAGTGCCGCGAGCCGGTCCGGCCACCCCGTGGTGTGGTCGACCGCTTTGTCGAGGGGGAGCACCTCGCGGTACTTGACGGCGAAAGCCGTTTCGTAGAGGAACCTGGCGAACCCGCGACGCCCGGGTTCCGACACCCGGTACGCGGCGAGTAGTGTCTCGGCCTCTTCCTGGGAAAGCGGTCTGGCGCCCGATTCAGTACGGCTCATCGTCGCGTGCGACGGTCCGGCCGGCCCACGGACGTCTGAGACTTTGAGGTGGAGGCGATTGCGGAGGTAGCGGACGTAGTTGCCCGCGACGATCTGACTGGTCGGGACGTCGGGCATTTCCCAGTCGAGGCGGCCGGTCATGAGGCGTCCGGGCGGCATGCGACGGTGGCGTATCCGTGCGACTGGTCGGCTTCGGGGAGCGCGTGCTGCGGGGCCTGGGGCCAGTGCGCGGTCGGAACAATGCCCGGCGAGTGTGGATCCCACGGGCCCAGGAGCTGGCCGATGTGCTCTCGCGAGCGGGGCCGGAACACGATCCCGTGCTCGGCGTAGAGGTTGGTTAGCGCCGTCATCGCGCCGGGGTTCGTGTCGGTGGAGGCGTGGGACACGGCCAGGGCGCTGCCCGGCGCGAGGTGGTCATGGAGGTCCGTGACGAAACCGGCGGCGTCCTTGTCGCCCAGCCAGGCGACCAGGTCGCGGCACAGCACGGCAACGGGGCGGCTCACGTCGATCACGGACACCAGGGCCGGGTCGGCCAGGAGACGGCCGACCTCACGCACGTCGGCACGCACCGCGACCGTGCCCGGGTACTCCGCCAGGGACACGTTGGCGTGCCCGTACACCATGGGGGCGTTGTCGACGTATGCGACCCGCGGGGCGCACAGAGGCCTGGCTGCGTCGTAGGTGTGCAGGGGCCTGCCCTGTTCGGCGTCCGGGTTGAAGGGCAGCCCGCACCCCAGGTCCAGGAACTGCGTGATCCCGAGATTGCCCGCCATGTGCTCGACCGCCCGCTGACCGAAGTGGCGGTTGATGAGCAGCATCTGCGGCAGCCACGCTGCGACTTGCCGGAGCTGCTCGGCCAGGCGGCGGTCCACTTCGTAGTTGTCGGTCCCGCCTGTGAAGTGGTCTGCGATTCGGGCGCTGCTGGGGACACCCGCCCAGTCAGGCATGGCGTGCGGACTCTGTTCTTCGACCATGAGGTTTCTTTCTGCGTAAGGGGTTGGGGACGGCTGCCCCGGGTTGGGGCCGGTCCGGGGCAGCCGGGGCGCAGGGCTGCGGGCGGGCTATGCGAGGGCCGGGCCCGCCGAAGGGCTGCGCCGTCCTGTCCGGTGCCGGCTCCGCCATGCGGCCTTGCATCGGCTGCACCGGCCGGAGAGGCCCCTGGGGAAGCCGTGTCCGTGAGGGGCCACTGTCCTCGTGGACACGGCTGGCCGGGGCGGTCAGTGGTGTGCGGGCTCCGGGTGGATCAGGATCGCCGCGTAGCTGCTGCCGTGGTAGGGCGGCAGGGCTGTCCGGGACTGGTTCGGGTGGTACTGGCCCACCGGCACGATGCCGGGGGCGCAGATGGGCCAGGGGCGGGTGGACGCCTCCATGAGGTCGCGTATCTCCTCGGCGGTGCGCAGACGCATGGGCAGTCCCGCCGCGGCGAAGCGCTGTGCCGCGGCCGCGGCCGTTTCGTCACGGCACAGGTCGGCGGTGGAGTGGGTGAGCGAGAGGACACTGCCGGGCGGCGCCCCGTCAAGAATCGCGCCCACGCTGGCACGGGCGGCCGCATGGCCGGGGATCCAGGGCAGGACATCGTGGAGCAGAAATCCGGCCGGCCGGGAGGGGTCCAGGCCGTGGAGCGGCAGTTCACGCAGGATCTGGAGCATCTTCCGCAGATCCGCGTGCAAGAAGCAGTGCAGTCCCGGCCGGCTGCTCAGGAGCTGGGGGCCGTGCTCGATGACGTACGGGTCGCGGTCGACGTGGATGACCGTGGCGTCGGGGCCGGCTGACAGGGCGGTGTGGGGGAAGTCCGGGTTGAGAGTCGGCAGGCCGCTGCCCAGGTCGACGAACTGCGTGATCCCGCAGTAGCGGAGCATCTCAACCGTCTTGCGCGCGTAGCGACGGTTGGCTTCGAGCGCCTTGTTGGTCCAGGGCGCCGCGTTGAGCACGTCCATGCCCAGGCGGCGGTCCGCGGCGTAGTGATGGCGGTCCCCGCCGAGCAGCCAGTCCGTGACCCGGGCGGTCGAGGGTGCGGTGCCCTGGGTGGTGCTGTTCACGGCGGCGGCGAGTGCGGGGGTGTTCACTGCGGGACTCCTTGAGGCCGTGTGTCTGCTGTGACCGTGGTGCTGGTGGCTGTAGGGGGCGAGGACGTTTCCGACGGGCGTGTCCCGGCACGAGTTCCTTGACGACGGGCCAGACGGGCGGGAGCCGTGGTGAAGGGCCGCGGGCGGGTACCGGCGCACTGTCCAGCGGTGCGGGCGGGTTGCCGGACCGGGCCCCGTGTCCGGGTTGCACATGCGTGCCTGGTGGCGGTCATGCAGCGGCCCCGGTCGCGGGCAGCGGGGAGGGGAACCGCTGCGACCACTGGTCGTGCTCGTTGCCCAGCGCTTCCTGTCCCAGCCGCAGTATCTGGATGTCTCCGGTGCCGGCGGGCGCGTACGTGTGCTCCGCGTCGCGGAAGAGCCGCTCGATCGGGCGTCCGGTCATGAGACCGGCCGCACCGTGGACATCCATGGCCGTGCGGGCCGAGTCACGCACCAGATCGACGTTGACGAGTTTGGCGTTGATGAGGAGTTCGTCGCACGGCTTCCCCTGGTCCAGGAGGGACACGGCCTCGTACGCGATGCTCCGGGCGGTGGTGAGGCGCGACGTCATCTGCCCCAGCTTCTCCCTGACCGTCGGCAGCTCCGAGAGAGGGCGGCCGTAGAGAAGGCGCTTTTGGGCGTAGGCGACTGTTTCGTCCACGAGGGCCTGATGGATCCCCAGCGCCACCGCGGTCAGGTTGGGCCGGCCGTAGAGCACGCTGGAGGAGTAGGCGACATCGAGGCCGTCCCCAGGAACGCCGAGCAAGTTCTCCGCCGGCACCAGACAGTTCTCCAGGATGAGCTCGCCGAAGGAGAACCCGCGCAGTCCCATGAAAGGTATGTGCTCACCGATGGACAGACCGGGCCGGCCGGACTCGACCAGGAACGCCGACAGACTCCTTCGCCCCGCCTTCTTCGAGGTGCGCACCACAATGCCGTGCAGGTTCCCGATGTGGGAGTTGCCGATGTAGCACTTGCGGCCATTGAGCACGTAGTCAGTGCCCCGGCGCCGCGCTGTGGCCTGCATGCCCAGGACATGACTGCCGGAGCCCGGCTCGGTCACCGCGATGGTCGGAAGGACGGCCCCGGCGGCGATCTGCGGCAGCCATGTCTCCTTCTGTCGATCGCTTCCGAAATGGGCGATCTTCGACATGCCGAGCTGGGACGCCTGCACCGCAGCGCCCATCGCGGCGGACACTCGGGCGATCTCTTCGATGATCAGGGACTTGGCGACATGGCCGACGCCCATCCCTCCGTACTCGGGGGAGATGGTGGCGCCGATCCACCCCTGCCGAGCCATCTGGGACACCAGATCCCGCTCGACGGCGCCGGACCGTTCCATCTCCGCCACCCGCGGAGCGACTTCGCACTCGGCGAAGGCGCGCACCGCCTGGCGAAGCTGCTCGTGCTGCGGTGTCAGATACATGCTGGACATCGTGTGCTCCCCTCCCCGTTCGGTGACATTCGGTGTTCGGCCGTGCTGGTGGTTCTCACCGCGGCAGGTATCCGGCCCGACTCTGGATGGAGTCCAGGACCTCGTCCCGGTGGGACTTGATGAGCGCGAGCATCGCCCGGCCTTCGCTCCTGGGCCGGCTCTGGCGCCCGACGAAACACACCGTGCCCAGCACGACACCCGCAACGATCAAAGGTGCGCCGGCGTAGCTGCGGATGCCGATCAGGTCGACTACCGGGTTGGACCGGAAGCGCGGGGCGACGTTGACGGTGGGCAGGACCAGAGCGTTTCGTCTCCGCGCAACTTCGGGGCAGTAGCCGTGGGCGAGGGGCATGGTGCGGCCCACGGCCGGCAGCTCGCCCCCCCCTGGGGGTGGCCAGCCCGAAGAACTGCTGATGCGTGCCGAAGATGTTGACCATCGCATACGGGACGCCGGCGGCGTGGCTGAGGCGCACGGCGAGTTCGTCGAGCCTGTGATCGGGGGCCGTGAGGCCGAGGGCATGCAGCAACTCGGCCCGGCGCTCGTGATCCTGCTGGATGGCGGGCATGGTCATGCGTGCGCTCCGAGGCTTGAGGGGGCGTGGGTACGGAACCGCAGGGTTTTGATCCGCAGTCTGATCAGGCGGATCAGTACGTCCTGTGCGGATGCGTGGTTGCGGGCGTCGCAGATCAGCACGGGGACGGATGCCGGAAGCCGCAGGGCGTCGCTGACCTCTTCCGCGCTGTAGGGCAGGGCGCCGTCGAATTGGTTGACGGCCACGACGAAGGGAGTGTTGCGTTGTTCGAAATAGCTGATGGCGGCGAAGGAGTCGGTGAGACGGCGGGTGTCGGCCAGGACCACGGCGCCGACAGCTCCGTGGCAGAGGTCGTCCCAGGTGAACCAGAAACGCTCCTGGCCTGGTGTTCCGAACAAGCACACTTCGGTGTTGAGATCCTTGATGCCGATCTTGCCGAAGTCCATCGCGACCGTCGTTGTGGTCTTGGCCCCGATTCCGGTCAGGTCGTCGGTGTCCTGGCCCGCGATGGTCAGCGTCTCTTCGGTGACCAGTGGCTTGATATCGCTGAGCGTGCCCACCAGCGTGGTCTTGCCGACACCGAAGCCGCCCGCGATCACGATCTTCAGCACCGTCGGTGGCGCAACACTGCTTGTGCCGTCAGCGTATGCGTCGTAGGCCGGCAACGACTGCCTCCAGGAGGTGAGCGTTTTCGTGCGGGGCAACATCGGCGGGAGCGGCGAGGACCAGCGCTCCGCGGTCGAGAAGGTCACAGACCAGGACCTTGGTGACCTGGACGAACTGGTTGCGTAGTCCCGCGAGCTCGGCAATGGACCGAGGTGTGATGAGGCAGAGCAGCCGCATGGCCTCGGCCTCGGGGCCGATGTCGGCAGACCCGGTGGCGGGCCCCGGGTTCAGCAGGGACGTCAGATGCAGTGCGTACTTTGGGCGGGTGCGGCCCGCGGTGACCGTGTAGGGGCGCACATCGTCCAGGGCACTGTCATGCCAGGCGCTACGGCGGGGAGCCACGTCACTGCTCCTGCCCGGGGTACATGCCGGTCCGGGCCCTGGTGCTCAGATGCTCGTCGAGGCTCTTGATCAGGCTGGTCATTTCCCAGCAGATGGCACCCGGATCCGCCTTGTGCCCGGCGACGACTCCCAGGCGCGTGCCCACGGCCGAGGGGTGGTCGGCGGATCCGGCGCTCATTACGAACAGCGTCTCGGTCTCGCCCTCGATGGCGATCTGCCGCACACCGCTTCGCAGGATCCCGCGAGCGAGCGAGTACATCCCGCTGATGACAGCAGACAGCCTGTTCTCCGCCCCGCTGTCGGCTTCGCGGGAGTAGCAGGTGTCACTCCCGTCGTCAGCGCTGGCGATCTGCAGGCCGTCAGGGGCGACGAGCACCACCTGGTGGGCGTGGGGAGTACGAGACAGGAATCCGGCCAGCAGCCCGTTGAGCGTGGTGCCGCTGGTGGGAACGGTGTCGGGCATGGAACTCTCCAGGTTCTCGTGAGTGGGGGGAACGGGGGCAGGCATCAGTCGCCGGCCGGACGTGTGCGTTTGAATTGCGCCATCAGATCGGGACTGGGCGAACCGACCGGCTCCTGCAGCACGTCCGGCGCCGGGAGGTGACCGGCCGGAGCGGCCTCGCGGCGCGGAAGTGCGGGCCTGACCCCGCCATCGCCTTGGTCGGAGCGGCCAGGCGTGTGCCCGGTGTCGTCCCCGCCGGTTGTGTACTGGGCTTGCGGGAGACGCCTGGGAAGCCCGGCCACGGGAGGCTCCGGACTGGTGGACACTGTGGGAACACCACGCGCGGGCACAGGGGTCGGCGTGTGGGAAGGTGCCGCTGCGTGGCTCGAGGCAGCGGACCGCTGCGTCGGCGTGACGAGCAGCCTTCCGGGAAGGACGACATCCGCACGCATACCGCCCATGTCATCCGGGTGCAGTTCGATGACGACGCCGTGCCGCTGGGCCAGCAGGGCTGCGACCAGCAGACCGATCTGCCCCTCTCTGAGCCGACTGCGCGGGTCGGCCCCTTCCGGGCGCGCCAGCAGCTCGTTCAGAGCGGCGCACTTCTGGGCGGTCATGCCCGGGCCGCGGTCGACGATCTCGATGACCAGTCCGTCGGGCACTTGGCTGGTGCGTACCTCGACATCGGTCGAAGAGAATTTCGTCGCGTTCTCCATTAGCTCGGCCAGGAGATGCACGACGCTCGGGCTCACATAGCCGGGCAGGGCGACGGGCTGATCCGAATGCACGACCTGTACACGGGGGTAGTTCTCAATCTCCCCGACTGCCATACGGAGTACGGAGGCGACCAGGACCGGCTCGACGGCGCGCGTCGGCGAGTCTCCGCCCAGCACCGCCAGACTCTCCGCGCCCCGGCGCATCCGTGTCACCAGGTTGTCGATGCGGAACAGGTCACCGAGCAGATCGGGGTCCTCAACTTCCCGCTCCACCTCGTCGAGGACGGCCAGGGTCTGGTTGATGAGCGAGTGCAGGCGCGCAGCGATGGGCCGGAAGATCTCGGCCAGCTCCGCCTCCTGGTTCAGCAGATGATGCTGGTGGGCGGCCGCGGCAATCACTGCCTGCCAGGCCACGGTCTGGCCGTGCGTCAGCGCCTCGAAGACATCGGTGCACAGGTCGCCGGTCGGCTGCGGCAGCATCGCAGGGCTATGACGGACGCGGACGCGTCCTTGCTCCACCTCCGATGCCGCCCAGACAATCTGCTGCCGACCCCTGTCGATCAGCCCGTAGATCTCCCGCAGGGCCTGCTCGGCCCGGTCCATCCTCGCCTGGGATTCCTTCAGGAACCTTTCGGCCTCGGCACGCTGTGAATCGGTACGCGTGAACGCATTGCGGGCGTTGCGGGAGCGCAAGTACACCCGCCATGTCGCGGCGCTCGCCGCCGAGGCCCCGGCCGCGACGGCGGCCGGCAGTGGCAGCAGACCGAGACTGTCGGCCGCCCACGCGCAGCCCACCGCAGCCGCGGCCACGGCCACAGCACTGGACGTGGCTGCGGGAGAAGGAGGAAACCCACTTCCGGAATGCAGCGCCCTGTCGGCTCCGTTCGCGGTCCTGCGGCGGCGTCCTGAAGCCGGCCGCGTGCGGAATATGCGCTCAGACACAGGCCACCTCACGAGGACGGCCCCCCACAGCGGACCAGAGCGCGGCTGCGGACCTTGGGGACCGCGAGCGGCACAGGCCGTCCTGCAGCGCCGAGCCTGCGGTCACCGGCTCATAGTCAGAAGAGTTGTGGGACGGGAGGAGCCAGAGACGAGCGGTGCACGGCACGCGGGAAGAAGACCGTTCGGGGTCAACGCACCACCACTGCCCTTGCGAGAGGCAGGTCGAGTGCCGAGCACCCCAGGTGCCGGCAGTGCCTGCCTCGACCGGGATCAGCAGGACGCCGTGCGGCCTGCAGTACAGGACCGGGCCCACGGGCTCCCCCTCCGTCCGCAGCCTCTCGACCGCGGGCAGCCCGATCCCCGCGCTTGTACGGACGATGTCGTGGCGGGGCGGCAGCACCGCCGGGCGGGGCTGCTCGGCGGTAGCGATATGCCAGGGCAGGCTCGTGCTCAGAAAGGGAGACATCGGGACTCCGGTCAAGGCCTTCACCGTCGAAAGGTGCGGGCAGGTTGTGAGTGGAAGCCGCTACAGAAACAGCGGGAAGGAGGGAAAGGTGGCCACCGGGGCTGGAGAAGCAGGCCGTGACCGACGGGGGAGGGTGCACGGCCCGCTACGCATCGGCCCCGGTGGCCGGTCTCAGGAGTTACGAAGAGCCCGAGCCCGCTGGGCGGACTGCCGACGGAGGTGCGGCACCTTGGCCGGAGCGTGCTGATGTGTGACCGATCGCGGAGCCTTCGTGCCAGGGTGAAGCTGCCCTTCCGCCGAAGAGCCGCTGGGCGTCGGCAAGACTCTTTGCGAGCGCAGGACCCTCAGGAAGCCGGCAGGGCCTATCGGACGTGATGGCCCAGGGTGGTGTGTCCCACTGGCGGCCGGACGACGGCGGCAGGACAAGCCGTCCGCCGGGCCCGGCCTCGACCGATACGACGCCCTCCAGTTCGGACAGGGGCGCACCGGTTCCCGCCCGCACGAGGAGGATCACGTGATCGCGGCGCTCGACCAGGCACGGCACGGGCCCCAGGTCCCGTCGCCCGAACAGGACCATCGCTTCCATGCCCACTGCGTGCGACACCGTGACGGCGTCGAAGGCGGCGCAGGGAGTGCTCAGTTCGGTATCACGGTGCTTCGTCAGTTCGGCGACGGCGCGCTCCGGTGGCATGAACGTTGTCCCCACGAGCAAGGGCCATCCCAGGACCCGGTCGTACGCCTTCATCACCGCCAAGGTGTTCCGGGCAACGGGCGGCCAACTCGCGACCGTCCTCATGGAGTCCTCCTGCCGTCGCGGCCGGCACCACCGGTGCCGAACCCGGGCTGGATAGGGAAGAGCGGTTCTCCCAGCGCGCGCACGCACAAGCGCCGGCCGCTGAATGCCGTACGGGCGTGGAGGTAGCGATGGTTGTCGATGAGGTACCCCTGTCCCTGGGACAGGGCGACGGATCTCTCGTGAGCTGTGATTGCCGCTCTCAGATCCGGCAGGAAGTGCTCCACCATGGGACTGAACTGGGCGAGTTCGCCTTGCCGGAACCGGAGGGAAACCCGGCCGTCGGGGTGACGCGTGAAGATCTGCGAGGGGTGTCCGCCGCCGTCGCCGAAGAAGGCAGTGCCGGGCAGACTCAAGGGCTCGACAGCGCCCGGGTTGTGCGTCGCCAAGTGATCGAGCACGGCCTGCCCGTCGGTGAGAAGGGCTTTGCCTCCGGTCACCGCCGGCCGGAGGCAGACCAGCAGCATGAGCCGCGGAGGCTCAGGGACACTGGACCGCTCCGTGTGAGCACGCAGCTCGCCACTCCCCAGCCCCTCCAGTCCAGGCTGCTGTGCCTTCCAGCCGATGTCGTGGATCGTGGTCAGGGCGTCCGGGTCGCTGTCCCGGTGCGGCGTCAAGGTCATGGTGCGCCGGGCGAAGGCGAGGACCGACTCCCGGGACGTCAGTCCGTTCACCATGACCATGCCGTGTTCGCGCAGCTGTTCGGCAATCCCGCCTGCTCCCACTATCTGCTGACGGTCGTAGGGGGGTTCGAATCCGGCAGTGCGCGCACACGTCAACATTGATGTGCTCCTTTTGTGATTCGGATACGGCTCGACCAGAGTCCGAACAGTGGGGGTCCTGGTAAAGCGACAGACTGTCGACCCGGACAATTCGGGTACCGGCTCTGCAGCCCGGTGGCTCCCTGCTACGTTCCGAGTGCCCGGACCACCCGTCACACCCTGGGAACCTGCATGTCGTACAAACCATCGCTGTGGCCGGTCTCGGTCAAAGGCGTAGCGCTTGACCGGCAGGGCCGTGTGGTCCTGCTGTACAACGAGCGCAATGAGTGGGAACTGCCAGGCGGGCGCCTGGAGATCGGGCCGCCGACCGGATCGAACCCCGCCGACCACAGCCCCGAAGCCACCGTGGAACGAGAACTCAAGGAAGAGACCGGCTGGGACGTCAAGGCCGGACGCCTCCTCGACACCTGGATCTACGAGCCGCTCCCCGGCCGCCGGGTCCTGATCGTCACCCACGACTGCACCGTCCTCACGCCTGACACCCCACCGGTCGTCAGCCACGAGCACTCCCGCATCGGCCTCTTCGCCGAGCACGAAGTCCCCGCGCTGAACATGCCCGACGGGTACAAGAAGTCCATCGCAGCCGTGTACGCCGCCAGGACCACGAGGTAGCCGAGCATGGCCGAACACACCGACAACTTGCGGGCCTTGCGACCCTCCGCCCGGCACGCTGCCTGGCATTGGGCCACACCCGAAGCCCAGATCGTCCTCGCCACCCAAGACCTCGCAGCCATCCTCCGCTTCCACCGCCGAGTCCACGGCCAGAGTCAGGCCGAGACGGGCGACCTCATCGGCTACGACAAGACCTACGTCTCCGCGATCGAGCTCGGCAAGCGCCGCCTCACCGACATCGCTGGACTGCGCCACATCGCCGAACGGCTCGCCCTGCCACCACACGTCCTGGGCATCACCGACCGCGCCGACACAGACTTCCGGGCCGTGATCCAGTTCGGCCAGTCCACCGTGCGCCTCGCCGAGATCGCCCGCCAGGCCGGCCACGCCTCTCAAGCCGTCGCCGAGCTCTGGCCCCTCGTAGCCCGCCTGGAAGCCCGCGCACGAGACGGACACGCCGAACGCGAGGCACTGCGCCTGCTGGCCGACGCCCGGCTCGGACTCGGCACCGCACTGGGCAACGTCCTGCCCGAAGAACGCCTCGCCACCGCCGCACACTGGACCGCCAAGAGCCTCAACGCCGTCGCATTCTTCAACGACCCCGCCCTGACCACCACCGCACTGCGCATGCACGGCAACGAACTGCGCAAAACCGGACTCGTCGGCGCTGCAGTCAACCGCCTCGCCCGCGCCGCATCCCTCGCCCCCAACCGCACGAGCCGCGCCGCGGTCCTGCCGCTCCTCGCCCGCGCCGCCGGCGCCCTGGGCAACGCCCCGCTTTTCGACCGTGCCGTCCAGGAGACAAGAGCGCTGCTCGACCAGGTCGACCACACCAGCCTTGTCAACCCCGTAGCCCTCCACGAAATCGAACTGCGGGGCCTGATCGGCACCGGCCGCACCCGCGCGGCCATACGCCACGCCGAACAGGCAGCGCCCGCACCGACCACAGCCATCGCACCACAGTGGCGCGTCATCGAACTCATCACCACCGGCAAGGTCCGTCTCCTGGGCGGAGACCGAAGCGGAGCCACCGAACTGCTCACCCGAGCCGTCAGTGAAGCCCGCACACAGCGACTCCCGCATCAGCTGCAACGCATCAACCGAACGGGCGGTCACGAACTCGCCGAGGTCACCGACGCGGCCACACAGGCGCTGTCGCAGCTCCGGACCGAGATGGCCGCCTAACTTCCGCATGACCGGCCCTGCGTGTTGTGTCGAGGACGCGAACACGACGCTCGCTCCCCGAGCTGCGCGGTCGTGAGGAAGCCGGCGGGCGGGAGCGAGGAACGCAGCACCCTGGGCCGCCCAACCCTGTTGCATGAGACCGCTGAATGGACGAATGAAGACGAGTTTGCGGCAAGCGTCAGAATGCGGCCGGTCGGGGGAAGGATTCTGCGTCGTTGTGTTTCCGGCCCGGCATAGGGCCACACCGGCAGCCGTCCCCTGCCGTAGCAGGTCTTGACCTGCATGGTGGTTACCCGGCTGAAGAGCAGCTCCGCAGCCCGATGGAGTGTGTCGGGCGGATTCCCGGTATGAGATGCGTACGGCCACGATGCCCCCTTCGGTCTTCACTTCCCGAGCGTGAGACGAGTGTGAGGGGTCATTGAGCGTCTCCGGTATCGCTGGAGCGATATCGCTGTAGCGATATTCCGATAGCGCTAGCCTTCGGTCAGACGTAATCGCGGGATGAAAGGCGACAGGTGCCGCTATGACGATGTCGAACCGGCGATGCGGCAAATGCGGGAACCGACTGAGCCAGTACAACTCCGAGGTGAGGTGCGCCGCTTGCTCGCGCTTGGAGGATGCTCCTCAGGTGGCCGACCGCGCCTGGCGGGATGACCGGGTGCTGCGGGCCCTTTCGGGCTGGGACTTCGGGCAAGTATTGGGTCTGCTGCGGCGTCGTTCTGGTTTGTCGCAGATGGACGTGTGCACGTTGACGGGCCTGAGTCAGTCGTACGTCTCCGACCTGGAGCATGGGCGTAAGCAGCTGACTGGCCGGGACGCGATCGTCGAGTTCCTCACCGGGCTCGCGCTGCCGGCTGACCTCCGCACCCGGCTCCTTGCCCCGCTCGGCGGACCGGGAATTTCTGCCCAAACGGGATCATTAGTCCCAGAACTCCCGTGGACTGCGAGCCGTATGGTGCTCTCAATCGAAGTGGCCATCGGAGGTGCCATGAAGCGTCGCAGTGTGCTGGCCGCCCTGGGAGCGGCCGGGCTCACCCATTATGTTTTGCAGTCGGCAATTGCCCCGGCGGAAGCCATGGCCTCCGCCGGGTCCGAGGGAGCAGCGGTGGCCCCGCCGCTGCTCGACTCTCTCCAGGCCACTACCGACGCGCTGCGGCAGATCGATGCCTGCAGCGGCAGTGGCTCCCTTGCCGCCACCGCTACCGCGCATCTGAAGATGCTGCTCGGGCTGCTGAGAAATGGCACTTACAACGAAGTGACCGGCCGGCGGCTGGCCGCCGTCACTGCGGACACCGCCATGCAGGCTGGCTGGTACACCTTCGACAGCGGGGCGCACACCGACGCCCAGAACCTCTTCCTCGGCGCCCTGCGGGCCGCGCACGCCTCCGGTGACACCCGGCTCCGCGCCGGAGCTCTGGCCTACCTGGCCATCCACGCCTACTCCGTCGGCGACCCCCGCGACGCGATCACCGCCGCACGCACCGCCCGCCAGACCATCAACGACCAGGACTCACCCGCCCTCCACGCGATGCTGCTGACCCGGCAGGCCCGGGGACACGCACGGCTGCGCGAGGACCGGCACGCCCTGGCCGCCCTGGACGAAGCGCGGGAGCTGTGCGGGCGCGGGCCCGGCGAAAACGATCCGCACTGGCTCTACTGGATCAACGACGGCGAGATCCTCGGGCAGCGGGGCAGCTGCTACCTCGACCTCGGCCGCCCTGCCGAAGCCGCCTCCGCGTTCGCCGACGCCCGCGAGGTCCTCAGCCGCGACGAGACCCGCACCCGCGCGCAGTTCCTGTCGAGGGCCGCTACTGCGCAGATGCGGGCAGGTGACGCCGACGCCGGATGCGTGACCGGCCAGGAAGTACTGACGCTGGCAGGCAGGGTCCGCTCCGCCCGGCTCGACGAACACCTTCAGTCCATGCTGGACGAAGCCCGGCAATTCTCCGGCAGCGGGCCTGTGCGCGACCTCCTGGGCCGCGGACTTATGGTTCTGCGGGAACGGGCCGCCGCATGAAGATCCTCGTGCTGTGGGACATCGACCGAACCCTGCTGTACGTGGGGAGTACCGACAGGCTCGTATACCGTGAGATCTTCCAGGATGTCGTCGGCTGGCCCGCGCGGAAGCTGCCGGAGAAGGGCACCGGCGTGACCATGCCGGTGGCCGTACGCGAACTCCTCCTCACCAACGGCGTATCCGCCCACGACATAACCCGCCTCGCTCAGCAGATCGTGGAGCGGCTTCCACAGCAGCTGGAACTACACCGCGAGGAACTGACGAACGAAGGCACGCTGCTGCCCGGAGCCGTGGACGCACTCACCGCTGTGGAGCAATCACCCCGTCTCATCCCATCCGTTGTCACCGGCAACCTCAAAGCCAGCGCGGAAATCAAGCTGGCGGCCTTCGGCCTGAGTGATCTGATCGACACCGAGATCGGCGGCTACGCGTCCGACGACCCACACCGCCCCGCCCTTGTTCGGCTTGCCCAGGAACGCGCCGGGGCGGCCCACGGCGAAGTGTTCACCCGCAAGAACACCGTCATCGTCGGGGACTCCCTCCAGGACGTCCGTACCGGACGCGAAGGCGGCGCCAGGGTCATTGCCGTTGTCTCCGGCACCACCACCGCATCCGCCCTCGCGGACGCAGGCGCCGACCATGTCATCCCCGACCTGACTGACACCGAGCGACTCCTCACCCTGATCACCGAGGTCTGACCTACCAGGGTTCAGGCTCCCCAGTTGCGTACGCAGGGTCACCGCCACGATACTTCTGGTCCACGCGAGGCAGGGACCAGGAGGACAGGCCGTGACACCCGCCCGCCAGTGCCGCACATGCTCATGCCGGATCAGCAGGTACAACACCAACACGGAGGACTACTGTGAACCGTGTCGCCGAGAGAGCCCCGTTGGCCCGCCCCCGAAACTGACGGCGCCGCCCCCTGCCATCTGGGAACTGCCCGACATCCGAGCGGCAGTTGCTGCCCTCGACTTCGGCCGGATCAGCCGACTGGTCCGGACGCACACAGGGTTCACCCAGCGTGAACTGGCCACGATGACCGGCATCAGCCAGAACTTCCTCTCTCAGCTGGAGAACGGCAGACGCCGGCTCTCCGACACACAGAAAGCGTCCCGGTTCTTGGATGGCCTCGAAGCCCCCAAGGGATTGCTCCCCGCTTCGATCACGGACGATCCACAGCCTCGCGCCGGACATTGCAATCCACACGAATCGATCCGCCGCGCAGCGACCGAGTCTCTCGATTTCGCCGACTTCATCACCCCTGCCAACACCGACGACGACCTCCTTGCGTTCTTCTACGACACTCTCGCCCGTATCGCGACCGACTACGTCCACAGACCCGTCCTGCCTCTCCTCGACGACATCGTCGAAATCCGCAACCGCCTCTTCACCCTCCTGCGCGGACGGCAGAATCCCCAGCACACACGCGAGCTCTACTTCCTTGCGGGAACCAGCTGCCTCCTCCTCGCCCATGCCTCACAGAACCTGGGGGACTCGACCGCAGCGCTGGCCCAGATCCGGACCGCGAACGTCTGTGCCCACCAGGCCGACCACCGGCCGCTTCGCGCATGGACCGCAGGCACCGCAGCCCTCATCACCGAATGGTCAACGCGGAGCGGAAGGGCACTGGAACTGATCGATCAAGCCGCCGCTCTCGCCCCGGCCGGGCAGTCCCGCATCCGGATCGCCGCGATCGAAGCCCGTACAGCCGCCCGCAATGGTGACCACCGCCGATCCACAACTGCACTGCACCGCATGAGAATGGCCCAAGAGGAAGCTCCGGAGGCGGACGGCCTCTCCGTATTCGGCGGCATCCTCACATTCCCCCAGGCCAAGCAGGACTACTACGCGGGCGCCACCCACACGCTCCTCGGAAGCCACGACGAAGCCGAGCACTACGCGGCCCGGGCCATTGAACAGTACGTCCACGGCCCACCCGAAGCCCGCTCCTACGGCGATGAAGCCCTCGCCACCATCGACGTCATCATCGCCCGCCTCGCACAAGGGGACATCGAGACCGCCCTCCCGGCTCTGCACACCATCCTCAGCCTTCCCGCCGAGTGCCGGATCCAACAGCTCGGCCACAGCATCCAGAAGGTCACCGAGATGCTCCGCAAGCCCGCCATACTTCCCAACCCGGCAGCCAGAGAGGTCCTCGAGCTCGTGCACAACTACCAGGTTCTCGGAACTGCCGCGTTACCGTCTGTGCGATGACAACCACCCGCTCAGCACCCGAAACCGCCACGCGCGACGCCTCTCGGCGACTTGGCATTCCCACCACCGGACTGACCCCGCTCCGCAGCCACGCGACCGACGTCTACCATCTGCCCGAGGCACAGGTGGTCGCACGCGTCAGACCGGCCGCAGAAGCTCCGTCCGTCAAACGGACATTCCGGCTGCTGCAATGGCTCAACAACCAGGGATTCCCGGCCACCGAACCTGTCGGACATCCCGTGGAGACAACCCGCTACGTCGTGACGTTCTGGACCTACTACCCACAACCGTCCGTCGGGCCGCCGGCCAGTGCACTCGGCGGACTCCTCCGTGAGCTCCACCGGATCCCGCAGCCGCCAGTCGACCTTCCCCCCTACAAACCACTCGCCTCCCTCACACAAGCCGTAGTGCTCAGCACCACGCTCCAACCCAGCGGCAGAAGGTGGCTCACCGACACCATCCAAGAAACCCTCCACGCCTATCAAACTCTCGAATTCCCCCTCGGTACCGGCCTCATCCACGGAGACGCCTACCCGGGCAACACCGTGTGGGACGGAACGAAGGTTCGGCTCGGTGACTGGGACGAAGCCTCAACTGGGCCCCGCGAACTTGACCTCGCAAACACGTTCCAAGGCGCCAGGTTCGGCCGTACCCCCGAAAAGATCAATGAGTTCACCGACCAGTACGGCTACGACCCTACGGACTGGACCGGGCTCCCCGCGCTGATCAGGATGCGCGACCTCCACACACTGAGCTCATTCATCCGCCGCGCCGACCGCGGCGACCATGCCGCCGCCCAAGAACTGCAGCACCGTCTCAGTACCCTCCAGTCTGGCGAGCAGGCAGCCCGCTGGAACAGACACTGACCGCGCTGATCCACGCTTCCACCTCGGGCGTCACCGAAAACCCCGAGGACGCCCCTCGGCAGGGGACGTTGCGAGAGGTGAGCATGGTCCCCGCCGGGACGAGGAAGAGAGCAAGCCTGACGGACAGGGACGTGTCGGCGTGCGCGGCCCGCCTGTCGCCCGCGACGGGTTGCTCGGTCTGCCACGGACGCCAAGTCCTCGTGGGCGGCGGCGGGGGAGAACGCCTGAAGGTGGTACTGGCGGGGCCCCGTCGCGCCCGAGATAGCTCAGCGGCATCCGGCTGGTGACCACGAGCAGGCGTTCGCCCCACCCGACAGCGCTGGAGCCCCCTGAGTTCACGGAATCCACTTCCACCTTCCTTCAGCCTGGCTACCGTGAAGGAGCAGAGATCCGCCATGAGGAGGACGCATGACACGTGGTGTCACAGGTGCTGTTGTAAAGGGCGATGACCGTCAGTCCGGCGACGGCCAGGTAGGGGGCCCGTACTCGAGCCCCGGAGACCCCGGCAACCCGATGCCCGAGCCGGACGAATCCGACGACGACTAGGCAGCGACAGATGACGATGACCGCTGAGACCCTGCGAAGACGTTGCGCCGATGAGATGAGCCGGAACCCGCGTGGGTTCGCCGATGCGACATGGCTGTACGAAGCGTTCCTGTCCGTCCCACGCGAACACTTCGTTCCGGATCAGGTGTGGTGGCCGGCGCTCCGCGAGGACGGCCTGTACAGCCTGATCGACCGCACCGAACAGCCCCGGGCCTGGCTCAAGTCCATCTACCAGCCAGGAGCCGCCCTCATCACACAGATCGACGACGGGCAAGTACAGCCGACCGGACCGGCCCGCGGATCCTTCAGCTCCAGCATCTCCTCCAGTGGTGTCGTGGTGGAACTGCTTCGTCATCTGGACCCGGAGCCCACCGACCGGATCCTTGAGATCGGGACGGGCACCGGATACACCACCGCGCTCCTCGCTTTCCGCGCCGGTGCCGAGAACGTCGTCACCATCGAGATCGATCCTCAGCTCGCAGCCCGGGCCAGGACCCGGCTGGCAGAACTGGGTCTCCAGCCACTCGTCATCACCGGCGACGGCGAACGGGGCTACGCGGCAGGCGGACCGTACGACCGAATCGTCGCAACAGCCTCCGTCCGGCACATCCCTCCAGCATGGATCCAACAACTCAGGCCCGGCGGAACCCTGCTGGCACCGCTGGACAGCCCCCTGGGCTGCGACCTGCTGGTGCGCCTGGAAGCGGATGGCAACGGTATGGCAGCCGGAGACTTCGTTGCCCAGGTGGAGTTCATGCGACTGCGCGGTCAGCGGGAAAGACGCTCATACGCGGACCTGGGCTGGCCGACAGAGCTCGATTCCGAGCGTTGGCAGGAACTGCGAGTCGATGCCGGCCCGGCAGGGCAGGAGATCAGCCACCCTTCTTCCCGGGCTGCCTGACCGGCAGCGTTGCCGCTCTCCTGGCAGGACCCTGTCGGTTCAACCGTGCGCGTGGCGGCGCCGGCGACGGATCCAAGGGCCAAACCGACCGCCGATAGGCAGCAGAATCCGGGACACAGAATCAGAACTTCCGCCGAGTCCCGCATAGACAGCCGGATAGCGGCGGACGTTGTGCTTGTCCAGGCCGCGAGGGTTCTGCCGCCATCAAGTCCGCTTTGAGTCGAACCTCATTCTGAAGCAATCAGCTGCTGGGCCTTTTGTGGGCGGGAGCGGGAGGTAGGGGCAGCCGTGCCCAGACGGCTTTGCCGCTGGTGCCGGAGGGTTTCCACCCCCACCCTTCGCTGAGTGCTTGGACGATGAGCAGTCCGCGGTGGTCCTCGGCCAGGGGGGCGGGCGGTGTCAGGCGGGGTCTGCGTTGGCTGGGGTCGTAGACCACGCAGAGCAGGCTGTGCGGGCGGCGGATGAGGGCCAGCCATGCGGCGGGGTGACTGCTGTCGGGCAGGGGAGTGCGGCGCCGTCCGTGGCGTACTGCGTTGGCGACGAGCTCGGATGCGATCTGCACGGCGTCCTCGCGTACCGGATCCAGGTTCCAGCGACGGATGACGTCGGCGGTGAACTTCCGTGCCTCTCTCAGGCACAGGGTGTTTGTGCTGATGCGGTGGGCGGCAAAGGGCGGCGCCGCGAGAGCGAGGTGGGACGTGATCCCGGCGTTGCCGCGGGCACTGCCGTGCTGACGCTGATGTGTTCGGTTTTCCATGGGTGGATTCCCCGTAAGTGAGCGTGTCTGCGGCTCATTGCATTTTGTCCCGCTACCTGTCGCGCTAATGCTCGTTCCTGAAAGGACGGCTGAAATTTCAGCGCCCCGGGCCGCACGAACGTTCCCAGCAGTGGGTGTGGGCGGCTGCGGCCGAGGGGTCGACAGGAGACGGAGTGGCTATGACGGTGCAGCTCAACGGTGTGAGCGCGGAGACGATCACGGATGCGGTCTGGTGCAAGAGTGCGCGGAGCAACGCGGCCGGAAACTGTGTGGAAGTCGCCCGACTGGAGGGGGGAGAAATCGCCGTGCGCAACTCCCGCTTCCCCGCGGGGCCGGCTCTGGTCTACACGTCGGCCGAGATGGCATCGTTTCTCCTGGGCGTGAAGGACGGTGAATTCGACTTCGCCCTGTAGCGCTTTGTGAGGCTCCGGCCAATGCATGCCACCAGTTTGTCAGGCTGACATACTGGCGTCCCGAACAAGGAGGCTCAGGGGAGGTAATCGGCATGACTGGCCAGCACAGGGAAATCCGCTCCATACGGGGTTTCGCGCCCCGCCCCCACCTCGGTGCGGCAGCCCACCGCAGAGCCCTCGGCGAGCACCTGCGACGCTGCCGCACCGGCATCGGGATGACCGGGAAGACAGCGGCCCGCCACATCGGAACGTCCGGCCCGACCGTGAGTCGGCTGGAGAAGGGCGAGAGGACCGAGAACACCGGTCACCACGCCACAGCCCTGCTGCGCCTATGCGGAGTCACCGACAGCCAGGAACTCGCCCACGCACGGACGATCGCGGCTCAGGGCGAGCAGCCGGACGCCTGGGAGGCGTACGGCAATTCCATCGCCCGCTGGGTGCAGCCCCTGCTCGCCCTCGAGCCGGCCGCTCAGCGGATCATGTCCTACGAGCCACAGCTCGTCCCAGGCTGGCTACAGACCCCCGAGTACGCCCAACTCGTCATCCGTGCAGGCTTCCCGGACCTGTCGCACGCGGAAGTCGAAGCCCGGGCCAGAGCCCGGGCCAACCGCTTGAGCATGTTCCACCGCGACCAGGACCCGCCGGCCCTGATCGCGATCATGGATGAAGACGTGCTGCGCCGCCCGGTGGGCAGCCCGGGTGTGATGCACCGGCAGATCCAGCACCTGATCCAGCTGCTCAAGAGTGACCTGCGGCACCGCATCAGCCTCCACATCGCTCCTCTGTCAATGGGAATGACCGGCGCCGTGGGGCATCCGATCGTGCATCTGCGGTTCGCTGACGCCCTGCTGTCCGACTTCGTCTACCTCGAGCAGAGTGAAGGCGCCCGCTGCGTGGAGGGTGAGGGCGAGGCGGAACGGTACCTGTCGCGTGTCACCACGCTCTCCGGCATGGCGAACCCTGCCGACCTCACCCTGACCCAGCTGGAGGACCGACTCGACGAGCTGGCCACCGGCCGCCAATGACCCGGCCGGGGCCGGTTCATGGAACCAGGCCGGCCCCGCCGAACTCCTCCCACTCAAAGCTCTGCTGGGGTGGAACGGCAGGCATGGCGGCAGGGCGCCACCGTGAGACTTCCACGAGGCCCGGCTCGACAACAGCCAGCCCGCTGTCCTCGAAGTAGCTCTCGACGTCAGCCCGGGTGCGCACCCGGCCCCAGTGCCCCTGGGTCTCACGGTCCATGAACGAGGAAACGTCGTCACGGATCCGCTCACTCTGGCTGACCAACTGGCAGATGACTATCACGCTGCCGCTGGCCAGCTTGCTCCGGACCCTGCGGATGAGTTCAACGGGCCGGTCCGTATCGGGAATGCAGTGCAGAACCGAAACGAACAGCGCACCGACAGGCTCCCGGAAATCAATCAGCTGCCGCACCGGCTCACTGTCAAAGATCTCCTGGGTGTCGCGCATGTCCGCCTGCAGGACCGCGGTTCGGTCATCGGTTTCCAGGAGCGCCCCGCCCACACTGCGCACGATCGGGTCGTTGTCCACGTACACGACCCGGGAGGCAGCGTCGACGCGCTGCGCGATCTGGTGCACGTTGTCCTGCGTCGGCAGACCCGACCCGTGGTCGATGAACTGACGGATGCCGTGCTCCTCGGCGAGGGCTTGTACCACCCGCTGAAGAAAGGCCCGGTTGTTCAGGGCGAGGTCTTTCATGCTCGGGACCTGTTGCAAGAGGTGATTGCACGCAGCACGGTCGGCAGCGAAATTGTCCTTGCCGTCCAGGAGGTGGTCGTACATCCGTGCGACGCTCGGAGTCCGGACGTCCACGCCGTACGGAAGCTGGCTCTCGGCCGCCATCATCTTCCTCGTAAGAGTTCACGGCGTGGCCGGGTCGGCCACGCACCGGAAGAGAGATAGCGTAGTGAAATTTCAGAGTGCGCACGAGACCATAATCGGCTGAGAAGCAGACACACCACTTCCCCATTCTTCTAGGCAGCATCGCAGGGCTGCGGAGCCCCGCAGCAGGCGCCGGCCGGGCGGGCAGCCGAGTGCAGTGCGACGAGGAATTCCCCACGCGTGAGCCCCATGAGGTCGGAGGCTTGGCCGATATCCATCCTGAGATGGTCCCGCAGCACATGTGCGTCGCTGTTGCAGATCCGGTCTCCGGAGCAGGCAGCTGCGGAGTCGTCCGCGTCATCCACACAGGCGGTCAGCAGGCGCCAGGCCATCGCAGCAGGATGGGAGCAGCCCAGCGTGGCGGACCAGTGAACCGCGAGCGCGGTGAGGGAGTCCTCCACTACCCTCTCCGCCAGATCGTGCGTGCCCAGCCTCGCCGTGGCATAGGCAACATAGCCAGCTCTGTACAGGTCACGGAAGGCACGGTAGGTGATCACCATGGTCCGGCCATCACCGGCCTCGTACAGAGGAAGGGGGTGTGATGCAGTTGCAGGTCGCTGAGATGTCATCATCCTGGGCCGTCCCCACACTCAGATGGTCGTCTCGCTGACCAGGTCACTGACACGGGGGTCATCCGTCATCAGGAAGCTGTAGTGGATCGCCTCCCACAGCGGCTTGAAGTCTGCGGCCTGACCACCCAGCGCGGTCACCAGCGCCCCCACAACTTCCCATTCCGGGACCGCATCCCCTTGCAGTACCTGGGCAACGACCTGCGCCGGCACCCACCCGTGACTGCGCCGGTGAATCTCCTCAGGTGTGGGCCGTGCAGCTGCCAGGTGCAGTCCCCGCAATGCGGCCTTCAGCGAAGCGATGCACTCCGTCACGGTCTGCCGCGCAGGCTGCTCGATGCCGTGAGCCGCCTCGCACAACAGCCTCAACTCCCCGGGTTCGTGGCCCAGGATGCTGCACAGATGACACACCAGGTCCCACGAGGGAAGGCGTTCCCCCGACAGGATCCTGGAGATGAAGGAAGGGGAGAGCATGGTGCGGTCCGCGATGACACGGATACTGATGCCGCTCTTGCGCTGCAGGTAGGAAAGAGCCGCAGCGAGCCGCTGACGTGCGGTGGCCGCCATCGGCCTCACCATCTCCCGCCCCTCAACCTGCTGGAGCCACGACACAGACCGAGGCGAGGGAAGCGGCGCAGCTCTCTGAGCGATGGCGCGGTGATCCAGCAACCGCCGCACCCGGTCCGGACTCCACTTGGTGCGGGCCGTCTCAGCAGTGACGTTAACCGCCTGCGCGATGTCGTCCCATTTAGCTCCCCGGGCACGGTTCGCCCCGACCTCGGCCGCCAGAAAATAGTCGATCTCCTGCTGGACGGCGCGGGCACGCTGCACCAGCTCTCCGAGACCCTCATCCGCATACGTCGCCTCCAGCAAGAGACCGCCCAGCCGGTGAGCCTCAGCGGCGATCTCAGACCCCAAAGACCCCCTGACCTGGCCGACGGTCGGCCGCTCCCGGTCCCGCTGCCTCTGCGCCTGACGCCGGTGCCCCTCATCACAGTAGGACCGGCGCCTCCCTGGGCCACTGACGGCTGGAAGCGGAGCCCCGCAGAAACCACACACACGATTCGCAGCGTCTTTTGCCATCGCATCCTCCTTCGCGCTGATCGCCGCCACCGGCATGCCCGCTGAAGAGTTGCCGCCGGGCTCGATTACTCCCCTCCTTGAGAGGAACCTTTCGCTGCGCCGGCCGTGGCTCCTGCCTGCCTGGTGGCTGCCTGGAGGCACCGGCCGGGCGGCCCTCAGTCGACGCGAGCCCACAGCCAGGAGAACCGCGAATCACGGCAAGCCCAGGCAATCACTCCGGACCCTCCCAGTGCGTACGCCGCCGCCCAGGCCTCTTCAGCCGGGCCGAGAAGGAGGGCCGCCAGCGCAAAGACTCCCCCGAGATTCAGCGTGACAACGCAGGCACGGAGCCGTGCGAAACCCGACCCGCCGACGCTACCGTTAGCACCACCCCGAGACGCCACGGCGCCGCGGAACGCATATCGAGAAGGCATGGGATTCCTCCAGGGGAACTCGTAACTGAACGAATGCGGCAGGGGGCTTGGTTCCTAGGTTTGCGGCCGGGCCCAGGCCCCCTCCTGACCGCGACATTAGCCCGGCCGAAGCCCCAAGCGCCACGCACTCATGCCGTAATCCGATATATCTACCCGCCCCCATGGTGCGAAACGTTCATCAATTCGATTCTGACACTCCGCTGCTCACCGGGCTGCTGCTGGAGGCTATTTGAATGCGCGAATCATGGCAGGACGTGGCCCTTGTTGATCGAAACTGATCAGGGATGCGAAACCTGCTGGATGATCCGGTTCTCTGGAATTTCAGTTCGACGCCAGCCTCCCCGTCGACTGAACAAAAGACTGCCTGTCATGCATCTCTGAAGGCGCCCCCCCACCAGTGGCGGCTTGGCCATGGTGCGTACCTGGTCGACGAGAGGGGCGAGGTGTGCTCCTGGGTAAACGCGCAGGACGAAGCGCTTCGCGAACTGGTCACTCCCGGTTTTGGGAATGCAATCGAGAGCTACCCCGGCAGACTCCGAACCATTGCTGCGGGCTCGCAGAAGACATCCTGCATCAGCACCAACTTCTCCGCGCTGATCTGGTCCCGCCGAGTACGGCGTCGACCTGGTCGCCCCGTATCTCGACAACGAGGTCATCCGTGCCTGCCTGGCCGTCCCCGCCGACCAGCGCGGCACCCCAGGCGCACACACCGAGCCGTACGCGGGCGCGGAGATCGACCTGCCGTCCTGGCGGGCCTTCGCCGCCACGCGCGGCGACCACCGCCTGACCATGGCCGGGCTCAGCCCCGATCTGTGGGCGATCGCCCAGGCCAGTCGCTCGGTCCAGAGCTGTCTGTACGACGCCATCAAGCTCGCCCTCGCCGGCGGAGCCACCTTCGAGGATCTGGCAGCGGAATCTCGGTTGTCCTCGGAGTACCTGAGAGAGGCTTATGAGCGCTTCACTCCGAGCCAGGACGCCATGCCGGGCCCCGACGAGAACGGCCGCGAACCCTGGCGCGTCCTCGGGTGAGGCCGCGGGGTTGGCGGCGCCGAGCTGCTACACCGAGACCCTGCACTGAACCCGTCAACAACCGTGCGTGGCAGTGTCAGAGACTTCACATATGTTCGTTGCATGAGTTCTTCACTGAGCGTCTACCTGCTCGACGTAGCTGCTACGCGTGGCTTGGTCGGATCCCGCGATGACCAGTTGCTGGAGGCGATCCGCAACGGCTTTGGGGACGACCTGGCACATGACGACGACTATTTCAGCGACGAGATCGCGGAAGGCGCCCCCACGGCATACGAGGCGCTGCGCGCGGTCATCAACGGCGGGCCCTTCAGCGAGGACAAGGATCACGCCTTCCAGTACGGCTACGCCTACAAGCGGTTGTGCTCGCTCACCGGATCGTTCTTGGACAACAGCTGCTTTGCGCCGCACCGGGGCGACTGGCTGTCGGTGGTCGACGAGGGCCTGAATGCCCTGGGCGTCACCGCCGTGTCGGTCAAGGACTTCGGCTACGGCGACCTGCCCGACCCTCTGCCATACACATTCATACCGGGCTGTGGCGAGTGGACGCCCGATCACATCGCGCAGGCGCTGGAGCAGTTCGAGGCCACCAAGCAAGCGGTCGACGAGTCGGGCCAGGCCCCACCGCTGGCGCCTGAAGTCGTGGAGGCCGTCATGCAGTGTCTCGGCTGGATGCGGCACGCGGCCGGCCGGCCGGGCTTTGGCGTTATCGGCTTCCGGTCCTGAAGTCCGACGGCGAACGGACTCCTGAAGGGGCCATCCCTGGTCATGTACGCCCGAGTCGTGACCAGGGTCACCTGCCTGGAACGGACGGTCGCCTCGCTGTGCGGGCGCTCGCGGAAGCCGAGGCTGCCCCAGCTCTGAGAGGAGTGCGTTCCCGTGCGTGCTACCTGCTGTGATCGGGGACGTGGCGTCCGTCGCCCAGACGCATGTAGTTCCTGGCGTACGAATCGCGACCTTCCAAGCGAGGCGGCGTCGGCCCGCTGAGATCGGGATGCCGCTGATCACCGAATCCGGGACGGCCCTGCGACGGGGACCCTGAGGAAGCAGGGCGGCCCGAGCGGCATGGGCGGCTGTGTCATGCATCCTCTAGCTCCTCATGACATATCGCTGATCATCCAGCTGGCCGCGCCCTTCATGCGCCGACCCAGCAACCAACCGTATCGTCGGAAGCGAAGGCCGTTTCTGACAGGACAACGGCCGGCGGTCCCGCGACCCTTCGCGCGTGACGCGGGACCGCCGCACTCGCTGACGGCCCATTCGCTGCCCCGCAACCCCCTGGCCGGGGGCCAAACTCTGCGCCGCAGGCCAGGGCACGACTCACTGCGCCCTGGGAGGTCTCATCGCGGAAGGAGTGAACTCCAGCCCCGTTGCCCGGGGCCGACATGGCCGACATCGCCGGGCTCACCAAGCCGTCCCGTTCGATTGCCGGCAGCCCATATGGCCTGCGCTACTGTTCTGGAGGTATGACCGATGCGGCCCAGGCGCCCTTCATCGATCCGGACTCGGACTACCCATGTTGCTGGTTCTGCCCAGCCCTGAGGCTCCCGCGTACGGAGTTCCTCGTTGCGGACCGGCCCAGCAGAGACTGGCCGTTCGACACGGCTGACGGATACCGCTACACCGTCGATGACCGGATCCCGGTCTGTGTGCACCCGGGCCGGGTCGGACTGGAACCTGAACGGACAGCTCCTCCACCCACCATCGCGCCCGTCGCACCCACCATCGATGCGGAGCCGGTCAGGCGCCACCGATGGTGGCGACGCTGACCCGGACCACCACGACCTGGGAACGTTCTGATACTTCCCGGGGGCGTCCGACCTGGTGGGCGGTCCAGCCCGACGAGCGTCAGGGCTTGGGGGCGAGGACGGTGCGGTAGTCGACGAGCCAGAGATTGGCCGGACGATCCACCAGGGCATGGGCGTCGGCCTGCCGGTACTCGGGCCACTCGGTGGCCAGTCCCAGAACGCGGTCCGCTCGTCCTCCTTGGTCGTCGCCATGCGGATGGTCCAGTCGGCCGCCGGGTCCGCCATATTCCGGCCGCGGACTGGACGATTCAGATGGTCAACGCCACGACCGACGAGCGCACGGAGGTCTGGGAGACCTACGGGCCGAAGGGCGAGATCTCCGCCTGCCCGGCTGCGGGCACGGCTCTTCGAAGCCCGCCACCTCGGCGCTATCCGTCCTGAGCGCCACCGCCTCGGCAATTCGGACGGAGTCCGGGACAAGCCCGACCCGCCACAGCCGGGCCCGTACCCGCCAGAGCCCCACCCTGTAATCCCTTCTACCTTGAGCGCCTATCAGGCCCAGTCCCGGGCCACCAGTTAGTGCTGTGACCGCGTAGGTTCGCCGGGTTTGCCCGGCCGCCAGTAGCCTCCCGCCCATGGGAGAAGCCGAGGTCCGGGTCGTGGTCCGTAAGTTCGATGGCAGCCTGCACTGGCACCACTCGATGGTGTGGTTGGGCGAGGATGAGTTCGGGGTCTGGCTTGGTGCTCCGATCGGGACGATCTACAGCAAGGGCGGAGAGGGCGAGGTCTACGCAACCGAAGAGCGACGAGTCATGCTCTTTCCTCGCGGCGCCTGGTGGACGGCCCTGTTCCAGGCAACTCCAGCCCACCTGGACGTCTACTGCGATGTGACCACTCCCTCAGATTGGCCGCATAAGGGGCAAGTAACCATGGTTGACCTGGATCTGGATGTCTGCCGGATACGGCAAGACGGATCCGTCTTCGTGGACGACGAGGATGAGTTCGCCAGTCATCAGAGGCAGTACGGCTATCCGCAAGACATCATCACGCGCGCGCAGAGTGCCGCCGAGTGGCTGTCAGCCGCGCTGCGCGACGGTGCGGAACCCTTCGGAAGCCGCTACCGCACATGGCTGGACCAGGTCGGTTGAGCTTGGCTCTGGCGTTGGTCAGGCCGCGGTAGCGAGGGGGCGTCCGCCCCAGCGGATGCCCCTCTCGCAGCGGATACGAGCGCGTTCGCGGCGCTCGGAGTCCAGGACGTCCCGGTGGCGGGCGTTGGCGTTGCGCCAGCGCAGGTAGGCGTGCAGGGCCCGGGTCTGCACCGGGTGGTTGGGGTGGTTTGAGTTGGCGATGGTGAACTGTCGCAGAGGCCCGAAGTGGGCCTCGATCGGGTTGGCCCAGGACGCGTACGTCGGGGTGAAGCACAGCTCGACCCGATTCTTCTTCGCCCAGCGACGGATCTTCTCGCCCTTGTGGGCGGACAGGTTGTCCATGATCACGTAGATCGGGGCACCGTCGGGACGGGCGGCGCGGATCGACTTCAGCGCGGCCAAGGTGTTCGCGGCACCCTTCCTGCGCCGGTTGACGCCCCACAAGGTGTCGTCGCCGATCGAGTAGCAGCCGTGGAAGTACCTCACGCCGTGGGTGCGGTGGTAGGTCGCGGGGTGCCGCTCGGGATGGCCGGAGGCGGCCCAGCTCGAGCCCGCGGTGGGCCGGATCCCGAGCGGGCCGAACTCGTCGAACGCGAAAATTCGGTCAGGGAAGCGCTCAAGGACGTGCTCGATTCGGTCGAGCTTGGCGTCGCGCTCGGGGTCCGGGGACTCCTTCCAAGTCTTGGTTCGCTGGAAGGTGACGCCGCGTCGGGCAAGCAGGCACCGTAACGCCTCGCGACCGATGCGGATCACCCGCCCGTGAACACGGTGCAGGTACGTGACGAGCTTGCGGATCGACCAGCTGGTGAAGGGCTGGCCCAGCTTGGCCGGTCGGGTGGTGGCCGTCTGGACGACGAAGTCTTCGTCGTCAGGGCTGAGCTGGCAGGGACGGCCTCCCGCCCAACGAGGGTCCAGACAGGCCAGCCCGATCTCGTTGAATCGGTGGATCACATCGCGCACGGTGTCCTCGTCGGCCGCCACCAGCTGGGCGATGACCGGGACGCGGTCTCCGCCAGCCGAAGCCAGCAGCATCATCGCGCGCCGGTAGCGCACCGAACTGGCGCTGCCCCGCCGCACCACCTGCTGCAGCTTCAGCCCTTCCTGGTCCGTCAGTCTGCGCACACGGACAGGCTCGGCCACCGCACCTCCACCGGTCGGATCAGACGTCACCGCATATCCAACCGCCCCGACCATCAAACCGGCGAACCTATGTGGTCACGGCATTAGCCGCGGCGGAGGATTCCGTCGTCGTCGATATCTGCGGAGTGGCCGGCGAAGTCGGAGTGGGCGATGAATAGGTTGGATGCCATGGTAGGAATTCTCTTGGGAATGATGCGGAAGGTCAGTCCTTCGTCGTCCTCATCCAGGGATACGGCGAGCAGCGGGTGTTCCGGATCGGTCAGGGCCATGCTGTCAGCGACGAAGAAGCAGTCCGGGCGTTTGTCCGGGTCGCCCGGCATGGCGGCGATCAAGTCGCCGATGCCGGCGCCCTCGCACGCGATGTCGTCGTAGATCTCGATGGGTGTCGTGTCGTCCTTGGTGACAATGGCGAGGAGGGCGCGCCAGGCATCGGGGTGCTGGTGGTCGGTGAGGATGATGGGAATCTGCTGATCAACGTCGAGTTCGATCACGGGTGCCCCTTTTACAGGAGGTCGTCTAAGGGGTGGCCCCGACCGTAGGCACGGGGGCCACCGCCAGCTCACATGCGTGAGAAGCTACTTGATGATCGAGTAGAAGGCGTCCCCCGGAAGGATCCGGTTGGAGTCGTAGAATTTCTGGAGCTGCCTGCCGCCGTCCTGGTTGTGGGAGCGGGGGATCATCCTGCGGCTCTGGGTCTTGCCGATGGTGCTGCCGCCCTCCTTGGAGGAAGCGTAGGGATACTCGTCGCACTCATAGCCCTTGGGCCGCGCAAGGCTGGACGGGCAGGTCTTCTTGCGGTTCGTCCTGGCCTGCGCCGATGTGGTGCGGTGCAGCGGCTTGGCGTAGCCGGGCTTGCCCTGGAGCGTGCGCTGGGCAGAGTAGACGTGCTTCGCCATCGCGCCCGACTTGGGGTTGGAACGGCTGATGGAGGAATTCGGGACGATGCTCGGATAGACGCAGCCACGCTTGAGGCTGATGGACCGGTCGCTGTCGCAGCACACGGAGCGCATGGCCGGGGCCTCAATGACAGCCGGGGCGTAGCCGGGCGCGGTGGAAGTGGTGATCAGAACCGGCTTGTGGCTGTTGGTGTGCTTGCCGATGCTGGAGATGGAGAAGGTGTAGCGGGTGGTGTGTCCCTTGGAGACCCGCTTGGTCTGCGCAGCGGACGGCTTGCACCGGTATGGCAGGTGACCGGCTGGCTCACCCGCCGGCCCGCTCCTCTGACCGAGGAGGACCGAGCCGGTCTGAAGGAGGTCCTGGCCCGCTGCCCCGAACTGGACACGGCCGCGATTTCGGCGAGATGCCCAGATTCGCGAACGCGTTCGTTACGATCGGGGTATGACTGCGAGAAGAGAACCGATCAGCCGCCGCGAGCGTCCCGCGAAGCCCGCCCTTTCGCGGCGGTGGATCGTGGA
>NZ_JBSFBQ010000069.1:0-33354 GCF_053593015.1 Streptomyces sp. NPDC002403 | reverse complement strand
AAGAAGGCGTTCACCGCCGTCTCCTGGAACGCCCCCACCTCCGAGCTGGCCCAGCGCCTGACGAACGCCCCCACACTGAAGGACATCCCCGGCACCCTCTTCCTTGCGGGCGGCGCCCCCGTCACCGCCAAGGGCGCCCCGATCGCGGCCATCGGCGTGGCCGGAGCCCCGAGCGGCGACCTCGACGAGAAGTTCGCCCGGGCCGGCGTCGCCTCCCTCGGCCGGTAACACCCCCAGGATCCCGGCGGCACCCGCCTCCCCCGTACGGGTGCCGCCGGTCTCTCCCGCGAACGACGAACGCCCCGACCGGGCAGGACCGGTCGGGGCGTTGTCGTGCGGGTCGCGGAGGCGGACTCCGCCCTCGCCAGGCGTAGGCCGTGTGGGACTCGAACCCACAACCAACGGATTAAAAGTCCGCTGCTCTGCCAATTGAGCTAACGGCCCTCGGCGAATCACCCCTGAGCATAGCCCGCCGGGGCCCGGCCGCCGATCGGGTATCGGTTACCGGGCCCCGACATGGTGAATTCCCGGCCAGTCAGAGGGACTCGTCCGGGACGGTCGTGCCCTTGTGATCCGGCTTGAGGAACCAGTGCCTCGCCGACGCCAGCCACCATGTCGCCGCGAAGCCCAGGACCACCAGCACTGCGACGGGCGCGTAGTTGAACGTCTCCCAGGTGACCGGCGAGACCTGCGGCAGCATGAAGAGCACCGTGATGACCACGACCCAGACCACCGCCACGATGCCGACCGGCCGGGACCAGCGGCCCAGGTGCCAGGGGCCCGGGGTGAAGTCGTCGCCCCGGAGCAGCCGGAGCAGCGTGGGGACGACGTAGGCGATGTAGAGCCCGATCACCGCGATCGAGGTGACCGCCGCGTACGCCGTGACGTTGATCAGGTACGGCAGCCCCAGCGCCAGGGCGCCGGCGGCGGCCAGCCAGACCGCTGCGACGGGGGTGCGGGTGCGCGGGCTGACCGTGTGCCAGACCCGCGAGAAGGGCAGGGCCCCGTCCCGCGAGAAGGCGTAGATCATGCGGCTGTTGGCGGTCACGGACGCCATGCCGCAGAAGAGCTGGGCGCCGATCACGATCAGCAGCAGGAGCTTGCCGGTGGTGGCGCCGAGGGCGTCCAGGAGGATCTGCGCGGGCGGGGCGCCGGTCGGCGAGTTCAGCGCCCCGTCATAGGACTGGATGGCGAAGGTGAAGCCGAGGAGCAGGACGAAACCCGCGATCCAGGAGGTCCAGATCGACCGGACGATGCCTTTCGGACCGGCCGTCGCCGCGTCGTGGGTCTCCTCCGTCATATGGGCGGAGGCGTCGTAGCCGGTGAAGGTGTACTGCGCCATCAGCAGCCCGATCATCACGACGTAGAAGCCGCTGCCCCAGCCGGTGTTGTTCACGAACTCGGTGAGGACGAACGACGCCGACCGGTGCGAGTCCGGTACGAAGGTCAGGGCGCCGACGATGACGGCGACGCCGACGACGTGCCACCAGACGCTCACGCTGTTCAGGATGGCGACGATCCGCACCCCGAAGGTGTTGAGCAGACCGTGCAGCAGCAGGATCGCGGCGAAGAGCAGGATCGTACGGGTGGGGGTGACCCCGAAGCCGAACTGGAGATTCAGATACGCGCCCAGGAAGGACGCCGCCCCGAAGTCGATCCCGGCGGTGACGGCGACCTGGCCGAGGACGTTGAACCAGCCCGTGAACCAGGCCCAGGCCGCGGCCGAGCGCGGCGGGGCCAGCCGGTGGGCCCAGAAGTAGAGGCCGGCGGAGGTCGGATACGCCGAACAGATCTCGGCCATCGCCAGGCCGACGAACAGCGTCATCAGGCCGACGCCGACCCAGCCCCAGGTGATGACGGCGGGGCCGCCGGTGTTCATGCCGAAGAGATAGAGCGTGAGGCAGCCGGAGAGCACCGAGATGATCGTGAACGAGACGGCGTAGTTGGAGAACGCGGACATGCGCCGGGCCAGCGTCTGCGTGTATCCGAGCTGCGCCAGGCGCTCCTCGTCGGAGATGCCCGGTGGTGGTCGGTCCTCGCCTGTATCGGTTGTCATGGACCCAGCAATTCCCGCGTGCCGGGGCACACATGCGGTCGCCGTGGTCACGACTGGGAAAACCCGCCCCAGCGGGACCCGCACACCGGAAAGCGGGCCCGCCCGTGAAGAGCGGGCCCGCTTTCAGCAGACCTTTCGGCGGACCTTCAGCAGGTCCTCACCGCGTTCAGCCGTTGCGCTTCCAGCGCGGCTTGTCGTCGCGGCGGCCGAAGGAACCGGTGCTGGTGCCGGAGCCCCGGTGGTCGTCGCGACGGCCGGTCGGACGGTCGCCGCCACCGGAGCGGAAGCCGCCGGAGGGGCGGTCGTCACGACGGTCGCGGTTGAACGGACGGTCGCTGCCGCCGGAGCGGAAGCCGCCCGACGGACGGTCGTCACGACGGTCGCGGTTGAACGACGGACGGTCGTTGTCCCGGCGGTCGAAGGAGCGGCCACCGCGGTCGTCACGACGGTCGTTGGAGCGGAAGCCGCCCGACGGACGGTCGTCACGACGGTCGCGGTTGAAGGACGGACGGTCGTTGTCCCGGCGGAAACCACCGGACGGACGGTCGTCACGACGCTGGAAACCACCACGGTCACCACCGCGGTCGTCACGACGGTCGCGGTTGAACGACGGACGGTCGTTGTCACGACGGTCGCGGTTGAACGACGGACGGTCGTCACGACGCTGGAAACCACCACGGTCGCCACCGCGGTCGTCACGGCGGTCGTTGGAGCGGTAGCCACCGCGGTCGCCGCCACGGTTGTCCCGGCGGTCGAAGTTGCCCCGGTCGTCACGGGCGGCGGGCTGCTCCGGCACGGAGACGGCGGCCTCGATCGCGGCCTCCGCCTCGGCGGCGACCTCGGCCACCGCGGCCTCGGGGTCGTCGCCCCGCTCGCGCGCGGCACGGGCGACGAGGCGGTCGGCCTCCTCGCGCAGCTCACCGGCGCGGCGCTGGACGCGCTCCAGCTGCTTGGTCAGATCGGCGACCTCGCGCTCGGCCTGCTTGGCGGCGTTGTTCGCGGAGTCGGCCTGGACCTCGGTCAGCGAACGGGCACCGGTGATCTCGGCGACCTCCGGGTCGAACGCGCCCGCGCCACCGACGATGTGACGCGAGGCGTCGACGCCCGCGTCCTCCATCAGACGGAAGATCTGACGGCGCTGGTGCGGCAGCGCCAGCGAGACGACGACACCGGACTTGCCGGCGCGGGCGGTACGGCCCGAGCGGTGCAGGTAGTCCTTGTGGTCACCGGCCGGGTCCACGTTCAGCACCAGGTCGATGCCGTCGACGTGGATGCCGCGGGCGGCGACGTCGGTCGCGACGAGCGCGTTGACGTAACCGTCCTTGAAGTCGGCGAGCACCCGGGTACGGGCACCCTGCGTCATGCCGCCGTGCAGCGCGTCCGCCTTGACGCCCGCCTCGACGAGCTGCTCGGCGATGCGGTCGGCGCCCAGCTGGGTGCGGACGAAGATGATGGTGCGGCCCTTGCGGGCGGCGATGGCGGAGGTGACCGGCGCCTTGTCCTTCGGCTTCACGACGAGGACGTGGTGCGTCATGGTCGTGACGTTGCCCTGGGCGCTGTCGACCTCGTGGCTGACCGGGTTGTCCAGGTAGCGCTTGACCAGCGTGCCGATCTCGTTCTCCATCGTGGCGGAGAAGAGCATGCGCTGACCGCCGACCGGGACCTGGTCGAGCAGCTCGGTGACCTCGGGCAGGAAGCCCAGGTCGGACATCTGGTCGGCCTCGTCGAGGACGGCGACCTGGACGTTCTCCAGGGAGCAGGCGCCCCGGTTGATGATGTCGCGCAGCCGGCCCGGGGTGGCGACGAGGACGTCGACACCGCGCTCCAGCGCGTAGATCTGGTTGCCCATCGACGTACCGCCGCAGACGACCTTCATCTTCAGGCCGAGCACGTCGCCGTACGGCTGGAGCGCGTCCGCGACCTGCATCGCAAGCTCGCGGGTCGGGGTGAGGATGACGGCGCGGGGCTTCTTCTTCTCGGTGTGGCCGCCGGCCAGCGTGGCCAGGGTCGGCAGACCGAAGGAGAGGGTCTTGCCGGAGCCGGTACGGCCGCGGCCCAGGATGTCCTTGCCGGCCAGGGCGTCCGGGATGGTCGCGGCCTGGATCGGGAAGGGCGCCGTCACACCGTTCTGCGCGAGCTTGCGGACGATGCCCTCGGGCAGGCCCAGGTCGGCGAAGGTGATGGTCGGCTCCGCGTCGGCGGAGTCGGCGTCGGCCTGCTCGGCCAGGGGGGCGTCGGCCTCGACGGAGCCGGCGGACTCGGCGACGACGGCCTCCGCGGCCTCGACGAGCTCGTCGTTCTCGATGCTCTCGGGCATGACGGTGTGGTCAGAACTGGAAATTGACATGCGAAATGCGAAACCTTCCGGAGTCTCGGCACGCGCCCGTAACTCCGTGATTCGCAATTTCGACCGCCTCAATGCGGTCCAGCCACGGCAAGGGAGAGTACGCGCCACACGGCGCGCTTCTGTTTCGGCGCCGGGCAATGGGATCAAACGATCTACTACCATACGCACTCCTCCCCACATCGCGCAAACCGGCCCCTCCCCGGCCCCTCGCTACACCGGCCCCACCTGCGGTGACACCTCGGGCGTCCGCAGCGGCACCGACCGGGCCGACGCCCCCGCCACCTCGCTCCGGAACTGTGCCGCAGGTGAGGCGGACGGCTGCGGCGCCGGCGGTCCGGACGGCTCCGGCTCGGGCTCGGGAGAGCTCGGCGGCCCGGGGGGCGGCGGCGTGGAAGGCGCCGGGGACTCGGGCTGCTGCGGCACCGCGGGCCCGGGGTGCGATGCCGAGGGCGCCGGCGGCGCGGTACCCCGGGGCGGGATCGTCCCGCCCGGCTCCGCACCCGGGCGCACACCACCGGGGGCGGCCGAGGGCCCGGCGGAGTCGCGGGGCTCCGGCGACTCGACGGCCTCCCGCTCGGAGTGCGCCTCGGCCCGGCCGCCACCGGTACGGACCCGGCCGGTGCCCGCCACGGTCCCGCCGTCCGGCCGGGCGGCGCTCCCCCCGTGCTCGGGCGACGACGACGGCTCCGGTTTCCCTCCGCCGTCGCCGACGCTCATGCAGCCGGTGGACGCGGCGACCGTCGCGGCGACGACGGCCGCCCATCGGACGGGGACGGACAGCTGGCGCACGAGAGGCACCTCCGGGGTACGGGGAAGGAGCGGAGCGGTACGGAAGAAGTGGGGGCGCCGTGCCCAACTCCCGTTGCCCCGCCGGGGACACGCCCCGGCCTCCGGCCCGCACACCACCCGCACGCCTCTCACGTTCCGTCCGCACGCCAGCGGGCCGGCCCGGGGCGGCCCGCTGGCACGCTCACCCGTAGCCGAGCGCGTGCAGCCTCGCGTCGTCGATGCCGAAGTGGTGGGCGATCTCGTGGACGACCGTGATCTCGGTCTCCGCCACGACGTCCTCGCGGGACTCGCACATCCGGAGCGTCGGCCCGCGGTAGATGGTGATCCGGTCCGGCAGCACCCCCGCGTACCACTCGCCGCGATCGGTCAGCGGCGTGCCCTCGTACAGCCCGAGCAGCTCCGGATCGCCCGGGTCGGGCTCGTCCTCGACGAACACCGCGACGTTGTCCATCAGCCGCGTCAGCTCCGGCGGGATCCGGTCCAGCGCCTCGGCGACCAGTTCTTCGAACTCTTCGCGCGTCATCTCCAGCACCCCGCCATTGTCCCGTACCGCCGCTCGCGGCGCCCCGGCCCGGACCCGCCCGTCCGACCACCTCCGTGAAGGCGCTCGCACCCCTGCCGTAAACCGTTTTGGCGATAGCCGCCGGCATCCCATATGCTTCTCACGTCCCCGACGCGCTGGAAAGCGCGCAGGTGGGCCCTTAGCCCTCATCGTCTAGTGGCCCAGGACGCCGCCCTTTCAAGGCGGTAGCACGGGTTCGAATCCCGTTGGGGGCACGCTTTACCGTGTGCGAGACTCGTCTCGCACATTAGCTTGGTCCTGTGGAGCAGTTTGGAGTGCTCGCCACCCTGTCAAGGTGGAGGCCGCGGGTTCAAATCCCGTCAGGACCGCTGCAGCTTTCACGAGCTGCGTGGCTGGGTAGCTCAGTTGGTACGAGCGATCGCCTGAAAAGCGATAGGTCGCCGGTTCGATCCCGGCCCCAGCCACCACCCGAAGGCCCCCGTCCGGTGGACGGGGGCCTTCGTCGTGTCAGACCTCTTCCCGGTCGACCGAGTTCACGCCGCCCCGGCCGCGCCACGCCCGTACTGCCAGCACCAGCAGCACCACCGCGACCACGGCCACCAGGGCCATGGCGTCCGGTACATGCTCGCCGATGCGCTGGGCCCACTGCTCCACGGCGAACGAATCGTCCACGTCCAGCAGTCCGGGCAGTGCCGTCGTCCCGTCGTACGCGAGGAACAGCGCGCCGAGACCGATGAAGAAGAGCCCGGACAGCAGGGTCGTGGTGTGCAGCTCGAAGCGGCCGAGCCGGAAGGTGCGACCGCGCAGCCAGGCACGGCGGCCCAGGTCGAAGCGCTCCCAGAGCAGCGCGAGCAGGAAGAGCGGGACCGCCATGCCCAGGGCGTAGACGGCGAGCAGCAGCCCGCCGTAGACCGGGCTGCCGCTGACCGCCGCCACCGTGAGGACGCTGCCGAGGATCGGGCCCGCGCAGAAGCCGGCCAGCCCGTAGACGGCGCCCAGCGCGTAGACCGATACGGCGGTGGTCGGGCGAATCCGGCCGCTGAGGGCGGCGATCCGCCGCGAGGCGAAGCCCAGACCGACGATCTGGGCGATGCCGAGCGCGATGATCAGCCAGCCCGCGCCGACGACGAGCGCGTCGCGGTGGCGGTAGAAGAGCCGCCCGGCGTACGAGCCCGCGGCGCCGAGCGGGACCAGGGTGGTGGCCAGTCCGGCGTAGAAGATGCCGGTACGGGCCAGAAGGCGCGAGGCCGAGTCGATGGAGTAGGCGAAGAAGGCGGGCAGCAGCAGCGCGCTGCACGGGCTGACCAGGGCGAGCAGCCCGCCGAGGAAGGCCGCGAAGTAGCCGATGTCAGCGGTCATTCCGCGTCGCCCCCGGAGCCCTCGGAGCCCTCGGAGCCCTGGGGGCCCTTGCCGCTCTTGGCGTCCTGGGTGCTGCGGGCCTTCTCGGCCGCCGCCTCGACGGCCGCGGTGAAGGTCTCCATGGGCTGGGCCCCGGCGATCGGGCGGCCGTTGATCAGGAACGACGGGGTGGAGGTCGCGCCGATTCCGTACCCCTGTTCCTGGTCCTTGCTCACGGCGGCGGAGGCGGCGGCGCTGTCCGCGTCGCGGGCGAACCGGTCGAGGTCGGCGACCCCGGCCTGCTGGGCGAGCGCCTTCAGCCGGTCCTTGCCGAACCCCTTCTCCTTGGCCCCTTCGGCGTACGCGGCGGCGTGGAACTGCCAGAAGCGGTCCTGCTGCCCGGCGGCCCACGCGGCGCGGGCGGCGGCCTCGGACTCGGCGCCGAAGATCGGGAAGTTGCGCCACTCGATGCGCAGGGTGCCGTTGTCGACGTACTTCTTGACCAGGGCGGGTTCGGTGTCGCGGGCGAACTTTCCGCAGTAGCCGCACTTGAAGTCGGCGTACTCGATCAGGACGACGGGCGCGTCGGCGCGGCCCTGCGCGAGCTTGTCGCCGGCGTCGCGGCGGGCGAGCTTCGCCAGCTCCGGATAGACGCCGGCGTCCGGGTCGGCGGAGACGTCGGCGACCGAGGAGGAGCCGGAGCCCGAGTGGTCGGGGGCGGTGGCCCGGTAGGAGACGAAGCCGAGGAGCGCGGCGGCGAGAACGACTCCGGCGCCGTAGATCAGCGGCTTTCGGTTCCTGGGCGAGGGCTTGCGTGCGGATGTGGACGTGGACTCGGGCATGCGGGACTCCGTGCTGGTGAGGCGGAAGGAATAGGGAGCGGCCGGGTGGGAACGGCCGGCTACACCCTCAGCACGGAGAGCTCGACGGGAGTGGGAGCGGCAGGCGCGGG
The DNA here is from genome assembly GCF_053593015.1 of Streptomyces sp. NPDC002403. Lineage (NCBI taxonomy): Bacteria > Bacillati > Actinomycetota > Actinomycetes > Kitasatosporales > Streptomycetaceae > Streptomyces > Streptomyces sp. NPDC002403. The sequence continues at coordinate 25,349 of NZ_JBSFBQ010000069.1, read as the reverse complement.
GGCGCGCAGTTTCAGCCGCACGGGTGGGTGGACCGGGCCCTGTCCGGTGGCGGCGGGCAGGCCCCACTCGGCGAGGCCGGGCGCCTGGTCGTACGCGGCACGGGACCGGCCCGGGAGCGCGGGTTCGCCGTCGTGCTTCCTGGTCCTGCCGCAGCCCGGCGTCGGGTGCCGGTCGGAGTCCGTCGCCACCACCGGGGTGTCGGTGTCCGTCGCGGCCGCCACGACGGCGGTGGCGGAGGCGGAGGCGGGCGTGCCGTCGGCGGGGGCGGTCCTCCCCGGTCCGCAGAACAGCCCCAGTACGACCGCGAGCACCGCCATCAGGCAGCACCACTGCGTACGGGACACGGCGACCGGCCTTTCCGGACAGGGGCAACGGGTGGTCAGCTGCCCGAAATGGTACGTGCTGTGATCCCGCGCCTCCGCGCGGTGCCCGGGGGTGATCCGGACCGCACGAAATGTGTTCGCCGTTCCTCGGGCCCGGGTGAGATCCTGGGCTCCGTATGTCTACTTCCTTCGCTGATCTCCAGAACCGGCTCGGACAGATCTCGCTCCGCGACGCGCACCGGCTCGGCCGCCGTCTCGAAGGGGCGCGCCGCATCCGTAAGCCCGAGGCCCGGCAGTCCGTGCTGGACGAGATCGCCGCCGAGGCCGGAAAGGCAGCCGAGCGGCTTTCGCTGCGTGCCGCACGGGTGCCGGCCGTGTCGTACCCGGAACAGCTCCCGGTCAGTCAGAAGAAGGACGAGATCCTCGAGGCGATACGCGACCACCAGGTCGTGATCGTCGCCGGGGAGACCGGCTCCGGCAAGACCACGCAGATCCCGAAGATCTGCATGGAGCTGGGGCGCGGTGTCCGGGGCATGATCGGGCACACCCAGCCGCGCCGGATCGCGGCCCGTACGGTCGCCGAGCGCGTCGCGGACGAGCTGAAAACGCCGCTGGGCGAGGCGGTCGGCTGGAAGGTCCGTTTCACCGACCAGGTGAACCCCGACGCGACGTTCGTCAAGCTGATGACGGACGGCATCCTGCTCGCCGAGATCCAGACGGACCGCGAGCTGCGCGCGTACGACACGATCATCATCGACGAGGCCCACGAGCGGTCGCTGAACATCGACTTCCTGCTCGGCTATCTGGCCAGGCTGCTGCCCGAGCGCCCGGATCTGAAGGTCGTCATCACCTCGGCGACGATCGACCCCGAGCGGTTCGCGCGCCATTTCGGCGAGGCGCCGATCGTCGAGGTCAGCGGGCGTACGTACCCGGTCGAGGTGCGGTACCGGCCGCTTCTGGAGGAGGAGGGCGACGACTCCGACCGCGACCAGATCACCGCGATCTGCGATGCCGTCGACGAGCTCCAGACCGAGGGTCCGGGCGACATCCTGGTCTTCCTCTCCGGCGAGCGGGAGATCCGTGACACCGCGGACGCGCTGAACAAGCGCAATCTCCGCCACACCGAGGTGCTCCCGCTCTACGCCCGGCTCTCGCACGCCGAGCAGCACCGGGTGTTCCAGCGCCACACCGGCCGCCGGATCGTCCTGGCGACCAATGTCGCCGAGACCTCGCTGACCGTCCCCGGCATCAAGTACGTGATCGACCCGGGCAACGCCCGGATCTCCCGCTACAGCCACCGCACCAAGGTCCAGCGGCTGCCGATCGAGCGGATCTCGCAGGCCAGCGCCAACCAGCGCAAGGGCCGCTGCGGCCGTACGTCGGACGGCATCTGCATCCGGCTGTACTCCGAGGACGACTTCCTGACCCGTCCGGAGTTCACCGACCCGGAGATCCTCCGCACCAACCTCGCCTCCGTCATCCTCCAGATGACCGCGGCCGGCCTCGGCGACATCGAGAAGTTCCCCTTCATCGACCCGCCGGACCACCGCAACATCCGTGACGGCATCCAGCTCCTCCAGGAGCTCGGTGCGCTGGACGTGGAGGAGAAGTCCCCCCAGGAGGGGAAGAAGGGGAAGCGGCTCACCCAGCTCGGCCGCAAGCTCTCGCAGCTGCCCGTGGACCCGCGGCTGGCCCGCATGGTCATCGAGGCCGACCGCAACGGCTGTGTCCGCGAGGTCATGGTCATCGCGGCGGCGCTCTCCATCCAGGATCCGCGCGAGCGGCCAGCGGAGAAGCAGACGCAGGCCGATCAGCAGCACGCCCGCTTCAAGGACGAGACGTCCGACTTCCTGGCGTTCCTGAACCTGTGGCGGTACATCCGCGAGCAGCAGAAGGAGCGCGGCTCGTCCAGCTTCCGCCGGATGTGCAAGCAGGAGTATCTGAACTTCCTGCGCATCCGCGAATGGCAGGACATCTACGCGCAGCTGCGCACGGTCGCCAAGCAGATGGGCATGCAGATCGAGGAGCCCTCGGCGGGCACAGACGCGCCGGAGCAGTCGGTGCACACCTCGCTGCTGGCCGGGCTGCTGTCGCACATCGGTCTGAAGGACACCGAGAAGAACGAGTACCTGGGCGCGCGCAGCGCCAAGTTCGCGATCTTCCCGGGATCGGCGCTCTTCAAGAAGCAGCCGCGGTTCGTGATGTCGGCCGAGCTGGTCGAGACGTCCCGGCTGTGGGCACGGGTCAACGCCAAGGTCGAGCCGGAGTGGATCGAGCCGCTGGCCCAGCACCTGCTCAAGCGCACCTACAGCGAGCCGCACTGGGAGAAGGACCAGGCGGCGGTGATGGCGTACGAGCGGGTCACGCTCTACGGGGTGCCCATCGTCGCCCAGCGCAAGATCAATTTCGGCCGGATCGACGCCGAGGCCTCCCGCGATCTGTTCATCCGGAACGCCCTGGTCGAGGGTGACTGGCGGACCCACCACCAGTTCTTCCACGACAACCGCAAACTGCTCGGTGAGGTCGAGGAGCTGGAGCACCGCGCCCGGCGCCGCGACATCCTCGTGGACGACGAGACCCTCTTCGACTTCTATGACCAGCGGATCCCCGAGCACGTGGTCTCCGGGGCGCACTTCGACTCCTGGTGGAAGCACAAGCGCCGGGACGAGCCGGACGCGCTGGACTTCGAGCGCTCGATGCTCATCAACGAGAAGGCCGGGGCCGTCACCAAGGACGACTATCCGGACTCCTGGCGCCAGGGGAAGCTGAAGTTCAAGGTCACGTACCAGTTCGAGCCGGGTGCGGACGCCGACGGTGTGACCGTCCACATCCCGCTCCAGGTGCTCAACCAGGTCACCCCCGAGGGCTTCGACTGGCAGATCCCCGGTCTGCGGGAGGAAGTGGTCACCGAGCTGATCCGCTCGCTGCCCAAGCCGATCCGCCGGCACTACGTTCCCGCGCCGAACTACGCGGACAAGTTCCTGGACCGGGCCGTTCCGCTGCAGGAGCCGCTGCCGGTCACGCTGGCCCGCGAGCTCCAGCGGATGGTCGGTGTCCCGGTCTCGGCCGACGACTTCGACCTGGGCCGTGTCCCGGACCATCTGAAGATCACGTTCCGGATCGTCGACGAGCGGCGCCGCAAGGTGGCCGAGGACAAGGACCTGGAGGCACTGAAGCTCCAGCTGCGCCCGAAGGCCCGTCAGGCGCTCTCCAAGGCCGCCGCGGCCACCGCCGGGCCCTCGGGCGAGTCCATCGAGCGTTCGGGCCTCACGGACTGGACGATCGGCACGCTGAACCGTGTCTTCGAGACCCGTCGGGCCGGTCAGCCGGTCAAGGCGTACCCGGCGCTGGTGGACCAGGGCGGGACCGTCGCCGTACGGCTCTTCGACACCGAGGCCGAGCAGCAGCAGGCGATGTGGCTGGGCACCCGGAAGCTGATCATGCTGAACGTTCCGGTGAACCCGGCGAAGTTCGCCTCCGACAAGCTGACGAACCAGCAGAAGCTGGCCCTGTCCCGCAATCCGCACGGCTCCATCCAGGCGCTGTTCGAGGACTGCGCGACGGCGGCCGCCGACCGGCTGATCGGCGCGCACGGCGGGCCCGCCTGGGACGAGGAGTCGTTCCGGAAGCTGTACGACAAGGTGCGCGCCGACCTGGTCGCCCTGACCGAGCACACGGTCAAGCAGGTCCAGCAGGTGCTGGCCGCCTGGCAGGCCTGCGAGCGGCGCCTAAAGGCCACCAACAGCCTGGTCCTGGTCAACAACGTCACCGACGCCCGGGACCAGCTCGCGGCCCTCGTCCCGCCGGACTTCGTCACGCGGACCGGGCTGCGCAGGCTGCCCGACCTGATGCGCTATCTGGTCGCCGTGGACCGTCGGCTCCAGCAGATGCCGACGGCCGTCCAGCGCGACACCACGCGCATGGAGAAGGTCCACGAGATGCAGGACGAGTACGCCTGGCTGCTCGAACAGATGCCGCAGGGCAGGCCCGTACCGCAGGAGGTGCTGGACATCCGCTGGATGATCGAGGAGCTCCGGGTCAGCTATTTCGCCCATGCGCTGGGGACGGCCTACCCGGTCTCCGACAAGCGGATCGTGAAGGCGATCGACGCGGCGGCGCCGTGAGGGGGCCCGCCCGGACGGGCCGATCCGACCGTGACGGAGCGGCCACCTTCGGTGAGTTCGACCTGAGCCTCTGACCTGCTGTACAGTCTGTCTTCGCAGCCAGCCGCAAGGCAAGCAGCGAAAACCTGGTCCTGTGGAGCAGTTTGGAGTGCTCGCCACCCTGTCAAGGTGGAGGCCGCGGGTTCAAATCCCGTCAGGACCGCAGTAACGAAAGCCCGGATCCTTCTGGATCCGGGCTTTCGCGCGTCTTGACTCCGGTGACTGCCGACGAGTAGTCAGACAGCAGAGGCCGTCCCTGTTTTCCCGGTGCGGGACGGCGGTCCACCGGGAGGTGGCGCGTATGGCGGCGTCCGCCGTGCACGAGACCCGCGCGCTCCTGCGCGCCCACCTGGCAGCCGCGTCCGGCTGCCGTCACCTCACCCGCCACTGCCCGGTCTGCCATCGGCTCCAGCGGCTCGCCATGGAGCCCGTGACGGCCCGCCGGACCGATTCCGCCCCCGAACCGCCGGCCCTGCTCCAGGAGCGCCAGGACGGCCCCGTGGGAGCCAAGGACGAAAGTCCCCCGAGAGAGTGACCAACGGCGGGGCTTTCCGCTCCCCGGCGGTGGCAGGCTCGTATCCGACAGGACTCGCAGGGTGTGACGGGAGTCACTGAAAGAGTTTTACGAAGGGGTGACTTTACACCCTTCCTACAACTGGCGAATTTAATATGTGCAATTGCACCGCCCGTACGGAAGCGCTCGGGAACCATTCCAACCACCCCGACCCGCCCTTCCCGGGCAGTCCGGAACACTCTCGAACAGACCCGCTCAAGCCCGCACGGCACCCCGGCCGGACCCGACCGGACGCGCGGTTTCCGGCGCCCCCCGCAGCCGCGCCCGACCCCCGGGGCCGCATGGGCACCGGCGCATGGGCACAAAAAAAGATCGCGCTGGACCCGGCGGAGTCCAGCGCGATCGAATGACGCACCCGTATTGCACAGGTATGGCGCCCGTTGGGGCGGGCGCCCGTCATTTGGAGCCATGGGTGGGCCTGTACGGGTTGGGGGACCCGGAAGCCCGGTTGTTGCGGCGTGACAGGGGTGTGTCAGGCCTCGCTGCGCTGCTGCGGAATACCCGCAAGCAGTGCGCGGACCTCTGCCTCGCGGTACCGGCGATGTCCACCGAGCGTGCGGATGGACGTGAGCTTGCCTGCCTTGGCCCAGCGGGTAACCGTCTTCGGGTCCACGCGGAACATCGTGGCAACCTCAGCCGGGGTCAGCAGCGGCTCGGCATCAGGGGTGCGAGCGGTCATGAGCGGCCTCCTCGGGAGAACCGAACCATCTCGGTTCTTTCCTCTAAATTCTGCACCTTGACCCGCGTTGCCCGAAATGGCGGACGCGGGCCGAGTCGGTTATAGGACGAACGGCTTGTCCTCGGCACTACAACTACACCATCCGTCCAGCCACGTCGGCCAAACCGATGGAATTGCCCTCCCAGGTGTTCATCAGCGACGGAAGCCGATGGACCATGCCATAGCGGACAGTCACCCCGCCGTGACGATCAGTCACAGAGCGATCAGGAGCCATCAGACCCCCCATAGAGTGCAATGCTGAGCATTCCGCCCTTAGTTGGACGGACAGAACCCTCCCCGGGCTCCTTGTCCTATTTTGGCATGAGGGGTGGGGAAGGGCGCAAGGGCCCAGTTAGTGCTATCCATCACGCTTGAGGCAAAGGCCCGGTTCGGGACGTAGGTCCCGAGATCACAGGAGTACGCTTCCGCCTCTTCATTCCCACACGTCACACAGGACACACAGGACAGACGCCGATATCGCCCCGTCAGTTCGCGAACTGACGATCCCTTACGGAACGCCAGCGCTCCGCCAGCCGGCCGTACGCCTCGCTCGCCCCCTCGGTGTCGCCCGCCCGGAGCGCCGCGATGCCCTCGGCCACATCGGCGGCCGACCGGTCCCCGGCGAGCTGCTTCGCCGGCAGCGCGTGCACCAGACCGCCGTAGTCCAGCTCGACCAGCGCACGCGGATGGAACTCCTCCAGCCAGCGCCCCACGTCCACCAGCCCCTCGGTCAGACCGCCCCCGTCCACCGACTCCCGCAGCGTCTTCAGCCCCCGGGCCAGCCGGCGGCGGGCCTGGACCATCGGCGTCCGGTACCGCAGCACGGGTCCCGCACCGTTCTCGCCCGCCGCCGCGTACTCCCGCTCCTCGTCGGAGAAGAGCACGAACCACCGCACCGGCACCTGCCACACCGAGGTACGGATCCACGGCCGGGCGTCCGGATTCCGCTCCGCCCACCGCTCGTGGTCCACCGCCGCCTGCCCGCGCACCACCGGCGGCAGCACCGCGTCGAGCACCGGCGCGGGGAGCATCTCCGTCAGCTCCTCCAGCGCCAGCCAGCCGCGCAGCCTGGTCCGCCACGGGCAGACGCACACCACCCCGTCGACCTCGGCGACGAACGCGTCCGCGCTCTCGTGCGCCGGTACGGCGGCCGGCGGGGTGGCCACCAGGTCGGCCAGCGAACGGCGCAATTCGTCCTGTGCCGTGGGCATCCGGGCCCGCCCGGCGTACCGCGCCCAGTGGGCGCGCTCGGGCTCCGGGAAGGCGGCCAGCGGCTCGTACACCCGGAGATAGGACGCATAAGGGACGAGCACCGAAGACACCACCGACATGCAGCAGATCGTGTCACGCCCGTACTCCGCCGGGGGGTGATCCTGGGCACTGGAACAGATCTACGTCCGCGTAGGACTTACCCTCGTGCCCAGTCGGACCGGCCGTGCCGGCCGGTCCGCGACCCTCCCCACCTTCAGGAGGGTCCTCGCCGCTTCGTACTTGGGAGTCACCACAGTGACCGATGTGACCGACGGCGTCCTGCACACCCTGTTCCAGTCCGAACAGGGGGGCCACGAGCAAGTCGTGCTCTGCCAGGACCGTGCCAGCGGCCTCAAGGCCGTCATCGCCATCCACTCCACCGCCCTGGGCCCGGCCCTCGGCGGCACCCGCTTCTATCCCTACGCCTCCGAGGAGGAGGCCGTCGCGGACGCGCTGAACCTCTCGCGCGGCATGTCGTACAAGAACGCCATGGCCGGTCTCGACCACGGCGGCGGCAAGGCCGTCATCATCGGCGACCCCGAGCAGATCAAGTCGGAGGAACTGCTGCTGGCCTACGGCCGGTTCGTGGCCTCGCTCGGCGGCCGCTACGTGACCGCCTGCGACGTCGGCACCTATGTCGCCGACATGGACACCGTCGCCCGCGAGTGCCGCTGGACCACCGGCCGCTCCCCCGAGAACGGCGGCGCCGGCGACTCCTCGGTCCTCACCGCGTTCGGTGTCTTCCAGGGCATGCGGGCCTCGGCTCAGCACGTCTGGGGCGACCCGACGCTGCGTGGCCGAAAAGTGGGGGTCGCCGGAGTCGGCAAGGTCGGTCACCACCTGGTCGAGCATCTGCTCTCGGACGGCGCGGAGGTCGTGATCACGGATGTGCGGGAGGAGTCCGTACGCCGGATCACCGAGAAGCACCCCGGGATCGCCGTCGCCGCGGACACCGACGCGCTGATCCGTACCGAGGGCCTCGACATCTACGCCCCGTGCGCGCTCGGCGGCGCGCTGAACGACGAGAGCGTCGCGGTGCTCACGGCGAAGGTGGTGTGCGGTGCGGCCAACAACCAGCTCGCGCATCCCGGCGTGGAGAAGGACCTCGCGGACCGGGCGATCCTGTACGCGCCCGACTACGTGGTGAACGCGGGCGGCGTCATCCAGGTCGCCGACGAGCTGCACGGCTTCGACTTCGACCGGTGCAGGGCCAAGGCGTCGAAGATCTTCGACACCACGCTGGCCATATTCGCACGTGCGAAGGACGACGGCATTCCGCCGGCCGCCGCGGCCGACCGGATCGCCGAACAGCGGATGGCCGAAGCCCGCCGCCGCTGACGGTGGCGGACGCGTCACCCCGCGTCCGCACCACCGTGGACCGTCGACCCGCCGACCGGCGAGACAAGACTCACGCCGGTCGGCGGGTCGCATGCCAAGAAGAGGTTAAAATCGCAGTTGACCAGCGAGGACGGGGCTTCTCGCCGGTCTCCTTCCGGGGCGCGTGATGCGGGCGGCGTACCGTATGGCCGCGGAAGCAGGTACCGTTAAAGCCCTACGGGCACGGTCTCTCAGCCGAGAGTCCGTCCTGAAACATGAACGCGTGTCAAGACTCTGGGGCCGTCGAGCCCCGTCACCGAGGGGGTCGAGCCATGGGGCGCGGCCGGGCAAAGGCCAAGCAGACAAAGGTCGCCCGCCAGCTGAAGTACAGCAGCGGCGGGACTGACCTGTCGCGTCTGGCCAATGAGCTGGGCGCATCGCCTTCGAGTCAGCCACCGAACGCAGAGCCGTTCGAGGACGACGACGAGGAAGATGACCCGTACGCACAGTACGCGGATCTGTACAACGACGACGAGGACGAGGACGAGGACGACAAGTCCGGTCCGTCGTCACAGCGCCGCGGCGCTTGACCTCGCGCTGACACATCAACCCGGTCCGGGCCTGTCCCGGACCGGGTTCTGTGCTGCCCCGGTCCGGTCCGGCCGCCTTGTGCGGGAGCCGGTTTCCCCGATGCCTTCCCCGACCGCCGGACCTGCAGGGTTCCCGGCGGCCGAGGATGTGGCGGACACCGGGTTCGTCCCGGTGTGCCCGCCCGTGTCTATCGCGCGTACCCGCCGACGAGCTCCGCGCCCGAGGTGTGCGCCCCGCGCTCGGTGATCTCGCCCGCGACCCAGGACTCGACCCCGCGGTCGGCCAGCGTCGTCAGTGCCACGTCCACGGACTCGGCCGGGACGATCGCGATCATGCCGACGCCCATGTTCAGCGTCTTCTCCAGCTCCAGCTGCTCGACCTGTCCCGTGCGGCCGACCAGGTCGAAGACCGCGCCGGGCGTCCAGGTGGAGCGGTCGACCCTGGCGTGCAGTCCGTCCGGGATGACCCGGGCCAGGTTGTTGGCCAGGCCGCCGCCGGTGATGTGGCTGAAGCCGTGCACCTCGGTCGTGCGGGTGAGCGCCAGGCAGTCCAGCGAGTAGATCTTGGTGGGCTCCAGGAGTTCCTCGCCGAGCGTGCGGCCGAACTCCTCGACCTGCCGGTCCAGCGACCAGCCGGCCCGGTCGAAGACCACGTGCCGGACGAGCGAGTACCCGTTGGAGTGAAGACCGGACGACGCCATGGCGATCACCACGTCACCCTTACGGATACGGTCCGGGCCCAGCAGCAGGTCGGCCTCGACCACACCCGTACCGGCGCCGGCGACGTCGAAGTCGTCCGGGCCGAGGAGTCCGGGGTGCTCGGCGGTCTCGCCGCCGACCAGGGCGCAGCCCGCGAGGACGCAGCCCTCGGCGATGCCCTTCACGATGGCCGCGACACGCTCGGGGTGGACCTTGCCGACGCAGATGTAGTCGGTCATGAAGAGCGGTTCGGCGCCGCAGACGACCAGGTCGTCGACGACCATGCCGACGAGGTCGTGGCCGATGGTGTCGTACACGCCCATCTTGCGGGCGAGGTCGACCTTCGTGCCGACGCCGTCGGTGGCGGAGGCGAGCAGCGGACGCTCGTAGCGCTTGAGGGCCGAGGCGTCGAAGAGGCCGGCGAAACCGCCGAGGCCGCCGAGGCCCGCGACCTCGGGGCGCTGCGTCTTCTTCACCCACTCCTTCATCAGCTCGACGGCACGGTCGCCGGCTTCGATGTCGACGCCCGCTGCCGCGTAGGAAGCACCTGTTGTCTCAGACATTGCCTGGGATCTTTCGTGTGGAAATACGGGGCTGGTGGCCAGAGGTGTGCGGCTGGGCCGTCACGGACGACGCAGTGCGTCGGACGCGGCGGTCGCCGCCGGGCCTGCCGCCAGCTCGGTCTCCAGCAGCTGCTTGCCGAGCAGCTCCGGGTCCGGGAGCTCCATGGGGTACTCGCCGTCGAAGCAGGCGCGGCAGAGGTTCGGCTTGGCGATCGTCGTCGCCTCGACCATGGCGTCGAGCGAGATGTACGCGAGCGAGTCCGCCCCCATCGACGTGGAGATCTCGTCGACGGTCATGCCGTTGGCGATCAGCTCTGCGCGGGTGGCGAAGTCGATGCCGAAGAAGCACGGCCACTTCACCGGCGGGGACGAGATCCGGATGTGGATCTCGGCGGCACCGGCCTCGCGGAGCATCCGGACCAGTGCGCGCTGGGTGTTGCCGCGGACGATCGAGTCGTCGACGACCACCAGGCGCTTGCCCTTGATGACTTCCTTGAGCGGGTTCAGCTTGAGACGGATGCCGAGCTGGCGAATGGTCTGGGACGGCTGGATGAAGGTCCGGCCGACGTACGCGTTCTTCACCAGGCCGGCGCCGAACGGAATGCCGCTGGCCTCCGCGTAACCGATGGCGGCAGGGGTGCCGGACTCCGGGGTCGCTATGACCAGATCGGCCTCGACCGGGGCCTCGGCGGCCAGCTTGCGGCCCATCTCCACCCGGGAGAGGTAGACGTTGCGCCCGGCGATGTCGGTGTCGGGGCGGGCCAGGTAGACGTACTCGAAGACACAGCCCTTGGGCTTCGCTTCCGCGAACCGCGAGGTGCGCAGGCCGTTCTCGTCGATGGCGACGAGTTCGCCCGGCTCGATCTCGCGGACGAAGCTGGCACCGCAGATGTCGAGGGCGGCGGACTCGGAGGCCACCACCCAGCCGCGCTCCAGCCGGCCGAGGACCAGCGGGCGGATGCCCTGCGGGTCACGGGCCGCGTAGAGGGTGTGCTCGTCCATGAAGACGAGGGAGAAGGCGCCCCTGACATCGGGGAGCACCTTCGCGGCGGCCTGCTCGATGGTGAGCGGCTTGCCGTCGTCGTCGGTCTGGCCGGCGAGCAGCGCGGTCACCAGGTCGGTGTCGTTCGTCGCGGCGACCTGGGTGGCGCGGCCGTCCTTGCGGGGAAGGTCGGCGACCATCTCGGCGAGCTTGGCCGTATTGACCAGGTTGCCGTTGTGACCCAGGGCGATCGAGCCGTGCGCGGTCGCACGGAACGTCGGCTGCGCGTTCTCCCACACCGAGGCACCGGTGGTGGAGTAGCGGGCATGACCGACCGCGATATGGCCCTGGAGAGATCCCAGAGACGTTTCGTCGAAGACCTGCGAGACCAGTCCCATGTCCTTGAAGACCAGGATCTGGGACCCGTTGCTCACTGCGATGCCCGCGGACTCCTGTCCACGGTGCTGCAGGGCATACAGTCCGAAATAGGTGAGCTTGGCGACCTCTTCGCCCGGAGCCCAGACACCGAAGACGCCGCAAGCGTCCTGGGGGCCTTTCTCTCCGGGGAGCAGGTCGTGGTTGAGTCGTCCATCACCACGAGGCACGCCACCGAGTGTAGGCGAGATCGACCACTGGTCCGAATTCGGGATACCGGCCCGGACCACTGGGGAAGTGCTCCCAGGGGCGGTCCGGGGACCACTCCGGACGGTTACGAAGAGTGATCATCCGCGGGTCGCGGCGGAGTCCGGATCGAGCCACGGGACGGCGGTCGCCCGGATCAGCGCCCGGTTACCGTCGGATTCAGGCCATCTGGGCCGGGCGGTCCGCCGGGCCGGACGGTGGCGCTCGGTGAGGCGGCCGACGGCCCGATGCGAAGTCCGACCGAACGCGCGTTTCGTGGCGAGCCTCACACCGTGATGCCCGGGATGCGGCCCCGGGCCCCCTCGGTCCGACGCCGCCGGCCGGGGCGGAGGTCCGCAGTGCGAGACCGCCGTTGACAGGCGCATGGCCGGTTGGCAGGCTCCTGCACCATGCAGCCCCAGCCTCTCGGTGACCGCTCGGTCACGCTCGTGGAGCGCCGGCACGTCGATCTGGGACGTGTCGCGAGCGCCATCTGTCGCTGCGCCTGATTCCACCGGCGCGCCCTCGGCTGCCCCCGCCTCCCCGGCTCACCGCCCGTCCGGCGGCCGGTGCCGCTTCCGCCGCCCCGCCGCGCGCCGGTCTGCGCACGCGCACCCCTTCCTCCCCCTCCCACAGCCCTGCGCGCAGCCGCGGCAGCGTCGGCAGGCCGTAGCCACAGCCGTGTCCGACGCCTGACCGGCCTGCCCGCTCTTCGCCGCCGCGCGCGCCGAGCCCTGCCCTGGAGCAGCCATGCCTTCTCGCGATTCGAACAAAAGTCCTGAAAGCTCTCTGACCAGGCGGGCCTTCGGGACCGCCGTCGGCGCGACCGCCGCCACCGCCGCCGTCGGTCTCCCTGCCGCCTCCCCCGCCGCGGCCGCGCCCGTGGCCGACAGCGTCCGGGAACGGCCCTTCCGGGCGGCCCGCGGCAAACACACCCGACGGCCCAACATCCTCTTCATCCTCGGCGACGACCTCGGCTGGGCCGACCTCTCCTCGTACGGGTCACCGAACATCCGCACCCCCCACCTGGACCGGCTCGGACGGCAGGGCGTGCGGTTCACGGACGCCTACGCCGGGTCCGCCACCTGCTCCCCCACCCGGTTCAGCCTCTACACCGGCCGCTATCCGGGCCGCACGAAGGGCGGGCTCGCCGAGCCCATCGCGGACCGGTCGGTGGGGCTCGAACCCACCCACCCCACGCTCGCCTCGCTGCTGCGCGGCGCCGGTTACGCCACCGCGCTGATCGGCAAGTGGCACTGCGGCTATCTGCCCGACTACAGCCCCACCCGGTCCGGCTGGGACGAGTTCTTCGGGAACTTCGGCGGCGCGCTGGAGTACTACTCCAAGCTCGGCCTCGGCGGCGAGTACGACCTGTACGAGGGCGACGCCGAGTACAAGGACCTGCGCTACTACACCCGGATCCTGACCGAGCGGGCGAGCGAGTACGTACAGCGCGACCACGAGCGGCCGTGGCTGCTCAACCTGAACTTCACCACCCCGCACTGGCCGTGGATCGCGGAGGGCGACACCGCCGAGAGCGCGGAGATCGTCCGCAGGATCAAGGAGGGCGGGCTCTCGGGCCTCTTCCATGCCGACGGCGGCTCGATCGAGAAGTACCGGCAGATGGTGGAGGACCTGGACCGTTCGGTCGGCGAGGTGCTGAAGGCGCTGAAGCGGTCCGGGCAGGAGGAGGACACGCTCGTCTTCTTCGCCAGCGACAACGGCGGCGAGCGCTTCTCGTACCAGTGGCCGCTCTCCGGCAACAAGAGCTCGCTCCAGGAGGGCGGCATCCGGGTTCCGGCGGTGCTGCGCTGGCCCGCCGGGATCGACCCGCACCAGGTGAGCGATCTGCCGGTGTTCTCGCCCGACTGGACGGCGACCCTGCTGGAGCTCGGTGGCGCCCGGCCCGACCCCGCCCATCCGCTGGACGGCATCAGCCTCGCCGGTTATCTGCTGCGGGGCGAGCGGCCCCGGGAGCGTGATCTGTTCTGGCGGGTGCGCGGGGAACGGGCGCTGCGCCGGGGCGACTGGAAGTACTACCGGGGCAGGAGCGGGAAGGACCAGCTGTTCCAGCTCGCCCACGACCAGCGCGAACAGGCCGACCGGGCGGCCGCCGAGCCGGAGCTGCTGGCCGAGCTGCGGGCGTCCTGGGAGCGGACCGACGCCGGACTGCTGCCGTACCCGACGGGGTCCTGAGTCAGGGCCCGGCGCGGATCCCGGGTCTCATGTGCCGGGTGCCGGGGCCGTCGCGCCGAGTCCCTCGCCGTTCGCCGCGGTGAGGGACAGCGTGCGGTGGTCGATCCGGTACGTCGTCCTCCCGTCCAGGACCGCCAGCAGGGCGCGCTCCAGCTTCATCCGGGGGTCCGGGCACATCATCCTGGTGCCCTCGGCCGGTCCGAACGTGATGGTGGAGCCGGTGACCGTCGCGGTGGAGCGGAACCGGTTGCAGCCGAGGGTGCCCCGTACGGAGCCGTCCTCGCCGAAGGTCAGCCGTGCCTTCCTCTCCGCACCCGCGGGCAGCGACGAGGCGGTCGCGCCGGAGACCAGGGAGGTGACGGTCCAGGTGGTGCCGGTGAGCGGGGCCGGGGGCTCCGAGGTCAGGGCGATGGAGTCGCCGACCCTCGTGGTCAGGGTCAGGGTCCTGCCCGTGACGGCGGCGGTGAGTGCGCCGCTGAACGCGCGGGACATGGCCGTCTCGAACCGCTCGACGTCCTTCTCGCATCCCTTCGCCGTGGTCGTGGCCCGCCGCACGGTGATCGTGTCGCCGTCCGTGCGGGTCTCGGCGGTGAAGTCGTTGCAGCCGAAGTTCCCCGTGGCTCCGCCTTCGGGGTCGATCACCACATGGGCGCCGTCCGGGGCTTCGGCCCTTTGCCCGCCGGCCGTCACCGAGTCGACGTTCCAGTGGATGCCGGTGACGCGCGGGCCGGTCCGTACCGAACCGCTGCCGTCACCGGCCGTCGTCCCGTTCCCACAGGCGGCAAGGGTGAGAAGAGGGGCGAGGAGGGTCAGCGCTCCGACGGCCGTCCGCCGGTTCCGCATGGGCCGATTCCGCTTCTGCGTGGACTGATTCCGCATGGCCCTGGGACGGTGCGGCCGGGCGTCCGGTTCCCGCTCATCCCATCAGGGGCAGCAGGGCGGCGAGGTCGGCCCGCTCCCCGCTCGCGGCGACCTTCGCCCCGTCGAGCTCCCGCGCCCACTCCGTGCGCCCGGTGGCGAGCCGGATCCAGGTGAGCGGGTCGGTCTCGACGACATTGGGCGGCGTTCCGCGGGTGTGCCGGGGGCCCTGCACGCACTGGACGACGGCGAACGGCGGGACCCGTACCTCGACCGAGCCGCCCGGCGCCTTCTCGGCGAGGGCGTCGGCGAGCAGCCGGGTGCAGGCGGCGAGGGCCTGCCGGTCGTACGGGATGTCGAGGCCGGCCGCCTCGTTCAGGTCGTCGGTGTGCACGACGAGTTCGACGGTACGGGTGACGAGGAAGTCCGCCAGCCGCATCACCCCGAGCCGCGTCGTCAGCAGCCGCTCGTCGCCGGCCGCGGGCACCAGCTCCTCGAACCGCCCCGCGACCGCCCCGTACAGCGCGTCCAGGTCGGAGCGGTCCGCCGCGAGCGCCCTGGTGTCGTCCGCGATGCGCGCGGCCCGGTCCGCGGTCCTGAACGGCCACTCGACGAGTGTCAGGTCGGGCTTCGCCGCAGCGGGTTCCGGCAGCTCCAGATTCCGGGTGACGGCCGAGAGCGCCAGGGTCAGGTGTACGGCCAGTTCGCGCACGGTCCAGTCGCCGAGCCGGGTCGGCAGCGCGAGCTGTGCGGGCGTCAGGGCGCTTACGGCTTCCCGGACATGGGCGAACTGCGCCAGGACCGCGCTGCGGGTCCTGGCCGGGTCGTAGCGGCGGGCACGTTTCTGGGACGGCGGCATGTCCGGGAGCCTAGGGCCTGTGGACGGCCCCGGCGGTCTCAGGGGCGGGTCGCGAAGTCGCCCAGGCCGTCGGCGAGCAGGCCGAAAGCCCGCTCGGCGAGCGCGACGGCGTCCGGTGCGACCGCGTCCGCCGGCTCCCCGGCCAGCAGCCGCAACTGGTTCGCCTGTATGAGCGCGTTGCGGGTGCCGATCAGCTGGACGGCCACGACCCGGGCGATGGCCGGCTCCTCCCCCTCCTCGACCAGGGCTTCGGCAAGCAGGTCGAAGGAGCGCATGGAGAACGCGTGGGCCCGGGTGAGCAGCGCCGGGGTCTCCACGATCAGCCGGCGCACCCTGAGCACCACCGGCGCGTCACTCATCCCGACCGAGGGATCGCGGCGCTCGACGCAGGCCAGGAACTGTCCGCGCACGGCGGCCAGGACGGACTCACCGGAGGCCCGGTCCCGCACCGCGCGCGCGACATCGCCGATGTGCTCCTCCATGGGGGCGAGGACCAAGTCCTCCTTGCCGGCGAAGTAGTTGAAGACAGTCATCTTCGACACCTCGGCCGCCTCCGCGATCTCGGCGACCGAGACCTTGTCGAAGCCGCGCTCGGCGAAGAGCTCGGTCGCCGCGGCCAGCAGGCGGTGCCGTGTCTGGAGCTTCTTGCGCTCGCGCAGGCTCATCCCCTCGGTCATGGCGTCACTGTACCAGGATGAATCTTCATCTCGGATCAATTCATGACTCAGTATATTTTCCTGGGTCATGGTGCTACCCGGCCGCGGCGGCGTCACGCCGCCCGGGAGGGGAGCCCCGTCATGTCGGCAGCCGGAGCCACCGTCATGACCGACCGTCAGCGCTTCATCGGGTTCGCGCTCCGCATCGCCACGGTCCTGCCGGCCGTGCTCGACGCGGACATCGTCAGCGATCTCGACCCGGTTGCACGGCGCCGACAGGCCCCCCGTACCGGCCTCCGGACGGTCCGGCGCCGCGCCGCTGCTGAAGGGGATCGGCGTCGGGCCGCTCGTGGACCGGCTGACCGGCCACGCCCACCAGCAGGCACCGGACGCCTTCGTCGCCTCGGCGGACGCGGTCCTTTTCCGGCGGCCCGGCTGCCGCCTCGGAGGGAACCGGAAGCGGCGGACGTGAATGCCGCCGAATTCACCACGCAGCAGCCACTCGCGCCGCACCGGCGATGAAACGGAATTCCGCCGGAATTCCGCACCCGGACGTACGAGGACGGCCCCGCCCATGAACAGGGCGGGGCCGTCCTCGTCAGGAACAGGTACGTCAGGCGAGCAGAGCCGGAATGGTGGCCTCGTGCGCCGTACGCAGCTCGCTCAGCGGAATGCTGAACTCGCCCTGGATCTCGATCTCCTCGCCGTCCACGACACCGATCCGGGCGACGGGCAGACCCCGCGCACCGCACATGTCGTTGAAGCGCAGCTCCTCGCTCCGCGGCACCGAGACGACCGCGCGCCCCGCCGACTCGGAGAAGAGGAACGTGAACGCGTCCAGACCGTCCGGCACGACCAGCCGGGCACCCTTCCCGCCGCGCAGGCAGGACTCGGTGACCGCCTGGATCAGACCGCCGTCGGAGAGGTCGTGCGCCGCGTCGATCATCCCGTCGCGGGAGGCCGAGATCAGGATCTCGCCGAGCAGCTTCTCGCGGCCCAGGTCCACCTTGGGCGGCATGCCGCCGAGGTGGTTGTGGACGACCTCGGACCAGGCCGAGCCGCCGAACTCCTCACGCGTGTCGCCCAGCAGGTAGAGGAGCTGGCCCTCTTCCGCGAAGGCGACCGGCGTACGCCGGTTGACGTCGTCGATCACACCGAGCACGGCCACGACCGGCGTCGGGTGGATCGCCGTCTCGCCGGTCTGGTTGTACAGCGACACATTGCCACCGGTGACCGGGGTGCCCAGCTCCAGGCAGCCGTCCGCGAGACCACGGGTGGCCTCGGCGAACTGCCACATGACGTCCGGGTCCTCGGGCGAACCGAAGTTCAGGCAGTCCGAGATGGCCAGCGGCTTGGCGCCGGAGGCGGCGACATTGCGGTACGACTCCGCCAGCGCGAGCTGCGCACCGGTGTACGGGTCGAGCTTGGCGTACCGGCCGTTGCCGTCGGTCGCCATGGCCACGCCCAGGTTCGACTCCTCGTCGATCCGGACCATGCCGGCGTCCTCGGGCATCGCGAGCACGGTGTTGCCCTGCACGAACCGGTCGTACTGGTCGGTGATCCAGGACTTCGACGCCTGGTTCGGCGAGGCGACCAGCTTGAGGACCTGCTCGCGCAGTTCCGCGCCGTTCGCCGGCCGGGCCAGCTTGCCCGCGTCGTCGGCCTGCAGCGCGTCCTGCCAGGACGGACGGGCGAACGGACGGTGGTACGTCGGGCCCTCGTGGGCCACGGACCGCGGCGGCACGTCGACGATCTGCTCGCCGTGCCAGAAGATCTCCAGCTGGGAGCCCTCGGTCACCTCACCGATGACGGTGGCGATGACGTCCCACTTCTCGCAGATCTCCAGGAAGCGGTCCACGTGCTGCGGCTCGACGATCGCGCACATGCGCTCCTGCGACTCGCTCATGAGGATTTCCTCGGGCGAGAGGGAGGAGTCGCGCAGCGGCACGGTGTCCAGCTCGACGCGCATGCCGCCGGATCCGGCGGAGGCCAGCTCGGACGTGGCGCAGGAGAGCCCGGCACCGCCGAGGTCCTGGATGCCCGCGACGAGCTTCTCCTTGAAGATCTCCAGGGTGCACTCGATGAGGAGCTTCTCCTGGAACGGGTCGCCGACCTGGACGGCCGGGCGCTTGGCCGGGCCGGTCGACTCGAAGGTCTCCGAGGCCAGCACGGAGACGCCGCCGATGCCGTCGCCACCGGTGCGGGCACCGTAGAGGATCACCTTGTTGCCGGGGCCGGAGGCCTTGGCCAGGTGGATGTCCTCGTGCTTCATCACGCCGATGCAGCCGGCGTTGACCAGCGGGTTGCCCTGGTAGCAGGCGTCGAAGACGACCTCGCCGCCGATGTTCGGCAGCCCCAGGCAGTTGCCGTAGCCACCGATGCCCGCGACGACGCCCGGCAGGACGCGCTTGGTGTCGGGGTGGTCGGCCGCGCCGAAGCGCAGCGGGTCGACGACGGCGACCGGGCGGGCGCCCATGGCGAGGATGTCGCGGACGATGCCGCCGACGCCGGTCGCCGCGCCCTGGTAGGGCTCGATGTACGAGGGGTGGTTGTGCGACTCGACCTTGAAGGTGACCGCGTAACCCTGACCGACGTCGACCACACCGGCGTTCTCGCCGATGCCGACGAGCATCGCGTCGTTGACGGGGACCTTCTCGCCGAACTGCTTGAGGTGGACCTTGCTGCTCTTGTACGAGCAGTGCTCGGACCACATCACGGAGTACATGGCGAGCTCGGCGCCGGTGGGACGGCGGCCCAGGATCTCGCGGATCCGGGCGTACTCGTCCTCCTTGAGGCCGAGCTCCTTCCAGGGCTGCGCGACGTCCGGGGTCTCGGCCGCGTGCTTGACCGTATCCAGGCTCATGCGTTGACCAGCTTCTTGATGATCGAGGTGAAGAAACCGAGACCGTCGGTACGGCCGGTTCCGATCAGCGGCTCGACGGCGTGCTCCGGGTGCGGCATCAGGCCGACGACATTGCCCGCGGCGTTGGTGATGCCGGCGATGTCGCGCAGCGAGCCGTTGGGGTTCATGTCCAGGTAGCGGAAGGCGACCCGGCCCTCCGCCTCCAGCTCGTCGAGCACGCGCTCGTCGGCGACGTAACGCCCGTCCATGTTCTTGAGCGGTACGGAGATCTCCTGGCCCGCGGAGTAGTCCGAGGTCCAGGCGGTCTCCGCGTTCTCGACGCGCAGCTTCTGGTCGCGGCAGATGAAGTGCAGGTGGTTGTTCCGCAGCATCGCGCCGGGCAGCAGATGTGCCTCGGTCAGGATCTGGAAGCCGTTGCAGATGCCGAGGACCGGCATCCCCGCCTTCGCCTGCTCGATGACGGTCTCCATGACCGGCGAGAAGCGGGAGATGGCGCCGGCCCGCAGATAGTCGCCGTAGGAGAAGCCGCCCGCCAGGATGACCGCGTCGACCTGGTGCAGGTCCTTGTCGCGGTGCCACAGCGATACGGGTTCGGCGCCCGCGACCCGTACGGCCCTCAGGCTGTCCTTGTCGTCGAGCGTGCCGGGAAAGGTGACGACTCCGATACGAGCAGTCACTTCGACTCCTCGGCCTTCTCCACCTTCACGGTGAAGTCCTCGATGACGGTGTTGGCGAGGAAAGTCTCGGCCATCTCGTGAATACGGCTGAGGGCGGCGTCGTCGACCGGCCCCTCGACCTCCAGCTCGAAACGCTTTCCCTGACGTACGTCCGCGATTCCCTCGAAGCCGAGACGGGGCAGTGCACGCTGCACCGCCTGTCCCTGCGGGTCGAGGATCTCGGGCTTGAGCATGACGTCGACTACGACGCGTGCCACTGGCACTCCCGGTTTGGTGTGGTGCGGCTGTTTCTCCGGGGGGCTCCCCAGACCCCCGCAGGTCCCCTCAGCCTACCTGGCCAGAAATTCTACGCGGGTAGATATCGAGAACCCTTGATCACGCCCAGATATCGGACGGGACAACGCCCGGGGAAAGTCCTGCAAAAAAAATCCTCACCGGCGGCACACATAGAAGGCTGACACGCGGAGGTAATTGGGTGGGCTTCACAATGCGGCGCCCACCGCTGTACAAATGATTACCGGGGAATGCAGCATTGACCCTAAACAGTCGGCAACCGTCGACGCCGTATCCGCCCGGCAGCCGGAAGGCCGGTATCGGCGCACATCGGACGCGCCGCCGATACCGCAGGAAAGGACCGATATCCGTGGCTCAACGCGTAGTGGTCACGCTCTCCGACGACATCGACGGGGGAGACGCGGCGGAAACGGTCAGCTTCGCCCTGGACGGGAAGTCGTACGAGATCGACCTCAATCCATCCAATGCAAAGAAACTGCGCAAGGCCCTCGCGCCGTACATGGCGGCGGGCCGAAAGCAGACAAACGTCGGCAAGCGCGGCAAGGCAGCCGTCCCGTACCGGCACACTTCGCTCGCACCCGACCCGGCGGCCGTGCGCGCCTGGGCCCGCTCGCACCGGATGGAGGTGCCGGCCCGCGGCCGGATCCCCAAGAAGGTCTACGAGGCCTTCCGCGAAGCGAGTTGACCGGCCGGCCCGGTACGGCCCCGTCCGCACCGCCCGCCGGGAGCCGCCGCGGACCCCTTCGGCGACACCCTGCGGGCACCGACTTGCGCTACACCCCTGCAGGTCGGCTAAAGTCTGGAGCACGCCGAGGGGCAAGGCCGCAAAGCCGAACCTCACGCAGCGTGCGGGTGTAGTTCAGTAGCAGAACATCCCCCTTCCAGGGGGAAGGCGCAGTGTGCAATTCCTGTCACCCGCTCTGCATCGCTCTTATCGACCACTCCGGTGGATCGGGTAGAGTAATGCTCGCACCGCCCGATGGAACTCCTTCCGGGGAGTACAATGAGCGGCAGCAATGCGGACGTGGCTCAGTTGGTAGAGCATCACCTTGCCAAGGTGAGGGTCGCGAGTTCGAATCTCGTCGTCCGCTCTTGATCGAAACGAAGGCCCTGGTCGATATCGACCAGGGCCTTCGTCGTGCTCCCTCTCACATGACGTTTGTCATGAGCAGTGATGACAGCTCGCACTGATCGCGCCGCCGATCCCGCGGAAATCTGTAGGCATGACCAGCGACGACATGCCAGGCAGCCGCACGGAGCGGGCTGTGGCACCCCTCACATCCACTTCCGCATCCGCCTCCTTCTCCGCTTCCGTCCCGGCTTCCGGTGCGGTGATCGAGGCGGCAGGTGTCCGGCGGCGTTATGCGGGCGGCTTCGAGGCCGTGGCCGGTGTCTCCTTCTCGGTGGCGCGCGGCGAGCTCTTCGCCCTGCTCGGCACGAACGGCGCCGGGAAGACCTCCACCGTCGAGCTGCTGGAGGGCCTGGCCAGGCCCGACGCCGGCACGGTCCGGGTGCTCGGGCACGACCCGTTCGGCGAGCGCGCCGCCGTCCGGCCGCGGATCGGGGTGATGCTCCAGGAGGGCGGCTTCCCGTCCGAGCTGACGGTCACCGAGACGGTACGGATGTGGGCGGGCTGCACCAGCGGCGCACGCCCGACCGGTGAGGCACTGGAGCTGGTCGGGCTCGGCCACCGGGCGCGCGTGCGGGTCAAGCAGCTCTCCGGCGGCGAGCGGCGCCGTCTCGACCTGGCGCTGGCCCTGCTCGGCCGGCCCGAGGTGCTGTTCCTGGACGAGCCGACCACCGGGCTCGACGCCGAAGGGCGGCGGGACACCTGGGAGTTGGTGCGCGAGCTGCGGGACGGCGGCACCACCGTGCTGCTCACCACGCATTACCTGGAGGAGGCCGAGACGCTCGCCGACCGGCTGGCGATCATGCACCGGGGGCGGATAGTGACGGCGGGCACCACCGCCGAGGTGACGGCCGCCCGCCCCGCACGCATCCGGTTCGAGCTGCCGGAGGGAGTACCGGCGGCCCGGCTTCCGCTGGGGCTGCGGGCCGCCGCCGAGGGCCACCGGATCGAGATCCGTACCCACCGCCTGCAGGAGTCCCTGGACGAACTCCTGACCTGGGCGCGGGAGTCGGACGTCCGGCTGCTCGGCCTCGATGCCCGCTCGGCCTCGCTCGAAGAGGCGTTTCTCGATATCGCGCAGAGCGCGTCGGAGTCCGAAGAGGTGGCTGCGTGATGACGACCACGACAACCGGCACAACGGGCACGCCCGGCACGACGACCGGCACGACCGGCACACGCACGGCGGCCGGCACGACGCTCCGGGGACGGCTGACCGCCCTCGGGCGCGCCGAAGTCGCCCTGCTCGCCCGCAACCGGACCGCGGTGTTCGTCTCGCTGTTGATGCCCGCCGCCATGGTCCTGGCGATGAGATCGACGCTGAAGCAGTCCGTTCTCGACGGGACCGGCCTGTCCGTCGCCGCGGCGGCGCTCACCGGCGGCATCGGCATCGTGCTGATGCAGGCCGTCTACATGAACCTGGTCTCGTCCTATGTGGCGCGGCGCGAGGACCTCGTCCTGAAGCGGCTGCGCACCGGTGAGGTCACCGACCGGGAGATCCTCGTCGGGACCGCCCTGCCGTCGGTCGCGCTGGCTCTGGCCCAGACCGTGGTGATCGTGGTGGCGGGGACGGCCTTCTTCGGCCTCGCCGCACCGCAGCGGCCCGAACTGCTCCTGGCGGGCCTGCTGCTGGGCGTGGTGCTGCTCGCGGCACTGGCCGCGGCCACCTCCGCGGTGACCCGCACCGTGCAGACCTCGCAGCTCACCACCCTCCCGCTGTTCTTCATCTCGATGATGGGCTCGGGGCTTTTCGTGCCGCTGGAGATCATGCCCGACCCGATGGCCTCCGTGTGCGAACTGCTCCCGGTGACCGGGGTGATGACGCTCGTGCGGACGGGCTGGCTGGGCGAGACCGGTGGCTCCGACCTGCTCGTGGCCGCTCTGACCGGGCTGGCCTGGGCCGGGTTCGCCGTGTTTGCTGTGCAGCGGTGGTTCCGCTGGGATCCGCGACGCTGAGGAGGGACGTGCCGTGTCGGTGCTCGTGCGGGGCTGGCGCCGCAGCTGGCAGAAGCGCAGCAAGCTGGAGCGGATCGACCTCTACTCGCGGCTGACCCTCTCGGTGATGCCCTGGCTCTTCACCCTGTCGTGGCAGCTGGCCCCCTTCAAGTCGGACATCCGCCACGAGCCGCTCCCGATCGCGCTGGGCGTGGCACTGCTGCTCGTGAGCCTTGCGCAGTGCCTGCTGAGCAACCGCAACGTCCGGCTGTCGTACGCGCACTACCTCGGCACCGCCGTCTTCCCCCGGCGGCGGCAGCTGCCGCCCCTGGTGCTGCTGCTGGTGAACCTGGGGCTGCTGGTCGCGATGGCCGCGGTGGACGGGATCGACGAAGCCGGGCTGCTCATCATGATCATGAATGCTCCGGTGGCGCTCGCGATAACGCAGACCCTGCTGGTGCCGGTCCGCACCTTCCTGATCCAGTCGTTCGCCGTCACCGCGCTGAGCGTCGGCGCGCTCGCCGCGGTCGGAGTGCGGGGCGGGACACTGGCCGGGGTGGTGCCGACCTCGCTCTTCGGCTGTGTGCTCGTCCTGATCTCCGTACGGCCCAGTGCCTGGAGCCTGAGTGTGATGTGGCAGGCCGAGGAGGCCCGGGACCTTCAGGCCCGGCTCGCGGTCGCCGAGGAACGGCTGCGGTTCGGGCGGGACCTGCACGACGTGCTGGGCCGCAATCTCGCCGTGATCGCGCTGAAGAGCGAACTGGCCGTGGAACTGGCCCAGCGCGGCAGGCCGGAGGCGGTGGACCAGATGGTCGAGGTGCAGCGGATAGCCCGCACCTCTCAGCAGGAGGTGCGCGATGTCGTACGGGGATACCGGGAGGCCGATCTGAGTACGGAACTGGCCGGCGCCCGGGGGGTGTTGAACGCGGCCGGGATCGAGTGCGAGGTGACGGGCGACACCGGCGACCGGCTGCCCGCGCCCGTGCAGTCGGCGCTCGGCTGGGTCGTGCGGGAGGCGGCGACCAATGTGCTGCGGCACGGCGACCCGCGCCACTGCACGATCCGGCTCAGAACCTCGGCGGAGGCGGCCGTGCTGCTGGTGGAGAACGACGGGGCGGCGGTGGCCGCCACGGGAGCGGACGGGAGTTCCGGGGCGGGCGGCTCCGGGCTAGCCGGGCTGCGGGAGCGGCTGCGTGTGGTCGACGGCTCGCTGGACGCGGGCCCGGCGGGGAACGGCCTGTTCCGGCTCACGGCGACGGTCCCGCTCGGCCCGGTGGCGTCCTCGCCCCGCCTCGGAAAGCCGCCTTCCGCCCGGGAGGCACCCGCTCTTCAGGAGGAACGACGATGACGACCGTGCGGGTGCTGCTCGCCGACGACGAGCACCTGATCCGGGGCGCGCTGGCCGCGCTGCTGGCCCTGGAGGACGACCTCGTGGTGGTCGCGGAGGCCGCGACCGGCCCGGAGGCGCTGGCCATGGCACGGGCCCACCGGCCCGATGTGGCGGTTCTCGATCTGGAGATGCCGGGCGCCGACGGTGTGAGTGTCGCCACATCGCTGCGGGCCGAACTGCCCGGCTGCCGGACGATGATCGTGACCAGCCACGGCCTGCCCGGACACCTCAAACGGGCACTCGCGGCGGGTGTGCGGGCCTTCGTCCCGAAGACCGTCAGCGCCCGGCAGCTGGCCGGGATCATCCGCACCGTGCATGCCGGAAACCGTTATGTGGACCCGGAGTTGGCGGCCGACGCGATCTCCGCCGGGGACTCTCCGCTGACCGCGCGCGAGGCCGAGGTGCTGGAGCTGGCGGCGGACGGGGCACCCGTCGCGGAGATCGCGGAGCGGGCGTCGCTGTCGCAGGGAACGGTACGGAATTACCTCTCCGCGGCCGCTTCGAAGCTCGGTGCGGAGAATCGCCATGCCGCGGTGCGTCTCGCACGGCAGCGCGGATGGGTATAGTGGTCCTCGCGCTTCGGCGCTTGCGGACGTAGCTCAGTTGGTAGAGCGCAACCTTGCCAAGGTTGAGGTCGCCAGTTCGAACCTGGTCGTCCGCTCGGTTCAGCAAGAAGCCCCCGGCCTTCCGGCC
>NZ_JBSFBQ010000068.1:0-33827 GCF_053593015.1 Streptomyces sp. NPDC002403 | reverse complement strand
CTGCGCTACCCCACCTCGGGCGAGGACGCGGGCGTCGACGGTCTGGAGGGCGACGAGGGCGCGTTCCTGGCCTGCTCGTTCTGGCTGGCGGACGACCTGGCGATGATCGGCCGGGTCGACGAGGCACGTCAGCTCTTCGAACGGCTGCTGTCCCTGCGCAACGACCTGGGCCTGCTCGCGGAGGAGTGGGACTCCCGGCTGCAGCGCCAGGTGGGCAACTTCCCGCAGGCCTTCAGCCATGCGACGCTGATCGACACGGCGCTCGCGATTACTGTCGCCAATCAACGGCAGCAGGCTCTGCAGACCGCCGTTTCTGCGCTCCCGAGGCAGCGCAACGGGATTGAGGCGGACGAAACACAATCAGCGATTTCTTGACGGAGCCGCGTCCAGACGTCGTCTCGCGCCCGGTGACCTGCATAACCGCAGGACTTGCGGGCCACCGGGCGCGCGGGCCGTGACCCACCGCGGTCGCGCGAGCCGCCACCGGTCCCTACGCACCTGGCACCCGGGGGCGACAACTACGCCCCCTTCCGCCGCCACGCGGCAATTCCCCCGCAAGCCGCCACCGTTTCAGTGTCGGCCATCCGCCCGTTCGACCCATCAGAAAGGGGCCGTACCCATGTCCGCGTCTGTGCTGCGGGTGCCCGTCACGCTCAGCATTCCCGCCAGCTGTCCGGGACTGTTTGACGGCTGGTGGCCCAGCCCCATACATCAACACGCACTGCTCGCTCTTCTCCAGGGCCTGAGCGCGGCCGAGCACGCCCAACAGCAGAGAAGAGGCATCGGCACAGTCCGCGAACACCGCCGCAGCTGTCGGCTGAGAGCGTCCGTGGCAACTGAGCGCGCCTTGGCCCACGCCTCGATCAGCAGAGGCCTGATCACCGTTGAGCACATACCCCAGGCCGGGCTGGTGGACTTGCCCCCTGAGGTTGTGAAGGTGTGGCCGCACCTGGCGTACGACGTCCCCGAACGCAACCTGGACGCTCACATCGCGGCGCAGACACGCCTGTCCACGGACGACGTCACCTCCGCCCTGTCCCTACTGAGATCTGAGGGCGAAGACGACTGCGCGCTGATCGCCCGAGGCTACGCCTGCGGAGTCCTCACCGGACACGAAACAACGCAGCGCCAGCTCCCAACGGCCCACACAGTTGAAGCCCAAGGGCCGCCCCTCACGGGTATCGGCCGCCTCCACGCGGGCCTGTGACACCGACCCGCTGCGTCTCGTTCCGGAGGGCATGCCGCACCAGCCCAGCCGCTTCCCAGTGCTGTGCGGAGACGTGGTCACCGGCCAGGATGTCGATGTGGTGCGCGCGAGCCCGGATGCCTGCCGCACCGCACTGACCACTCTGCTCCAGAGCGGGGAGCAGTCGTGGGGTCCAGTGCTCGGGGACGTCCAGGGAGCCACCGCGCTCTTCCTCGTGGAACCCGGTGTACTTCCCGGCGGATGGCGCAATGCCGGCGGCAGACTGTTTCGGCGGGGCGCCACCCTGCGGGACATCCCCGCCTCTTCGGTCCGCGGAGGCTCCCGGCTGTACTGGGCCCTTGACGGCAG
Organism: Streptomyces sp. NPDC002403; assembly: GCF_053593015.1. NCBI lineage: Bacteria > Bacillati > Actinomycetota > Actinomycetes > Kitasatosporales > Streptomycetaceae > Streptomyces > Streptomyces sp. NPDC002403. The sequence continues at coordinate 32,272 of NZ_JBSFBQ010000068.1, read as the reverse complement.
AGGGGAGTACTGGCGCCCCGACATCCTGGCCGGCCTCCTCGCTCCGTCGATGGCCGCGCCAAATGGGCGATGACCGGACCACGTCCGAAGCACGACGCCCACGGGCGACACATCCCCGGCTGCCCCTGTCCAGGCTGCGCAATGCCGCCGGCCGCAGGCACAGCGCCCTGCCGGATCTGCGAACAATCCGCGCACGGCCGCCAGCCCGAGCTCCATCCGCCCAAATGCAACCGCGATCCCGTGTTCCTAGCCCATGCTTCCCGGAAGGAATGACATGCCCGCCATATCATCCCCGTCTGACGGGATCACTCAGATGCGGCCTCAAAGACCGGAGCCACGCGCCGGGCGAGGCCGCCTCGCCAGCCTCGCCGCTGAAATGGCGGTGCTCTACCAGTCAGGCGGATACACGCTGGAACGCCTGGCGCGCCTGTACAGGACTCGTCACGACGTGATCCGTGCATCGCTCCAGGACGAAGGCGTGGAAATACGTACCGCGGGCACAAGGGCCTCGTCGGCCCCGGTCGTAGTCACCATGGCGATCCTGTACGACCTGGGGCTCAGCATCGACCGCGTCGGCTGGCTCTGCGGGTACACGTACGGGACAGCGCGGAAGATGCTGCTCGACGCAGGCGTCGAACTGCGGCCTCGGGGAATAAAACTGATCACCAAGCTGAACGTTCCCCGGCTCGTGCGGCTGTACGAAAGCCCCTTGGGCATCAAGACGGTCGCCGATATGTGCGGCATGTCCTATGGCACGGTGCGTGACCAATTGCTCCGCGCAGGTGTGACCCTTCGACCACCGTCGATCAGCCTGGCTCGACAGCGCACCGAACTCATCCCGCCCGCAACTCCTCTCTGCGGCAGCACCGTTGCCCTACTCCATGGGCAGGGCTTCGACAAATTCCAGATCCTCCAACTCACCGGCCGGTCACATGAGTTCGTTGACCGTCGCCTCACAGAGCACGGACTGCGGGCCCGTGCGGGGCCCGACCGGCTGGGCATCGACACCGAGCGACTGGTCGCCATTTACCGAAACGTGGCCTCAAGCGACGTCACCGCGGAAGTTCTGCACCTGAGCGCGAGCGCCGTTCTCGCCCGGCTTCGGGAGGCCGGACAGCCTCTCCTGGACGCGCCGGACCCAGAAGCTGTCCCCAGGCACATCCCAGGTAGGGCGCCGCGGCAGTACCGGGATGAGCAGATCCTCTTGCGGGCTGCCCGGGGGGAGAGAATCGCTCTCATCGCAGCAGCTGTGCACGTTCCGGCCGCGGAAGTGGCTGAGGTCATACGCATCTACCGGCACAGGGACCGCACCACGGCTGAGATCCTCCGCCGTCGTGCCCAGGGCGAAAGTGCGGGTGTCATCGCTGTTCGCATGGGGCTGCGCCTTGACCGTGTCAACAACGCGCTCGACAGGTACGCGACCAGACACCGCACTCGCCCTTCGCCGCGCCGCTCCGACCTTTTGACCTTGCTTCATCCCTGACACCGGCCGCCGCGCCTGATGTCCCTGTGGCTCAAGGCACCGGCCGGTCCAAGTACCACCCCTGACCAACCGACCGACAGGACGAGCCGATCCGTATCCCCGGCCCTGCCCCCCCCGTATCTCCCCCAGAGCCCTCTCCTCCCCGAAGTCCACCACCACCGGAACGAGCATGATGCCGATTCAGCAGCAAGCGGTTCGCCGGCCGATCGCACCGACCCACGAGTTCGCCTCTTCGGTCCTCGCGGCGTACACGGAAATGTACGACCCACCGACATATACGATGCAGATTTCCCACAGGGGTTCTCCCCCCGGCAGCGAACTCGCCGTGGTGGTCTATCTTCCGAACGAAACCGAACAACTGGTCCCAACCGACAACCTGACGATGCTGGGCACTGCCGGATTCGGCTCGGAACCCTTCTGCGCTGATTTCCCATGCGAACTGGCCATGGAAATCACGGGAGTGCTGGACGACGCCTCCGTTGCCGCCCTGGCCCAGGGACTGGCCCACCTGGCCTCGGCGTCGCTGGAGAATCGCCGCCCCTTCCGCGACGGGGAGATCCTGACGAATCTCTCCCTCCCGCTGTTCCCACGGTTCTCGATGGCCATGCTCATCGACTGGGATTCGGTCTACGGCTTCCGGTTCCCCGCCCCGGCCACCGAAGTCGGTCTACTGCGCGTAGTGCCGCTGTTCGCGTTGGAAGCAGACTTCGTGGAGTCCTTCCCCGACCGGCACGAGAGTTATCGCGCCCTTATCAACCGGGGAATGGTTCCGGCAGACCCCGACCGGAAACCGGCCGTGTGACGCAGGACCAGAACGGCTTCACACCTACTCAGGAAAGCCATCGCACAGCCTGCCGAGAAAATGTTCTGGGCCCACGAGTGGATGGTGCGCACTGCGATGTCGAGGGCGGCCTGGTCACGGAAGAGATTCCTCAGGCCCCGCACGTCGGCCCGGCTCAGCGAGGGACCCTCGACGTGAGGACCTCCGCTTCCGAGGTGGCTTCCGACCCTCGAAATCCCCGTCCACCCGGCCAGCTCGTTCGCCTCACACCCGCACGCAAGGACCCCTCCTCATGTTTGTCATACGCCGCGCCGCCCTCAGTACCGACCTCACCGCCTGCCATCGGCTCTGGGCCGCCCGGGCCGCCCGGGCCCACAACCGCGGAATCGACTTGCGCATCCCGTCCTTGACGGACGCGGAGTGCGCGGCGTCGGAGACCCTCATGCTCTGTGCGGAACGGGGCCAAGTCGTGGGGGCCGTGGCGGTCATTGACCAGCTGCCCGGGCTCGGGTGGACGGACGAGGAGGGGCAGCAGGAGACAGTCGGGCTCGGCGCCATGCTCACAGACCCGTCGTACCCGCACGTGCCGCTCAGCTGGGTCTTCGCATACTGGGCCGAGGACCGGGCCGCCCAGACCGGCCGGGAGTGGGTCCGTGCGGTCGTGCCCTGTGAGCGGCTGGCACATCACTGGCAGACCGCGTGCGGGTGGCAGCGCATCCGCACCCATCGCCACGGCCGTGTCGAGTCGGTCCTGATGCAGCGCCGCGCCGGACGCAATGGCGTGTTCCGTGGCCTCGTGGAGGATCGGACAGCGGATATCGGCCAGGGAGATGCTCTGTCGCCGCGCGATCTCGTCCGTATCGCCTCCGCCTCTCAGTAGCCGGTGCTGCTGGCCCCACCGGCCGAGCCGGCCGGTGGCATGCGGATCGACGGCGTTGCTGTTGAGCTCGGTGCTTCCGAGTCGGAGGTGCCGGGGTCCGCACGGACGGACCAAAATCGTCGAGCTCGACCAGTCAGGACTGCCGCCCGCAGGCTTCCGAGGTCGCCCCGGTCGAACACCAGGGCCCTGGAACTCCGCCGCCAAACACATCTACCTGGCGGTTCAAGCCCCCGGCGCCTCTGCGGGCTGGATCTACGAATACGCAGGCGTCGACACAGCGGCGGATGGCTGACGCACGCTCCGCCGCCACCGGGGGCACCCCAACAGCTTGACCAAGGAGATAGGGGCACCCCCCCGTCTGGCGACTCACCGCGTTTCGGCTAACACCCGCTCACGCACGGAAGGAAGAACTCATGCTTGATCCCCAGTTGTCCGCAGCTCTGTCGGACGCACTCGGACGCCGCCCACCATTCACGCCCGGTGATCTGGCTCCGGTCACTGAATTGGCAATAAAGTACTGCAGGGAAATTGAGCCTCTCCGCACGGCGCAGAACCTTAGGATCGCAATCCTCATCGGATGCGACCCGGTCAGTACCAGAGTTTTCGGTGGGCTCGGCCGGCTGAAATCGCTCACGATCCAGGACAGCGGCCTTCGCACGGTGAACGACCTTATCAATCCGGCCCTTCAGAAGCTGACTATCGCCAGGGGCTTCATCGAGGATCTGACCCCGCTGAAAGAACTGCAGCAGCCATGCGTGATCGACGTGACGGGAAACCCTCTATCCCGATCCTCGTACAAGGAAGTAATTCCTGAACTGCGCCGCAGGGGGCATCAGGTGAAGGCATTAGGGGAGATACCCTGGCGGGTTTCACATCGCCTCCACTCCGAGGGAGTCTCCATCGCCTGCTACCGCGGAACGGAAGGTTACCGCCTTTGTCGGCCGGGCCTTTCCAGCACGAAGTATCCCGACTACTCCCATCCCCTGATCTCCGAAGACCAAGCGCAGGAGCTGCTTACTGGTGACCCACGCCGCGCACACTCCTACTTCGAGCGCGATGACCTGATGCCACGCCTCCTCCTCCAGTAGCCCTGGGCTGCAGGCTGCCTCCTCGCCCCTGGGCCCTGCCATGCGTGCCCGAAAGACAATCACTCCTCAGCTTGTTCTTTATCTTCCGTCCGCGTCGTAGGGCGGGGACGGAAGGTTCCAGACGGCGTCTGACCGGCTGACGATCTTGCGAAGTTCACGGGCGCTTCGTGGTGATATCGCCTGCATCACGGTGTCGAGGAGGGCTCGGGCTTCGAGAGGGTTGCCGCAGCAGTGCCAGTGCACATTGCCCCACTCGTAGTCGTGCCACAGGGTGCGCTCGGGCTGGTGGACGTAGTCCTTCCACAGGCCCACAGCCGCGCTGACGTCACCTGGCTGCAGGTAGTTGCGGGTGTGCTCAAGACGGATGATCTCGGACAGTGCACGCGGAGACAGGCCGTCGATGACTGGCCTTGTACTCGTGGTCCGGTGGCTGCCGGGGGTACCGGCACGGATGTGTCCTGGCCGTCTACGCGGCATGGACCTTTCGGTTCGTCGTCATGCGGTACATGGTGCCACGGTCTCGAATGGTGTCCCGAACTGAGTCGCTCACCTGGGGATTCGCCGGACGTGGGGGCGGCCTCCGTCTGATCATGTGCTCCGATCAAGGTGCACGTGACCTCGACGAAGGCCGTGAGGGTGAGTCTGCTGCCTGATGCTGTCCGGAGGGAAGCGTTCGCGGAAGCGTCACGCTTCCGGGGAGAGTTCTACGAGTGCCTGACCGCTCGGCGCGACGAGTTGTTCGAGCTGGTGGACGCGGTGCTGTGTGCGGACGGTGCGGTGAAGTCCCCGGTGGACTTGACGCTGTTGCCGGAGCATCGTCGTGGGCACGGAGCGATGTACGGCGGCCTGAACCAGGGCCGTATCGACTTCGGTCGGCTGCGGACGGTGCTGGCCGGGCTGTCGTTGCCGCGTTTCGGCGGCGGGCGCCTGGTCCTGGCGGTGGACGTGTCGCCGTGGCTTCGCTCGGACGCGCCGTGCTCGGCCGATCGGCTGTTCTGCCACGTCTATGGCCGCGCGAAGACGGCGTCGCAGTTCATTCCGGGCTGGCCCTACTCCTTCGTCGCTGTGCTGGAGCCGGGTGCCACGTCCTGGACCGCGATCCTGGACGCGGTCCGGCTCGAGCCGGTGGACGACGCGACCGCGATCACCGCCGCCCAGTTGAGGGGTGTCATCGAGCGGCTCGTTGCTGCGGGCCAGTGGCAGGCCGGGGACCCGCATATCGTGATCGCGCACCCTCGAAGTGAAGAAGCGAGTTGCCCGTCGGCCCGAGTACCCGTCCATGAACCGGGCAGACAGGACAGGCTCGGGTCATGCACCACGGTGCCGGCGAGGTCCGTTCTCTGTCTGCGGCTCTGCACGGCGGACGCGGGTTCCTACATCTCATCGCCCCCGACACGTCGCCCGTCACTGAATTCGACAAACCCACAACCCTCATTGCCCAACCCCGGGGAAGTACAGGGAACGGCAAAATGACACAACGCTACCGAGAACGATTGGCACGCCGCGGCAGGGCGGCCTACGCCCTGCCGCAAGGCCCTCAGGTAAGGGCTCATAAGCGCTGTACGTCCGCGTGTCCTGATCACGCTTGTCCGCTCAGGGGCAGCGAGCACATCCGCTCCCGGGCGGACAACACCACTCCACCAGCCTCGATCAGGGGACCCGGAGCCCCTGTCTGCGTGAGATGCGAGATAGGTCATCAGCTCGGCACCTGTCGTGAATGGGATGCCTACGACGCGTGCGACTCAGCCACCGTCCTGTCGGGGCCGTTAGGCAACGGCATGGAGCAGCGCGGGCACTCCTTCCGCCTGGCTGAATTGTCTGAAGCGCGGGACGAGGCCCCGTACGAGTTCTACGCATCGGGGGGCGCCGATGCGTTGCGCGAGGTTCAGGGATTCGGTCGCGACGGCGGCGGCGAGGTCTGGCTCACCGAGGTCGAGATGCGTCTGCGCGCGGTACGCGAGGAAGACGCCGCGGGTCTTGTCGCGGCTCGGGGGCAGGAGTGCTTGGCCTTCCTTGATGAGTTGGTGGGCTCGGCGGGTCTCGCCGAGATCGTTGAGGCTCTGCCCGGAATCCACGGAAAGGTCAGCCTCGGAGAGCCAGGAGCACCAGGCGGGGACGGGGTCAAGGGCTGGTGTGGTGAGCAGGTGCTCGGCGGCGCCCAGAGACCGAAGGGTGGCGCGGCGGTCGCCTTGCGCCGCCAATGCGCGAGCGAGACGGAGGTGGAGCAGGGACTGGGCGGCAGGGTGGTGCGTGCGGGTGAGCGCGCGCTCCAGGATGCGGGCGGCGGTCCGGGGGTCTTCGCGCCAGGACGCCTGGTAGGCGAGGTCGCTGAGGAGCGCTGCCCCCATGTCATGGTTGCCGCTGGCGTGGGCGCTGTGGAGACCGGCGATCCAGAACCGGCTGGCCTCGCCGTGAAGTCCGTGGTCAAAGCGGTGCCAGGCGACCGTCTGGGACAGGCCGGCGGCCAGCGTGTGGAGCCGGATTCCAAGTGCTGGCGAGTACCGGTTGTCAGCGATCAGGTCCGTCACGGTGGCCAGGTGGGCGTCGATCAGCGGAGCGGTGTGCTGCCGCTCCTGGGTTGCCAGGGCTGTCAGCTTTGCACTGGCGTCTTCCAGCAGGGCAACGAGTTCCTCGCCGATCGGTTTGCCCTGGGCTCTATCGGTGACCTCCAGCCAGGCTTCGGTGGTCGCCCAGGTTCCGGCCAGGGTGACGAGGGCCGTGCTGGAGATCGCGGACAGGACTGTACGGCGGGATCGATCCATCGATACTCTCAACGCTTCTCGCAGGGCCGGCACGGTGCTGGCGAGTCCCAGGGGGATGACGCCGGTGTCGGGCAGCCAGTTCGGCCACGCCTTCACGTCGACATCTTCGGAGGGAACCCCGAACACCTCGGCGATGTACCTCTGGGATACGGGGTCGGGTGTGACACCGGTGACTTCCCATTTGCGCACGCGTTGTTTGTCGACACCGGATCGCAGTCCGCGGCGAGCCGCCGCAGCACAGATCTCTCGGGCGAGGTCGACACCGGTCATTCCCCGTGCGGCTCGTACCAGCGCCAGGGGGTGGGAGTTCGCAGCCACTTCGACATCCAATCAGCAGCACCTGTGCTGAGCGTAGCCCCGAACCGGACGGGACTACCGCCAGGACTACCATCAACTCCTTTTGGTTTGCGGGCGATTGATCGACACTCGGTCACCGAAGCGAAGGTTCCGCACTGTTGGCACGAGCCGACCGTCCGGCGCCGGGCTCCCGACCCCCAGCGGTCGTTGCGCATTGACCCGCCGCGCACCGCACCGTCGAGACCACTCACGTCCCGTGCCACCTCGAACGCGCATAACTGTTCGAAACGCCTCTCGCACGACCTCGGAGGCGTCATAAGCCGCCCACCCCATCGACCCCAGGGACAGCCATGGGCCTCAGCAGCTCCGTGCCAATGCCTCCCGGCACCTTCACCATCGCCAAGACGTTCGACTTCGAGGCAGGACATCGGCTCTCCGGCCTGCCTGCCGGGCACAAGTGCTCCCGCCAGCACGGCCATAGCTACGTGGTGGAGGTCATCCTGACCTCCACCACCCTGGATGATCCCGGCTTCGTCACGGACTTCGGTGACCTCGCACCGTTCAAGCGGTTCCTGGACACCGAGCTGGACCACCACAACCTGCATGAGGCCCTGCCCTTCGCGCCGACCTCGGAGCGCCTGGCCCAGTTCTTCGCCAGCTGGTTCATCCACATCCTCCAGCCGACGATCCACGGCCGTCTGGTCGCCGTCGTCGTCCGCGAGACGGCCAACAGTTGGGCCCGCTTCGATGTGGAGGCGCAGTGACCTCCTCCGGGCCGATCGACATCGACCTGACGGCAAGCAACGCCGCATTCCGGCTGATCGTCGCGGAGTGCTTCGGAGTCGAGGTGCCGACTTTCCAGGGAGAGGGTCCGAGCTGCGGACACCCTGCCCTGTTCATCCGTCTCTCCCGGTGCAACCTCACCTGCACCAAGTGCGACACGAAGTACACCTGGGACTGGTCCCAGTTCGACCTGGGCAAGGAGTCGACGAAGCGGACAGCGGAGGAACTCGTGGCCTGGGCCTCGTCCTCGCCGGTGGACCTGGTCGTGATCACCGGCGGGGAGCCGCTGCTCCAGCAGGCGCGCCTGGTGCCGCTCGTCGAGCAGTTGCTGGCCGCGGGGAAGCGGGTGGAGTTCGAGACGAACGGCACCATCACGCCGGTGCCCGAGTTGCTGGTCGACGGGGTCCGTTTCAACGTATCGCCAAAGATCGTCAGCTTCGGCGTGGACGAGGCCAAGAGCGTGGTGCCTGCCGCGCTGGCGGTATTCGTGGCGTCGGGGCGGGCGGTGTTCAAGTTTGTCGCGTCCTCGGTGGCCGACCTAGACCGCGTCGCCGAGCTCGCCGACGCCCACCGGCTCGCGCCGGTGTGGGTGATGCCCGAGGGCACCACCGTGGACGCGATCATCGCCACGACCCGGGTCCTCGCGGACGCGGTCGCAGCCCGGCACTGGTACTTCACCACCCGGCTGCACGTACTCGCCTTCGCGGACGCTCGAGGCCGCTGATCTCCCTGTTCTGTTCACTTCGTTCCCCAGCCCCCGGAAGCGAGAGAAGCCCATGACGACGTCCGTCACCAGCCCTGAGGCGGCCCTGAGTACCGCTGTACCGGCACCCGCCCGGTCCACGCCGGGCATCGACACCGACCGCGTCGCCGGCCTGATTGCCCAGCTCCTGGTCGAGCTGGGCAAGGACCCCACCGGGGACGGGCTGATCGGCACACCCGGCCGTGTTGCGGCCTGGTGGAAGGCGTTCCTGTCCCCGGACGGCGCCGCAGTGGACGCCTGCTTCACCGAGTCCCAGCTGAGCGGTCAGCTGGTCATCGTGGGCGGCATGGACATCTGGTCTCTGTGTGAGCACCACATGCTGCCCATGAGCCTGGAGGTCACCGCCGGATATGTACCGGATGGTGAGGTGCTGGGCTTGTCGAAGTTCGGGCGGATCGCGCAGCGTTTCGCTGGTCGGCTCCAGGTCCAGGAACGCTTCACCTGCCAAGTCTTCGAGTACCTCACCGGCGTGATCGGGCGCGAGGACGTCGCCGTCCGCGTACGCGGTACGCACCTGTGCATGAGCATGCGGGGCGTGCGGATGGATGCCGCCCGTACCACCACGCTGCAGATGGGCGGCCGGTTCGCAAGCGACCCGGTGCTCTCCCAGCAGTTCCTCACCCTCGCCGCCGCCCAGTGACGCTCTGCCAGGTCCCGGCAGGCGAGCCGACCGAGAAGGAGGTAGAGCAGATGGCACCGTCGTCGACTTCACCGTTACGTGCTGACCGGCCCGGCCCGCTGTTCCTGACGTGGGACGACCTCACCACCGCGACGGCAACCCTCGCGCATCGGGTGGCGGCCGCAGGGATGCCGCAGGTGGTGGTGGGTATCGTCCGCGGCGGCATGATCCCGGCCGCGTGGCTCGCCCACCGGCTCGCGATCCGCGACGTGCGGTCCGTCGAGGTCACCCGCACCATCAGCGACGGCATCAACGCCGCCAAGAGCACGGTCCCCACCGTCCGCAACCCCGCGTCGCTCGGCGACCTCACGGGCCTGGACGTGCTGCTCGTCGACGACATCGCCGGCAGTGGCGTGACCCTGGCCCACACGGTCCGGATGATCCACGACCTCGGCCCCGCCCGGGTGCGCACCGCGGTCTTCGCCGTGAACCGGGCCAACTGGAGGCAGAACTGCGACCCTTACCGCGACATCGACTACATCGCCTCACTGACGGACACCTGGGTCGTCTTCCCCTGGGAGGAGCAGCATGAGCGCTGAACTGGAGCCCCCGGCCGGGCGTGCCGCGGATCGGAGGGCGACGGGCACGACGGCCCCTGCCCTTCCCGGGCCCCGCGCCGCTGCCGGCCGTGTCCGGCCGCTGTGGGTGAGCGTCGAGGGTCTCAACGGGGTGGGCAAGAGCGAGGCGATCCGTGCGGTCGCGGCCGAGCTGGGCCCGCGGTGCCTGCCCCTGAGCGAACTGACCGACCAGGGCGGGGACATGCTGCCGGGCCAGGTGATCGCCGCTCTCCGTTCAACGGGGGACGTCTTCCTCCGGACGGGGCATCCCGTCGTCGAGACACTGGCATTCCTCGCTCTGAAGGTCCGCGAGTACGAGCGCCTGAGCGAGGGCGACTTGACGGGCGTCGAGGTGATTCTCGAAGACCGTGGGGTCGACAGCACGGCCATCTACCAGGCGGTGATCCTGGCCGCCCAGCACCCGGGCGTACAGCCCCAGGCACTGGCAAAACGCATCCTGGCGACGATGGCCCCATGGCGCCCCGCCCCCGACGCGACGGTCCTGCTGACCTGCGACCGGGAGATTGCCACCAGCCGGTTCGCCGCCCGGACCGGCCGGGTGCTCGCCGACCGGGACCTCGTGGTGATCGAACAGGCCGAGGCCCTCTACCACGACCTCGCCCGCGCCCACCCCGACCGGTTCACCCTGGTGGACGTGAACGGATGCAGCCGGGACGAGAGCGCAAAGGCACTCCGGGCGGCCGTGGAAGACCTGATCCAGCTGCGGAAGGCCGTCCATGCCCCGTGACATCACGCTCCTGTGGGGACTGCGCTCCCGCTGCGCCGTGGCCTGCCTGTACTGCTACTTCGGCACCGTGGAGGAGCACAGAGCCAGCCCGCCGGACCAACTCGGCATCCTGTCGCACATCTCCCGCAACGACCTGAGCCGGGAGGAGATCACCGCGTTCGCGCGGACCCTGGAAGGCTCACCGGTCGAGCGGGTCGTCATCGCCGGCGGCGAGCCGCTGGACTGGCCCGCCGCCCTGGACCTGATCGAGATCATCAAGAACGCGGGATGCGAGGTTGTCATCGCCACGAACGGCATCCCTCTCACCCGACCGGGGATCGCCGAACGTCTCGTCGAGCTTCAGGTGGACGGGGTGTCGGTGTCCCTGGACAGCGTGGACCCGGCCTCCAACGACCGCCTGCGGCCGTCCCGCTCCGGCAAGTTCGGCCACGCCGACGTGCTGGCCGGCATCCAGGCACTGCTGCGGGCCAGGGGCACCGGCCCGGCGCCGCAAGTCGGGATCTACAGCGTGGTCATGAGGCCGGCGCCGCAGGAGATCACCCAGATGGCGCAGCTGGCCGCCGGCCTCGGCGTGGACTACTTCGTGCCACAGCCGATCTCCCTGGCACCCGATCACAAGCTGTTCGACGACCTCGCGCACACCCCCGAGGACACGATGCCCGTGGCCCAGGAACTGGCCCGGCTGCAGGCCGATCCGGCGGGCCTGGAGGTTCCCTCTCCCGGCTCCATGCTGCGCTTCGTCTCCGCGATCTCCACCCAGGCCAGCGGGCGCGTGCAGGAGTGCTTCGGCGGTGCACAGCTGTTCTTCGTCCAGCCGGACGGCTCGCTGTGGGACTGCCCGTCCGATCGCCGGATCGCCGCGACCCCCGCCGAGCGGCGGCGCACGATCGCCGGGGCGGACGCCCGGACGTTGTTCGACGGGCGGCCCGCGTGCACGGACTGCTCGCACTTCAGCCGGGACTGCGTGAATATGTGGCCCCTGGTCCTGGACATGCCGCGCCTGCTCAACAAGGAGTCCAGCCGATGACCCTTCCCCCACTCCCCGACAGGGCGCCGCTCCTCCAGCAGATGACCGCCAGCCTGTCGGCCATGCCCGACCCGGCGGCCTCAGACCATCTGCGGCTGTTCGAGGACGAAGCCGCGCACGCTCTCGGCACCGCGCACGCGGTCGCTGTGTCCTCAGGCACCGCAGCTCTGCACACCGCGCTGTCCGCCTGCGGGATCGGACCGGGGGACGAAGTCCTCGTCCCGGCGCTCACCGTGATCATGACCGTGGCACCTCTTCGCGCGCTCGGGGCCATGCCGGTGTTCGTCGACAGCGACCCGGCCACCCTGGACCTGGACTACGAGGACGCGGCCCGTAAGGTCACCGCGCGGACCCAGGCGATCATGCCGGTCCACCTATGGGGCCGGATGGGAGACCCCGGCGCCCTGGCAGCGTTCGCGTCCGAGCGCGGACTCGCGGTCGTCGAGGACGCGGCCCAGGCCGTCGGCACCGCGCAAAACGAACAGCTGGCCGGCACGGTCGGCACAGTCGGCTGCTTCAGCATGAAGGACGGCAAGATCCTGTGGAGCGGCGAAGGCGGGTTCCTCACCACTGCCAGCGGCCAGGTCGCCGAGCACGCGCGCGCCTTCCGCAGCCACTGGCAGCCCGCCCCACCGGGCCAGGCCCCGCTCAGCCGCCTGGCAACCAACTCCCGCCTCGCCGCGCCCCTGGCCGCCCTCGCCCTGGCCAACCTCCGCCGCCTGCCCGACCTGATCGAACGGCGCCGCGCCCAGACCCGATACCTCCTGAACGCCCTGCAGCGGGTCCCCGGACTGACCGCCCTCGCTCCTGCCGCGGGTGAGGAGTGGAACGGCTTCTCCCCGCTGCTGCACATCAGCCTGCCCAGCCCCCGGGCATTCGCCGAACATCTCGCGCAGCAGGGAGTGCCGAACTCCACCGGTAGTTTCCGCCTCGTGCCCTGCGATACCCGGCCCCCATTCCCCAGGCCGGAGCAGCCGTGCCGCGGCACGGCCGAGATCCTCGACCGCACGCTCGCCGTTGTCCTGGCCGAGGGCGACACCCAGTCCACCCTCGATCGCTACGCCGACGTCGTCGCCCGGGCGGCCGCCGCGTGGACACCGTGACCGCCGACCAGGGAGCCGGCACCGCCGGACCCGTCCCCAAGAGCCGCTCCGGCGCCCTGTCCTCGTCTTCGAAAGGATCCCGCCCGTGACGATCACCCCGGTACGCCACGCGTGCACCCGCGGCCCGCTGATCTCCGCCGAAGGCCTCAACGGGGTCGGCAAGACCTACTTGACCAACCGCGCCGTTGAGGCCCTCGACGAGAAGCCTTTGATGCTGGACGAGTTCTCCCAGCGGGCGAACGGACGCCCCGGACCGGGCGAAGCTCTGCTCCAGGCGCTGCGCGAGGCCAGCACCGGTGATCCGTTCCTCCGCGGGGGCACCCCCATGGCCGAGGCTCTCCTCCTGATGGCCATCAAGCGCCATGACCTCGACACCCTGCTCCCCGACCTGGCCGGAGGGCGCACGGTCGTCGAAGGCCGCAGCGTCGACACCACGGCGGTGTGCCAGGCATTGCTGCTGCACCCCGACCATCCGGACCGGGCCTTTGAGACGGCCCTGGCCCTGCTCGACCTCGCGTCCTTCTACCGGCCGCTGCCCGATCTCACGATCCTGGTCACCGACGACGCCGACCAGGCCCTCGTGCGCGCACAGCGCCGCGACCGGCGGGTCTTCACCACCGAACAGGCCATGTTCATGCGCAGAGCATGCACGCTCTTCGAACAGGTCGCCGCCACCGATCCGGCCCGCTACCACGTCATCGACCGGCGCGTCATCAACGAGTACGAGGCCGCCGCGCAGATCCGGGACTGGATCGGCGGCGCCGGACCAGGCCTGGACTGCCTGCGCGAGCCGTGGGCGGGCGAGGGGGCGCCGTGCATGTGCTGCGGACACCGCGCGGAACCGGTACCGGCATGAACGAGACGCCCCTCCCACCGGGCAGCCCGAACCCCGCCCTCGACGCGAGCTGCTCGCCGGCCATCCCCGACGGCATCCTGGCTGTGCTCTTCGACTTCGACGGAACCCTCGCCGACACGACGGCCAACCAGGAGCAGTCGCTGCGGGCGGCACTCCAGCCGTACGGACTCGACCTGGACACGGACTGGTACCGCCAGCATTTCGGCCTGTCCATCCACGACCTGCTCGCCGCGCTGCCGGGCGCACGGCAGTTGCCCCACGACGAGATCATCAGCCGCAGCCGCGCCCACCTCCTGGCCCACATGCACACCATCGCCCCCATCGCGTGCAGCGTCGCGCTCCTGCACGCGGCTCGCGAGGCCGGGCTGCCCTGTGCCGTTGCGTCGGCGGCCAGCCGCATCCTGATCCATCCCGGCATTGAAGCCCTGGGCCTGAGCCCCCAGTTCGAAGCCGTCTTCACCCGGGAGGACGCCGCACGCGGCAAGCCCGCCCCCGACCTGTTCCTGGAAGCCGCCCGCCGCATCGGCGTCCCACCACAGCGCTGCCTCGCCGTGGAGGACGCCCCGGACGGTATCGCCTCCGCGCTCGCCGCCGGCATGCACGTGCTCAGGGTGGTCGACGGCCACCTGGCCCCCACCGGCGATCGCGGCGAAGACACCGCGGGCCTGCCGTCAGAAGCCGGAGCACCGATGCCGCGCGGCTGCGCTCTCGGGCAGGCGGCTGCCCGCAGCAGACCCGCATCGGTTCCCGCACCGTCCACCGCCGATTCCGACCGGTGACGGCTCCCGGCCATCGCAGCAGAGGAGCATGATGCCCGTCCTCCACTCGACCAAGAACCTGAAGGTCGCCACCCCTGTCACGGAAACCAGTGCGGGCGTCGGGATCTTCGAATACACCGACGCCTACACGGTGTTCCACTACGGCCGGATGCCGGACCTGATCCCCGGCAAGGGCGAGGCCATCTCCCGCATGGCCGCCTTCAACTTCGCCCTGCTGGAGGCAGCCGGCGTGCGGACCCACTTCCGCCGGTTCATCGCCCCCCACCACATCGAGTTCGATCTCGCCCGCCTTCCCGCCCCGGTCGCCGTGCCCCTGGCCCCCGACGTCCGCAACACCCTGCTCCCCGTACAGGTCCTTGTCCGCACCAAACTCCCGCAGGGCAGCTCCGTCCACCGCCGTCTCGCAGCTGGCACCTTCACCCCGGCCCAGGCCGGACTCAGGGCCCTCCCCGCGGTCGGGGAGGAGCTGAAGGAGCCGCTCGTCGAGTTCGCGACCATGCTGGACGACGTCAACCAGTACATTGAGGCGTCGGAAGCCCAACGCCTCACGGGCCTGAACGACGACCAGTTCCAAGCCCTGCTCGACACCACCATCACGGCCAATCGCGTGCTGACCGAACACGCGCGCACGGTGGGCCTGCGGCACTGCGACGGCAAACTCGAATTCGTGGTGGCGGCCGACGGCGGCCTCGTGCTCGCCGACAGCCCCGGCACGCCCGACGAGAGCCGCCTGCTCTTCAACGACGTGCACTGCGGCAAGCAGGTCCTGCGGAACTGGTACGTCGACAACGGGCTCGAAGTCCCCGTCAACCAGCTGATCGCCGACGGCGTGCCCCGGCACCGGTGGCCCACGCCCACCCCCCTGCCGGGCGAGTTCCTGCCGGTGATGTCCGACCTCTACCGGTCCCTGAGCGAGACCTGGACCGGCGAGCGCCTCTGGAACGCGCCGGACCTGCCCGCGGCCACGGCGGCCGTGGCCCGGGTCATCGGGCACTGACGAGAACCCACCCGGGCAGGCGCTGGCGCGTGCTCTCCTCGATGAGCAGGGCACGCGCCAGCGCTGCCACCCAACCGAGATGAATGGCGGACGCATGGGCAGTTTGACCGACGACCCCGACTTCCGGGCAACAACGTTCGTGGTCGTCGACTTCGAGACGACGACGCCGACGGGCTACCCGGCGCAGCCCATCGAAGTCGCGGCTCTCGCCCTGCGCTGCCCGAACGGTGCGTGGACGCAGGCCGGCCGGAGTACCTCCCTCATCCGCCCGCCCGCGTTCGCCCCGGTGACACCGGCCGACACGGCCCAGACCGGCCTGACAGCGGCCGAACTGGCAGGCGCCCCGGACGTGGCACACGTCATGGGTGCCCTGGACCGGCGATTCGCCCCTGGCGGCCGGTACCTGCTGGTGGCGCAGCACGCCGCCACCGAGGCGAACGTCATCCACAACGCCCGCGAGCACTGCCCGGCCCTGTCCCGTGTCGACTTCCTCGACACCATCCCCCTCGCCAAGTACCTCGTCCCGGGCCTGGCGAACTACAAGCTCGACACCCTGCTGGCACACTTCGCCATTCCGCAGCCGGCCGCCCGCCACCGGGCCTACGCCGACGTCGATGTCACCGCGCAGGTGTTCCTCCGCCTCCTTGGCGCCGCGGACGACGCCGCGCAGCTCAGCGACCTCGCCGCCCTGGTGAAGGTGGCGGGGCGCACCGCCAAGAGCAACATCCCCGTCCAGGGCGGGCTGTTCGACATCTAGCCCCTCCGCCCGACGACGAGCCATGCAGTGCCACTCGCAGATTGGACGGTACACATCATGACGATTACCGAAGAGACCCGCGGCGACGAGGTCCAGGTCCCGTTCTGGTTCGATCCGCTGTGCCCCTGGGCATGGATCACCTCGCGTTGGCTCCTGGAGGTCGAGCAGGTCCGGCCGGTGCGCGCCGACTGGCGGATCACGTCGCTCGCCTACCTGAACCTCGACCAGCGGGGCGGCAAGGGCCTCAGCGAGGACTACCGGAAGCTGATGAACACGGCCTGGGGGTCGGTGCGGGTCTGCGCCGCCGCCGCCGAACACGCCGGCCGCCCCGTGCTGGGGCCGCTGTACACGGCCATCGGCACCCGGCTGCACAACCAGCGGCGCCGCGAGGACCCCACCGTCATCACCGAAGCCCTGGCGGAAGCCGGGCTGCCGGCCTCGCTGGCCGCGGCGGCCTCCAGCACGGAGCTCGACCAGCGCATCATGGACTCGCACCACGAGGCGTTCGACGAGGTCGGCCTTGACGTCGGGACCCCCGTCCTGCGGGTCGCCGGCACGACCCTGTTCGGCCCCGTCATCACCCCGGCCCCACGCGGCGAAGCCGCCGGACAGCTCTGGGACGGCCTTGTGATGGTCGCGGCGACGGACGGCTTCTTCGAGCTCAAGCGGAGCCGCAACGCCAAGCCGTCCTTCGACTGAGCCCACCGCGACCCGCCGGCCCCAAGGCACGCAGAACACCCGGCCCCGCACCGCCGGTTCGGTTCGGTTCGAGAGGATCCAGATCACCTTCACGCCCGCCACGTGCGGCACCCGACCACGAGAACGAGGAACCCGTTGGAGTACGACGCCCTCACCGGCTGGGACGACGACGCCACCGCCAAGGCCTACGCCGCCTTCACCCGCGCCTACCCCATGTACAACGCCTCCAGCCGCGACCTGGCCGCGCGTGCCGATCTCACCCGCAGCCGTGTGATCGTCGACCTGTGCGGCGGCACCGGTACAACGGCCGAGGCGATCCTCGCCCTGGCGCCGCCCGACTCCGCCGTCGTCTCCCTCGACAGCTCCGCCGCCATGCAGAGCATCGGCCGCCGACTCCTGAGCGACCCCCGGCTGACCTGGGTCAACGCACGCGCCGAAGATCTGGCCGACCATGTCCCGGCACGCAGCGTCGATGCCGTCGTGTGCAACTCGGCGGTGTGGAAGACGGACGTCGCCGCTGTGATCACTGCGGTGCGCCGTGTGCTGCGGCCCGGAGGCCGGTTCGTCTTCAACGTTGGCGGCGCCTTCGCCGGGGTCACCCATCCCGATGCGCTGACCCCGCCGACAGGGCCCTCCCTCAGCGCCCTGATCGAGCAGATCGCCACCCGGGACTACGGCATCGTCCCGCCGACGGCCGCCGTCCCTCCGAAGCTCCCGCTCCCCGCGATCACCGGGCTACTGGCCGATGCCGGGCTGCACGTTGTCGCCGCGGAGGTCACCGGCCAGCACACCACCACCGCTGAGAGGGCGGCTTGGCTGTCCATTCCCGTCTTCGCCCACCCCGAGGGCGCCCTCTCCTACGAGCTGAAGATGGCGATCCTCGCCGAGGCCACCGCCCAGACCAAGCCAGACGATGTCACGGTGACGAGCTGGCTCGTGATCGTCGCCGAGCTCCCAGATGAGGTATGACGCCGAACGCGCGTGCCCCGGCGTCTTCTACGACGGCATGTTCTCTGCCCCTCAGCCGGGCGCCACGACAGCTTCCGATAGCCGAGGGGTTACCTGATTCCGCTCGATGCGGTGACCGCCCGCGCGATCCGGGGGCCGACGAGGCGCTCCGCCAGATCCAGCGGGTACCAGGCGGCGCCGGTCACCTCGGACTCCTGAATACGCCCGACCTCGGCGTCGGCCGTCGCGAAGACATAGCCGAAATCCAGGTGGTAGTGGTCCGGCTCACCCTTCGCGGGCCTGGCCGGCACCCGGCCGAACTCGACATAGGCGGGGTGCCCCGAGACGGAAACGACCTGGCCGGGGTCGATGCCGGTCTCCTCGGACAGTTCCCGCAACGCCGCGCCGACCAGCGTCATATCGGTCGGCTCAAGATGACCACCTGGTTGCAAAGTGATCCCGTACGCGAGGTGCTCGATCAGGAGGACCTCGGCGCCGGCCCGGACCAGCAGCGCGCCGGCGGTGACGTGCATCGGGAAGGTCCGCCGCGAGGCGAACCCCCGGCCCTCGGCCAGGAACCGCAACGGCACGGCAAGTTGCCCGGCCTCCTGCGGGTAGCGCTCAAGGTAGGCGGTGAGCACTCCCGCGATGTCGGAATCAGCGATCGCCACAGGTCACCGCCCTCCGCTCTGTCCAAGGAGGCGTTCCGCCGAGACTGGCCGCTCGAAGACGGCCACCAAGCACGTGCACAGTCAGCTCCACAAGAGTCGTGGCATACCGGAAGCCCCGCACTCTACAAGTTCACCGGGCCCCATACGCACCAACGCGCCCGCTGGCGTACGGCGCTTGGGAACCTCGACGATTCAGCCAACCGCCCTTGGTGGCAGCTCCGTTGCAGGAACCCCGGCGACCACCGGCTACGCAAAGCGTGGTTCACCCCCGGCGCACTGAGGACTATCCAGGACGGGCTGGAGCCACTGCGCCGGCGCTTCGGTGGAACATCGGCCGCGCTGACCCACGTGGCCCTGCAGTACTGCCTTCAGCAGGCCGACCACGCCTCCGTCCTTGTCGGATTCACCCGGCCCGAGCAAATCCGCGAGAACCTGACCGCCGTCGGCACCCCGCTCACCGGAGACGAACTCGGCTTCGTCCGCGACACTCTCGGCCGGCTCCAGGAGGACCTGGACGCCCGCGGCGAGGTCTTCCTCGACGAGAAGGGAGCTACCCGATGAGCGCCCCCTCCGAGCAGCTGTCCCTCCTCGCACCTGATGCGCCCGCCCACCAGCCGTCCCCCAACACCATGCGGCTACTGCTGTTCAACGCCCAGCACGCCTCCCCCGAGCGTTCCCGCCGACAAGCCGAATGGATCGCCGGCCAGGAGGGCGGCGACGCACTCGTTGCCGCGCTCGCCGCCGCGCGACCGTCCGATCGCCGCATGGCGTCGCGTCACACCGCCGGATGACCGGCGGCCGAAACGCCAGGTTCCCGTCCGTCACCACCCCTAGGGTCTGCCTATGACCGTGAAGGTTCCTTTGAAAGAGTCCGCGCTCAACGCCCAGCGGATCGCCCGAATTGCCAGCGAAGTCCACGCCGTGTGCCCGCAGTTCGATGCTGACGGATTCGTGCGGTCGGTGATAGCCGATCTGCCCCGGCTGACGCTGAGTGCCCGCATCTCCCGCACCAGCGAAGCACTGCACACGCACCTTCCATCCACCGGCCCCCAGGCGCTTCAGATCCTGCTGCGCTCGCTGCCCAGGACGCCCGAGACTGCTGGCGTGACGAACGATTTCGGACTGCACATCTACTCGCCGCACTCCGACTACGTCGCCCGCTACCTGCGCACCGCCGAGTACCTCGACCAGGCCCTGGTCGCGCTGGCCCGCATGACCTGCTACTTCTCCGCCGAGGTCGCCGCGCGCCACTTCCTTTCCGACTTCCCCAAGGAAACGATGAAGGCGGTCGGGTCCTGGGCCCGCGACGAGGACTACCGGGTGCGCCGACTGGCGAGCGAGGCCACCCGGCCCCTCCTGCCCTGCGCGCCACGGGTCCCGCTGGCCGACGACGCGGCGCTGCCCGTCCTCGAGCAGCTTCACACCGACCCGCATCTGTACGTACGCACCTCGGTCGCCAACCACCTGCACGACCTGTCCGTGACACAGCCGGATCTGGTGCTGGCCACACTCCAGCGCTGGAAGGACTCCGGTCGTGTCCCCGACAAGCACTTCGCGTTCCTCGCCCGGCAGGCCCTTCGGACCAGGCTCAAGCAGGGCTGGCCGGCCGCCTACGCTTTTCTCGGCTACGCACACGACGCACCGGTGGAACTCACACCTCTCGTCCTGGAACGCACCGAGTTCGTCGAGGGGGACACGCTCAGCTTCTCCGCTTCCCTCACCACCACCACGCCGGTCGCGCTGCACGTGATGTTCGTGATCTCCTCAACGACACGCACCGGAAGGCCGCGCGAGAAGGTGTACTTCCTTCTGCGCGGCGCCGGGAGGCCGGGCGAAAGACTCCTGCTCGCCAAGGACCACGTCCTGCGCTCAACTGTCACGGCCGACCTCACTCCAGGCGCGCACTCGATCGCGCTTCAGGTCAACGGGCGCCGATTCCCAGCGACGACATTCCGTGTCCGCGAGGCATGGCGAACTGCGGGACAAGGGGACCGATGAGCGGCAGCAATGAACTGGGCTGGCGCATTCTCCGGGAGATCGAGCAGGACCACGAATGGCGTGAGCAGAATCCCGCACTCTTCTTCGCCGAGCTCTGCGCCGACCTCTGGCGCACGACACCCGACGACGAAGCCCTGGAAGTCTTCAAGATCCGGGCCAAAAACGCCGGCTGGTGGGCCTCGGACGTCGTCGACGGCGTGGAAAGGGCCGTGGCCGAGAAGCCCTACTGGGCGGCCAGCACGCTGGAGCACTCCGCCGACCTCTGGTTCGGCAACCCGGCGAAGGAGACACCCAAGCCCTATCTCGACTGGCTGGCCGAACGAGCCGTTGAACTGCGCGACGCGCTCGATGAAGTGCGCAGGGCACCTGTGTGACACCACCGACGTTCCTGCCACGCCCCTGGAACGGCAGCCCGTGAGGCCGCGCAGCCCTCCACCGCGCCCATCCGGGCAGCGCCCGGCTTGTCCGCTCTCCGCCACAGTACGAGCCGTCGCGTGGGACCTTCCAGGCGGCTGAGGGGAGCGTGTGAGTGCCTCCGGGTCGGCATGCCGGCACGCCCGTTCCGCTACCGTGGTGCGCCCGCACAGAATCAGGCCATTGCCGTCGCCGTGACTTTGTGCCGCGCGAGCCGTCGCCGCGCTGCTGCTGCACGGATCGCCCTGGGCTTCAGGCTGACCGGAAACCCTCGAGAGACGTAGTCGTATGAGCGACTATCCATCGAACGAGGGCGTTTGAAGTGCCCCGTCCTGCGCTCCTGGCGCGAACCGCGATATTCGAACAGATATCCAGAACTCCCCTCGCTGTCACCCGTTACAGCGAGCTGGGAGTTCCGTTCTTAGAGCACCCGTGCCATTCGATGACCTGCTGGAGGACATGATGACTCCGCTCCGCACGCCTGTGCACCCGCTCCTGGGGCTCGAACGCTTACGGGCTGCTGCCCCGGCTCTTCCGGCCGCGGGTGTGCAGCAAGTTGGTGCCCTCACCCGCTGTCCGGCACGACCGGACGCAACGTGGGCGGCCGACCGATGCCAGGCCAGCCGCGCACCAGACCCGTCTGCATGCCGGCTCACGCCGGGATGTCGGCTGCCCTCTGGGCGGGGGAGGCACCTGTGAAAGCACGGCGCAAGCACGACCAGCCGACGAGCGGCATCTCGCAGGCCGAGCAGGAGCTGTACGGGGGGCGGCTGCGCTACGACCAGTCCTTCGTACGCCACGAGGGCCCGCTGACCAGGCTCTCGTTCCGGCATCTGGCGGCCGCGCTGCCGCGCATGGTTTCCATGGTGTGCCGGACCGGCTGGCAGGCGGACCGGCGGGCAATGGCGGGAGTCGTGGTCGCGCAGCTTGGGCAGGGGGTCACTGCGGCGTGGGGTCTGTTCGCTGTCAACAGCGTGCTCACGGATCTGTTCGCGCAGGGGCCGACGGCGGACAAGCTGCGCGCAGCCCTGCCGTCGTTGACGGTGTTGGCAGGGACCGCGGTGATCGCGGCCCTGCTGATGGCGTGGTCGACGGCGATGTCCGGTCGGCTGGAGCCGCAGGTGGAGCGGGCCGTCTCGACGCGCTATTACACGGCCGTCACCCGTGTCGAGTTGGAGGCGACCGAGCGCCCCGAGATCCAACGGGTTCTGGAGGCGGGCCGGTTCGGCACGGACTCGGCCCGCCGGATGCTGATGCTCTCGGTCGGTGTCGGCAACGTCCTCATCGCGATGGTGGCGGCCGCGGTCGTGCTGGCGTCGCTGCACTGGTTGCTGCTGCCGATGCTGTTGGTGATCGCCCTGCCCAAGGGGTGGGGAGCTGTCAGTTCCGCACGCCGCGAGTACGCCTCAAAGCTTGCCTGGATCGACCACCGGCGGGCCATCTCCTCCCTTCTGGGCTTTCTGACCCGCCCGCACGCGCAAGGCGAGATCCGTGTCCACGCCGCCGGGGAGAAACTGCTCTCCAGCTATGAGGAGATGTCCCACCAGACCGAAGCGGAGCAGCGGCGCCTGGCCCGTGCGCAGGCTTCCACGGATCTGGTCGCCGGCGGGTTTGCTGGTGTCGCGTCGCTGGCCTGTTACGGGGTTTTGTGGTGGCTGCTGGCCGACGGTTCGCTGCCGCTCGCCGTTGGCGGGACTGCGGTCCTCGCGATCCGTGCCTCGACCGCCCGGCTGACGTCACTGGTCCAGCAGGTGAACCGCCTCTACGAGGAACTGCTGTTTGTCACCGACACCGAGGACGCCATCGCCCTGGCCGCCAAGAACGCCATCCCTGGCGTCGGCGCCCCGCTGCCGGCGCGCGTTCACCGGATCCGTGTGGACAACGTGTCCTACACCTACCCCGGGGCCGACTCCCCCGCGCTGCAGAACGTCAGCCTGAGGGTTGGCCGTGGAGAGGTGACCGCGCTGGTGGGTGCGAACGGTTCCGGCAAGACCACGCTGACGAAGGTACTGTCGGGGCTGGTGCTGCCCACTGAGGGAAGTGTGTGGTGGCAGGACGCTGACGGCAGTGAGCAGGTCGAGCTCCGGGATGCTGGCCGGGCCGAGATCTTTGCCATGGTGGGGCTCCTCGCGCAGGACTTCCCTCGCTGGGAGATGACCGCGGCCGCGAATGTGGCGATCGGAGCCGGCGACCGCGTCCGCGACATGGACAGGGTCAAGGAAGCAGCTCAGTCCGCCGGGGTCCTCAAGCTGGTCGAAGGTCTGCCGCACGGCTTGAACTCGATTGTCCACAAGGGCTACGAACGCGGTGTCCAGCTTTCTGGCGGGCAGTGGCAGAAGCTCGGCACCGCACGGAGTCTATACAGGGATGCACCCTTCCTCCTGGTCGACGAGCCGACCTCGGCGCTGGATCCGCACGCGGAGATCGCCGCGTTCGAGGGCTTGTGGTCGCTCGCCGACGAAGGCCACGCGGTCGTTCTGGTGACGCACCGTCTCGCGGCCACGGCCAATGCTGACCGCATCTACGTCCTCGATGCGGGCCGGGTGGCCGAGGAAGGTACACATGAGGAACTCATGGCCCGGCCTGACGGCATCTACCGTGGCATGTTCACCGCTCAGGCCGCCCAGTACGAAGCGAACGCCCCGGCAGTCCCTTCACAGGACCGGCACTCTTCGGCACAGGATCCAGCGAAGGACGGCCCACGATGAACGTCCCAGCATCGGGTCGGTCCGTGGCGGCATGCCGATTTCCGGAGGTTCGGGGGCGGGCAGGACCTCACCGTGGCCGGCTTCGGGACCGCCACCTCCGACATCTCGGTCATTGCCGCAGTGGAATTGCACACCCCGACCATGCACCTGACGCTGATCGCCGCCGCCGGGAATGTGCCCCGTTGCTGCTGCCCCCGCCGCTACATGAAAGGTGCCGCCATGCCGCCTGCACGATCCAGTATCCGCGACCTTCTCCAGAAGTACCTGGAGCGCCATCCCGCAGAGCGGGAGCAACTCGAGCCGCTCCTCGCCATGCTCGACGCGGAGAGCGAACCGACAAGCCGCGGAACACGGCCCGGCCACATCACATGCAGCGCCGCCGTCATCGACCGGCATCGGCGCGTGCTGCACACCGGCCACAGGGGCACGGGGCTGCTCCTCGTCCCCGGCGGCCACGTCGAGGACGACCGGACCCTTCTGGCAGCGGCACTGCGAGAAGTACGTGAGGAAACCGGGATCCGCCCCAAAGACTTGTGCCTGACGCCGCAGTTCCTCGATGCACCGGCCGATATCGATGTCCACGACATCCCCGCCAACCCGGGCAGAGGCGAACCCGCCCACCAGCACTTCGACTTCCGGTTCGCCTTCTACCTCACGGCCGAACAGCCGCCGCTCGAGCTCCAGGATGAGGAAGTCTCCGGCGCCCAATGGCTTGCGTTCACCGACGTCAGCTCCCCGACACTGCGCACCAAACTTCTGGACGCCGCGACCGCAGGGCTCACCGGGCAGCCGGAACCGGTCAACGCCTCCGTTCTGATCCATGACGGGCACGGTCGCTATCTGCTGCATCTAAGGGATCTGCTGGACGGCATCTGGCAGCCAGGGGTATTCGCCCTCCTGGGCGGCGGCCGCGAACTGGGCGATCGCTGCCTGGACGAAACGGTGTGGCGGGAGCTCGGCGAGGAAGCCCCCGGTCTGAAGGTCGCGGACCTGGAGTCGTATGCCGTGGAGGAGGCAACGAGCGTGGACGGACTCGCCGTCCCCATCCAGGTCTACACGGCCGTCTGGCGCGGTGATCCTGACGCCGTGGGCCTGCAGGAAGGCGTGCTGCTGCGGTGGTTCACCCCCGACATGCTGGACCGGCTGCGCCTGAGCCCCGGCCTCGGCGACCTGATCCGCCGCCACGCGGCCGAACACCACCCAGTGGGTGACCCGCCGGCCAGTGCGTGTCTGCTGCGCAACGAGGCACCGGAGGGAACCGAACTCCACATCGTGGGTGTCCGCCTCCACCTCCAGGACGAGCAGGGCCGGATCCTCCTCGGTCGGCGCCACCCCGACTCGAAGTACGCACCGAACCAATGGCACTTCTTGGCCGGGCACTGTGAGCGGGAAGAAGCGGTCAACTGTCTGGCACGGGAAGCCGCAGAGGAAGCCGGGCTGATCATCAAGCCCGGGGACGTCGAGCTCGTGCACCTGGTCCACATGGTCGACTCACCGTCGGCGCGACCGCGGATCGGGCTCGTGTTCCGGGCCCGCGCCTGGTCCGGCACCCCGCAGGTCCTGGAGCCCGACCGGTGCGTGGAGTGGCGGTGGTGGAACCCGGAAGATCTCCCCACCGAGGTCGTGCCCTACACCCGAGCCGCCATCGACGGCATCGGCCATGGTCGCCTCTACACCGCGACGGGCTGGTGAGCACCGATGACAGCTCCGCAGCCGAAGCCCGGGTCCTGGCCCGGACCGTGCCCTGCCCCACCGCCGTCGGCACGGCATGCATCCTGGACGGCGGATTGTGCCGCCGCGCGGCAGGAGATGGTGGCCAGTCTTGAGGCGTCGGGCGATCTGCGGCCCGGACCCGTGCGCGAGGCGCTGCTGGTTCTGCCCCGCGAGGTGCTGATGCCGCAGGCCTATGTGCGGCGTTCCGCGGACCGGGAGAAGCCGCGGCGCTGGGACTTGCTGGACTGGGCGGCGCCGCAGGACCGTGAGGAACTCGTAAAGGTGCTGTACGGCGGGGCCAGTGTGCTCGTCCAGCGTGACGGGGAGCCGCTTCTCGGCCGGGCGCACGGACCTCGGTCGGGGGCGTCGATCACGTCGATGTCCACGGTGATGGGTGTGACTGCCTCTCTGCTGGACGAGTTGGATCTCCGGCCCCGTCAGCGGGTGCTGGATGTCGGCACGGGTGCGGGGGTGACGGCCGCGGTGGCCTGTCAGGTCTGCGGCGACCAGGGGGTGGTCACTCTCGACCGGGACCGGCACCTCACGCGGGCGGCTGCGGCACGGCTGGCCGATCTCGGTTTCCGGCCGGAGGCAGTGTGCGGGGCGGGGGATGAAGGCTGTCCGGCCCGTGCGCCGTTCGACCGGATCTTCGTGTCGTACGCGGTGGCGGGTGTGCCGCCCGCCCTCGTCGAGCAACTGGCGCCCGGGGGAAGGATGCTGGTGCATGTCACCTCCGTCTCGCCGTCGTGGCCGGCCCTTGGCGTCGTCGAGCGCACCTTTGGTGGTCATGTCCGGGCCGAGCTGCGGGCCGTGGAGTTCGCCCACCAGGCAGGTCACGGCCTGGGACGGATCTGGCTCACCGAGGAGTTCCGGCAGCGCATCACGGCCGAGGCGGGCACGTGGACGCAGCGGAGCATGCTGCCTCCGCCCGCGGACACCGACCGGGGCCTGTGGCTGGCGGCCGATCATCTTCTCGGCGGCCTGGTGCGGGACTTCGGCGCCGAGAACCTGGTGATCGGCGCCCCCGGCTGCGGTTCGTGGCTGCGCGCGGAGCCGCTGAGCCGGCGGCGCTGGAATATCGTCACCCACGGGCCGCGTGACATCTGGAAAGAGATCCAGGACCTCTCCGCCCGGTGGCGGGCAGCGGGCTCCCCCGACCGGTATCGCCTGGTCTTCGAGCCCGGCGGCGGGCAGCGGGCCGCCTCCGCATGCGGCCGCCTGACCTGGCACCTGCCTGTCCCGCCGTCCATCCGATGAGAGAGGCGCCTCGTGACACATTCGAGCGTTCCGGCCCCGTCGCCGGACCAGGAAAGTCTGTTCGCGGCAGCGGCAGACGACTACGCCCGCTACCGGCCCGGCGTACCGGAGGCCGCGGTACGGCTGCTGGCCGATGCCCTTCACGGCCGCCCTGATCCGGTGCTGCTGGATCTGGGCACCGGCACCGGGCAGGTGCCACTCGCGCTGCGGCACGCCGTCCCCGATCTGGCACACATCGAGGCAGTCGACGTCAGCCGGCAGATGCTTGACCGGGCCCGGGCCGCACTCGCTCCCGTACTCGGCCGCTGCACCCTCACCCTCGTCCACACTACAGCCGACGAGTACAGACCACCCGCACCGCGGCCCGGTGAAGCGGTGCGGCAACCGGACTTGGTCACCTGCTGCCGGTCCTACCACTGGATGCCCGGCCCGGCGGTGCTGGCCATGGCGGACCGGGTTGCCGCCCCGGACGCAGCGGTGGCGATCATGGGCGACGGGAGCCTGTGGACCCACGACAGCGAGTGGACCCGCGCCCTGCGGGAGCTGATCCAGACCTATCTGGGCTCCGAGCGCCGGGCGGGTACCAGCGCCACCTATACCGAGCCCCGCCGCACGTACCAGGAAGACCTCGCCGCATCGGCGTTCACCGACGTGAGCGAGCACCGCTACCCCGTGGCCCGTAACTGGACGCCCGCCGCAGTCGTCGGCTATCTCCGCAGCACCTCCTTTGCCCACCCGGACCTTTTCCAGAACCGGCACGAGGCATTCGAGGCCGAAGCCCGCCAACTGCTCGAAACCTACGCAAAGGACGGGACGTTGCAGGAAGAAGCGGTGTTCACCGTCCTTCTGGCACGCAGGCCCGGGACGGCAGCATGACCGTACAGCAGCAGCGGCACCAGGAGCCGGTCGACGTCCATCTGATCCTGCGCCGCGACGGCGCGGCGGGCCCGGAGGTCCTGCTGTCCCGCCGCGCCGGAAACGTCTACGCGGCGGGACTCTGGCACTTCCCGTCCGGGCATTTGGACGGTGCTCACGAGGACGTTGTGACGGCGCTCGTTCGCGAGGCCCGGGAGGAGACCGGCCTGATCATTGACCCGGCCGATGTCCGCTTCGCTGTCACGGTGCACCACCGTGCCCCGAGTGGCGGGGCGCGGGTCGGCATGTTCTTCGAGGTCCGCGTGTGGAAGGGCACCCCCCGTGTTCTCGAGCCGGCGGTGTGCGACGCGATGGCCTGGTTCCCTGTCGATGCCTTGCCGGCGCCCATGGTTGCCTATTGCCGGGCCGGGCTCGACGCATACCGCAGTGGCCGGCTGATGGCCGTGCACTTCCAGGACCCTGGTGACCCGATCCCCTACCTCCCTGAAGCGGACCGGTACCGCCCTGTTCAGGCCGTCGTCTCGCGGCCGGTCGGTCCGGACGCTGGGGAGCGTCGGTTCACCCCGGGCCCACGGCTGATCGTGGGGAGTGTGGTGACCCGACTTGTCGTCGTTCGAGGGACCTCGGCGTCAGGCAAGTCCTCGGTTGCGGCGGGTATCCGCGACCGGTTCGGCCGCGGCCTGGCCGTGGTCGGGCAGGACAACCTGCGAAGGGTCGTGCTGAGGGAGCGTGATGTGCCTGATGGCGCCAACATCGGGCTGATCGACTCGGTCGCCCGCTACGCGCTGGACGCGGGCTACCACGTGGTGATCGAAGGGATCCTGTACGCCGACCGGTACGGTGACATGCTCGCGGGACTGCTCGGCGACCACCGCGGGGTCTCCCGCTGCTACTACCTCGACATTCCGATCGAGGAGACGCTGACCCGCCATGCCTCAAAGGCCGATCGCGAGGATCTGGCCCGGGTCACTGAGCGGGAACTGCGTGCCTGGTATCGCGAGCGCGATCTCCTACCCGGTGGCGTCGAGACGGTAGTAGGAGCCGACAGTGCCCTCAATGACACGGTCGAGTGCATCATGCACGACACCGCTCTCGAAGTGTTGCCCTCGTGATAAAGGGCTTAGACGAGTGCCGGGACATGTTCGGCGTGCCACTCACCCCACACCGCCGACGTTGTACTGCACGTATGACGAGCCGCCACACCCCCATCAGCACTGACCCCCTACACAGAACCAGCCCGGAAGGACCCTTGTGCACGTGATCCACACCGGCTTCTCCGTCTCAACCGGGGAGCTTCCCGGCGGAAACCGCCCCAGCGAAGACCGCATCCACCAAGCACCCGGAGCGGTCGTCGTCCTCGATGGTGTCTCCACCGTCTCCGACGACGAGCCCCGCGGCGGCTGGTACGCCCAGACTCTCGGCGAGCATCTGACTGCCGGCCTCACCGACGAGCCCGACGCCGATCTGCGGCACCTGCTCGAAACCGCCCTCGCCGCCATGGTCCACGACCACGGCCTCGTCTCGGGAGCCTCACCAGCCGCGACCGTCTCCGTCGTCCGCCACCGCGGCGATCGCATCGACACCCTTGTGCTGGCCGACAGCCCCGTCGTGGCCTTCACGACCAGCGGGCAGGTCCACCAAGTCCGCGACGACCGGCTCGACCGGCTGGTCGCCGACCGCCCAGAGCGCGCGGCGTACCGCGCAGCGTTACGCTCCGGCCGGGGATTCCAGAACCCGGAACACCGCGCCCTGCTTCAGCAGTTGCGTGCCCACCAACTGCTCCATGTCAACCGGGACGTCCCCGGCGGGTACTGGGTCGCCGAAGCCATCCCTGAAGCCGCCCGGTATGCCGTCGTACGCTCCTGGCCCGCCGCAGACATCGCCGACATCCTCGTGATGACGGACGGCGCCAGCTCCGGCGTCGAGGACTACGGGCTGTACCCCAACTGGGAAGAGATGGCCCAGGCCTGCCGCACACAGGGGCCGGGCAGTGTTGTCCGTTCCATCCACGAGGCCGAAGCTGAGGATCCCGACGGCCGACGCTGGCCCCGCTACAAACGCCATGACGACAAGGCCCTCGCCCACCTACGCCTCATCCCCACAGCCGAGCCGGCCTTGTGACCCGACCACTCGCCGTGCGCCGCGTAGCTGGCTGCCTGCTCCCGCCCCCGGTTCGATCCACTCGGCACCAGCGCGGTCAACAGCCAGTGAGGAACCTCGTTCTCAACCCGGCCTACCGGACGCGGGCCCTGCCGCTGGGCGAAGGCCCGCCGCGGCCGGTGGCCTCCGACGAGAAGCTGAGGGCGGCGGCCCCTGTCCTCTCCCCCGGGCTGGAGCGCGGTCCTTTCCACCAGATCGGCGCACTGGGCCGCCGTAACAAGCACCGATCCTGCAACTCGCCGACTGGAGAGAGCCCATGCGGATGACAGACACCACCGAGCGGACTGTCCCGAGTATGCGGCTGGCCGGCGATGCCGCCAGGTACTCGACGACGCTGGAGCAGTATGCCGAGACCATTCCCAAGGCAACCCTGTGGGCATGTTTCTACTTCACTGACGAGGACGGCCAGCCGCTTCAGGTTCATTCCGTCTACTCTCCCTCGTACCCGTGGCAGCTGGTGGGCGGGACGACGGACCCCGGCGAAACCCCCTGGCAGACGGCCGTGCGGGAGTGCAGGGAGGAAACGGGGATCACGCCTGCTGGGCCGCCCCTGCTCCTGGCCACGGTGTACAGCCTGCCCGGCGGTGGATGGCCCTACAGCTCGATCGGCACTGTGTTCGACGGCGGCCGGCTCACTGCCGCGCAGATCCGTGGCATCACCCTCGACCCGGAGGAACACGACGAGGTCCGTGTTCTGCCGCTGTCCGGGTGGAAAGAGCTGATGCGGCCTGGCGACTTCGCCCGTCTGATCGCCGTGGAGGAGGCGCGCCGGACCGGCGTGGCTGTGTACATCGATTCCTGGGAGTGGGGGAACAGTTGAGCATCATCCTGATGGCCGACCCGCGGGTGGCTGCGATTCTGGTGCGCGAGTGTGGCGAGCCGTTGGTCGATGTCCGCTCGGGCCCGGCAGCCCTGCTGGTCGATAGGCGCAGGAGCAACCCCGACGGGGCCTTCGCGCACCTGTGTCAGCATGTCCGTGACCAGTTGCTGGAAGCGCAGCGCCAACTGCCCGAGAGCCTTCGTCTGTTGGTTGTTGAGGGCTACCGGCCCCCGGCCCTTCAGCAGAGGTACTTCGAACGGTACGCGCAGAGCCTTCGCGCTCTGCATCCTGATTGGACGCCGCAGGACGTACGGACCGCGGCCAGCCGCTTCGTGTCGCCCCCGGAGATCGCCCCGCACAGTGCCGGCGCCGCCGTTGATCTGACCCTCGTCGATGCTTCGGGCCGGGAGCTGGACATGGGGACGGCGATGAACGCCAACCCCGAGAACAGTCAGGGCGCCTGCTACACGGACGCTCCGAACATCTCCGCGACAGCCAGGTCGAACAGGGCAACTCTCCTCCGCCATGTCAGCAGCCGGATTAGTGAATTACAGGACGGAATGGTGGCATTTCAGCCTTGGGGATAGGTACTGGGCCCTGTTGAAGGGGCGCCCGGCCGCGCTGTACGGGCCGAAGAGCTGGACCTGAGACCTCGCGACCGGGCGGGGCGCCGGGGTCCGCCCCGGGCCAGTCAAACGTCAGAGACCGCAAAGCGAAGGGGAGCGTGGGGCGTTGAGGCATGTCCGGAAGGGCGCCTGGCAGGAGCATTACGACACGGGAAAGGGCTTTCGTCCTCTGAGCGACGACGAGCAGGAACTACTGGCCGAGCATGTCCCGGCACCCGAGGGCGGACGGGCCCTCGATGTCGGAACACGGCTGGCTGGCCGGCGGCGAGCACCGCCAGCAGGTCATGCGCTGGTACCTGCTGCTGTTGCTGACCGGGCACAGCCCGCCCGCGCCAGAAAGGGCGGCTACTCGCTTCGCCTGGAGCTGCACCGACTTCAGATTCCGTGCCCCGCTGCCGCTCCGCGCCTTCCTGCGTGAGCAGGCAGAACAGAACCTGGCGGCCCATGGCATCGACGAGCCGGTGACCTGGGAGCCTCCCGCCTACTGGGTCCGCGATGTCGACTGGCCAGGCATCGCACCCGAGCAGGTCGACGCCGCCAGGCTCCGCGCTGTCCTCGACAGCAGCGACACGATCGCCCGGGTCACCGAGGCCGCCGGGGTGACCGGGGTGACCGGGGTGACCGGGGTGACCGCAGAGCATCTCCGCCTCTACTTCGAGATCGACGACACCGTCACCGGCCCGCCGGACCGGCTCCTGGGCAAGATCCGCGCACCAGACCCTGCCACCCGAGCCGCGGTACTCGCGCCCCGCCGGCTGCGTGAGCTGTACGTCACCGAAAGGAAGACCACTGTGGAGATCGCTGGCATGGCCAAGTGCGCGGCCACCACGGTCCGCGCCCTCCTCGCCCTCGACGGCCTCCCACTCCGTACTCTGAGCCCGGAGACTGAACCGCCCGACTTCCTGCGCACTTGGCTGCAGCGTGAGCACGTCGAAAAGCGGCGACCCTTACGAGCTGGTGCGTGATTGCATTGGAGACGTGGGGGCCTGAGCTGGGAGTTTGTGTCAGCTGGTGGTGTTGCGGTCGGAGACGAGGCCGGCGA
>NZ_JBSFBQ010000067.1:0-34491 GCF_053593015.1 Streptomyces sp. NPDC002403 | reverse complement strand
AGTTGGAAAGCGTGTTGGGGGCAACCCCTCACGAGTTCGAATCTCGTATCCTCCGCCATTGCTCTCACCGGGCAATACGTCGAAGGGCCCCACCGCTTGCGGTGGGGCCCTTCGACGTTCGTGGTCGTGGGTGATGGGTTCGAACCGTCTCCGGCCCGGACTGGCGTCAGGCCGCTGTCAGCACCCCGAGACACAGGACCATGCAGCCGGCGAACGCCGTGCCGGCTATGAAGACAGCCTCGGGTTGTCCTGTCCCTGAGCCCCTTTTCACGTGGCTCCGCCGCCCTCGCGTCAGGTGCGGGCGTCCGTTCATCGGATGAGAGAGCACTCCCCATCAGCAGGGTCGCGAGTTCGCCGTTCGCGCGTTCCGCCGCCCGCCACTACCTGGTGGTGGGCCTCGGTCCGGCTTTCGAGTGCGCACAGGAGATCACCGATGCGGCGCTGCTGCTCGACGGATGGCAGCAGTACGGGAAGCTGCCGCATCGCCTTTGTCCTGATCGAGGCGACGATGGCCATCTCTGCTCGGTCTTCGATCCATGCCTGTACTCCCGGAAGGGACAGGAAGGCGAGAACGAAGCGCGAGTCCGTATCGGGCTCGAAGGCACCGCCGCGAGCAGCTCGCCCCCTCTCGGGCAGGGGTCGTTGATCCGGCGTGCCGAACGCTCCATCACGGAGATCCCGCTCATCCCACCGGCCCGGTCGCGCCGAGCGTCGGCGGACACAGGGTGCCGGGCCCCGATCGCCGCACGGACATCGGACCGCCGCTCCGGGTCAGGATCCTTCGATCAGCGACCGGCCCCATGACTCCCGTCCGGCTCCTCTTTGGCGCTCCTGTTCGACTCCTGTTCGGCTCCTGTCAGATTCCTGTCAGGTTCCCCGAGGTGGGACAACCGGTGATGACACGTCACCCTCTCCCCGGTGCGGGGGGTGCTCCTGGGATTCCTGGGGCGCTGAAGCACAACCAACAACGAGGAGACACCATCGTGAGACAGGTCTCACGCGCGCTGACGGCTGCCTTGGCGGCCGTGGCGCTGGCGGCGGGTGTGCCTGGGCCGGCGCATGCGCAACCGGCCGCCGAGTCCATACCCGGCGCGCCGCCGGGCGCCTCCGGGGAGCGGCTGCCGGAGGGGTGGCGTGTCGAGGGCGGGGAGCTGATCTGGAGCTCGCCCGAGCCGGTGGGCATGGGCGGCGCCCTGGTCGAGTTCCGCTCGGGGGAGCGGACCCTCGGCGTCCCGGAGCCCTCCCCCGACCAACGCACCTTCCGGCTCCGCCTCGACGGGGCGAGGGTCGGACCGGTGAGCGAACTCCAGGTGGTCGCCGGTTCGCGGCGGCTGGACGCCGCAAAGGCCGACCAGGCACCCCGTCAGCGGCGCTCGTCGGCTGCGGAGGCACCCCAGGAGCCGTTCCCCGCCAACCCGGTCGACCCCGGTGTCGCCGGTAAGTACCACACCATCAGTGGTGAGTACTCCCTGAAGTCGGTGAGGCTGCCGGGCTACGCCGAGCCCGTGGAGATGCGCGCCACGGTCGTCGGCCCGACGGACGCGCCGGGGAAGCGACCGCTGGCGCTCTTCGTCCACGGCCGCGGCGCCACCTGCTACGAGCCCGGCAAGAACAGCGCGGGCATGGAGTGGCCGTGCAAGCCGGGCAACAAGGAGATCCCGAGCTACCGCGGCTTTCTGCACGACCAGAAGCTCCTGGCATCCCAGGGCTATGTGACGGTCTCCATCTCCGCGAACGGTGTCAACGCGCAGGACGGCCGCGCGGCCGACTTCGGGGCGCAGGCCCGTTCGTCCCTGGTGCGCCAGCACCTCGCCCGCTGGGCGGAGTGGGGTGCGAGCCCCGCGAAGGCCCCCGAGGCCGTGCGCGCGACGGAGCCCGCTGACCTCTCGAAGGTGCTTCTGGTCGGCCACTCCCGGGGCGGCGAGGGCGTCAACCGGGCGGCTCTCGACAGCGTCTCCCCGCCGCCGCCCGCCGAGGACGGCTACCGGGGGCCGGTGGGCTGGCGGATCCGCGGCACCGTCCTGATCGGCCCCACCAACTTCGGCCAGAACCCCACGCCCGACGTGCCCTCCATGACCATCCTGCCGGGCTGTGACGGCGATGTGAGCGACCTTCAGGGCCAGATGTACCTCGACGGCACCCGGGGCATCGGCCAGGGCACGGCGCTGCACAGCGCGGTGTACATGGTCGGCGCCAACCACAACTTCTTCAACACGGAGTGGACGCCCGGCCAGGCCGAGGCCCCGGCCGCCGACGACTTCTGGGACGACAAGAACAACCCGGACCCGGTCTGCTCGGCACGGGCCGGGACCCGGCTGAGCGCCAAGCAGCAGCAGACGGCGGGCGCCACCTACATCGCCGCCGCCGCGCGGCTCTTCCTCGCGGGCGACGACCGGGTCCGCCCGCTCCTCGACGGCTCCGACCGGCGCGCGCCCTCGGCCGATCCCGCCCGGGTGCTGACTCACGCCGTCGGCGGCAACCGCACCCCGGCGATCCGGCCCGACGACCCGCTCTCGGTGACGAACGGGCGCGTGTGCCGGCAGGTCACGACGAGCGCCGCCCGGGCCTGCATGCCTGACTCCACCCCCGGTAGGTCGCCGCACTTCGCGTCCTGGGCGGAGACCACCAGTGAGCCGGGCCGCAACGCGGTCACGGCCCGCTGGACCGAGCCGGGCACCCCGGTCCGGCTGACGCCGGAGCGCGCCTTCTCGCTGGCGGGCTCCGACGCGCTCGCCCTGCGGGTGATGGTGCCGCCGAACACCCGGGGCACCCGGCTCGACGTCGCCCTCACCGACACCTCCGGCAAGCGGGTGGGGCTCGGTCAGGTCAACGTCGACGGCCTTCCCGGCTCCGACTCGACGGCCGCGTACTGGGCGCGTGAGGTCCGCGTCCCGCTGAAGGCCGCCGTCAGCGCCGGTGTCGACCTGAAGCGGACGCAGTCGCTGGAGCTCACCCCGCGCAGCGGCTCCGGCGAGCTCTGGTTGATGGACGCCTGGGGCTGGCGCCCCGGCACCCCGGCGGTACGCCCCGTCGCGCTTTCGCGTGTCGACATCGGCAGGCTGACGGTCAAGGAGGGCGACTCCGGCACCCGCACCTACCGCGTGCCCATCCAGGTCACCGGCAAGGGCACCGGCGTGATCAAGCTCGCCGTCCGCGACCCGGAGACCCGCAGGTCCACCATCCGCACCGTGACGGTGAAGGCCGGTGGCTCCGTGGACGTGCCGATCACGGTCACGGGCAACTCCCGCTACAACTACGACCTCAGCCACGAGGTCGCGGCCAAGGCCGTGCGCGGCACTGCGGTCGGCGGCGCCTTCGGAGGCGTGCTCGTCGAGAACGACGACCCCATGCCCACGGTCACCGTGACCCCGGTCGCCGACTCGGTCACCGAGGGCCAGAAGCTCACCTGGAAGGTGGAGCTCTCCCAGCCCGCCGACATCAGCATCGAGACGCGGTTCGACCTCCTGCCGGTGCGCGAGGGCACGGAGCTGTCCACGAAGGACGTCGACGAGGAGTGGCTCTCCGGCCTCGGCGAGGACGCCGACCCGGAGCGGCCCCTGTCCACGAACAGTCCCTCCCTCTGGGTGTCCGTCCCCAAGGGCGCGACGAGCACCGAAGTGTCCGTGCCCACGGTCACCGACGCGCTGACCGAGTCGGAGGAGTCCCTTCGGATGCAGGTGAACATCCTCAAGGAGAACGAGTGGTTGGAGGGCCCCCTCCTCACGGGGAAGGTCACGGACGCGCGCCAGGGCTGACGCCCGGAGCCACGTCCCGCACTGACGGTGCCTGAGCGCACCACCTGAACGATGGCACCGGCCCCCGCCACGGGGACCGGTGCCATCGGCGTGAGGGGGCCACGCGGGGACTGCCGAACCGGATCGGGGTGGTGAAGCTCCTCACGTAATCCTGTCCCCCCCCGGCGGCCCCTTCGTGTCCGGGGGTCCTACACGTCGGCGAGCAGTGGGTCATAGGCGGTCGAGCGCCGGCGGCCCGACATGAAGGAGAGAAAGTCCTTCACGAACGCGCTGCGTGAGTACCTTGCGTCGGCGTCGGCCACCGTGCGCCGGAACCCGGTCCGGAACAGGGCCCGGTACTCGTCCGCGTCGATGAACTGGTTGCCGTCTGCGTCGGTGACGTCGAAAAGCACTTCGGCGACCCTGATCAGCGCGGGCCCGGCGAGGGAGGGGACAGCGGCGGCGTACTCCTCCTTGCTGATACGGCCGTCGCCGTCGATGTCGAGGGCCGCCTGGAGTTCCCTCCACCACTCGGCATACGCGTGGTAGAGCCTGGTCTCCTCCGGTTCGTCCAGATCGAGGCGGGAGGACAGCTCCCGGGCCATGGCGGCGAGATCGGGCCAGTCCAGGTAGCCGTCGCCGGTCTGGTCCAGCACCGCGGTGAAGAATTCGTCAGCGCTCCGCTGCGATCCGGTTCCCCCTGCGGGACCGTGCTGCACGGCAAACGGCGTGACCAGCCGGAACAGGGCGCCGGCTTGCTTCATCCGGCCGCGCAGCGCGGTGAGCGTCGCGGCTTGAGGGACGTCGCTGTCCGAGGACAGGTAGAGCAGGCTGGTGAGGCCCTCGGTCCGGAGCCAGTTGTCGGGCAGGAAGCGCGCCAGGCCGACGGCCACGTAGACGCTTTGCATCAGCGTTTGGGCGCCGGGGATTTCGGGCAGACCCGCCCGTCGACGGAAGGGCCCGGGGAGGGACGCCACCGTGATCGTGCCGATGACCGGGCCTGCGAGCGCGCGGCCCGCCGCCCATACGGTGGGCAGGCCGTCCAGCAGGGGCGGTGCCGGGAGATGGTCGAAGAGCTTGTAGAGAATGATGCGCAGCGCCTCCGTGTCCTCCAGTTCCTCCTGGACCATGTGGTCGTAGTACTGCCAGAACTCCTTCAACGTGGGCGGCAGATGGCCGGCCCCATCCCCCAAGGCCGCGAGGAATGCCTGGTATTCGGCGTAGAGCCGTTCCATCGAGGTCTGGTCGAGCGGCTGCCCGCTCAGCCGGCACATGGTGACGGAGCTCTCGAAGAGGGTCGCGACCACCCAGGCGCGGACCTGGGGGTCCATCGCGTCGTAGGGCCGGTCCTGTGTGTCGGTGCCGCTCAGCCGCGCGTGCAGGCGGTTGAGCCGCGCCGCCTCCCTCTGCCGCTCGTCATCGTCGGTGCCGAACATGCGCTGCAGGCTCACGAGGGTGTTGCGCAGCCGTCGCCACGGGTGGGCGACGAACGTCGAGTTGTCGATCAGGGCCGCGCCGATCTGCGGGTGGGCGGCCTCCAGCACCGTGGCTCTGACCATGGCCAGCGCCCAGCGCGGATCGTTGAAGAACCGGTGGAACTGCGAGTCGGGACCGAACGGAGATCCGGACTGTGCTTCGGGGGTCGGCCGCGCGGGGTCACCGTGGTGACCGGTGGCTCCGGAACGCGTACCCCTGGGGCGGCTGCTGCCTGTGTCCGTCACGGGTGAGGTTCTCCGTTCGAGTGCGGCGTCACACCGCCGAAGCGGCGATTGCGTTGCTGGTAGGCGTGCAGGCACTCCAAGAAGTCCGGCGCACGGAAGTCGGGCCAGAGCACCGGCGGGAAGGTCCACTCGGCGTAGGCCACCTGCCAGAGCATGAAGTTGGAGATCCGCTGTTCGCCGGACGTCCGGATGACGAGGTCCACATCGGGCGTGTCGGAAAAGGGCAGGTGAGCGGCGAAATGCTGCTCGTCGACGGCATCGGCCGGTACCCCGCTGCGGATGAGGGACCGTGCCGCCTCGACGATGTCCCTGCGTCCGCCGTGGTCGAACGCCACGGTCAGCGTCATGCCTCGGTTCGTGTTGGTCAGCGTCATCAGGTCGGCGAAGTCCCGGGCCAGCGGCCCGGGAATCCTCGGGTCCGCCACTCCGAGGAACCGGCAGCGGATGCCGCGCGCGTGCAGCAACGGGGCGTGCTTGCGCACTACGCGGCGCACCAGTTGCATCAGGAAGTCGATCTCGCTGCTCGGGCGTCGCCAGTTCTCGGTGGAGAACGCGTACAGGCTCAGCCACTCCACTCCCGATGTCCGCGCCGCCTCGATGACGTCGATCACCGTTGTTTCCGCTGCCCGGTGACCCGATGTGCGGGGTAAGGACCGCTGTGCCGCCCACCGGCCGTTCCCGTCCATCACGCACGCGACATGGCGCGGCACCCCCCTGTGCCGGTCCTCACCGGTCGGGCGTCGCGGAGGTGTATGGGCCGGCGACGAGGCAGAAGTGCCGCTCACTCGTTCAACCGTCATCCGTGCTCCCCCGGCTGCCGCAACACAGTCCCCCTCCGCCTCGCACCCACCCGCTGGTCGCAGCGCCTCCTGGTCGCAGGGCTCTGCCGCGGTGGGCCCG
Organism: Streptomyces sp. NPDC002403; assembly: GCF_053593015.1. Lineage (NCBI taxonomy): Bacteria > Bacillati > Actinomycetota > Actinomycetes > Kitasatosporales > Streptomycetaceae > Streptomyces > Streptomyces sp. NPDC002403. The sequence goes on along the minus strand of NZ_JBSFBQ010000067.1, from coordinate 28,136 downwards.
GACAGCGCCCCGTTGTGTCCGGACTCCGCTGAGCGCGTTGCGCATCCGCCGGAAGCCCGTCGAGGCTGCCGGACGGGTTTCGCTCCCGCAGCCGGCGGACCGGCCTGCTCCACCGGACGGTCCCGGGGGATCCTCCGCCGCAGCGCCACTCAAATCGACACTCAGCAGAGTGCCGGTGCCCGGCCCCGGACACATCGCAATCTCCGCATATTCACCTGTAGTACGTCAGTCCGCTTTAACGACCTCGTGGTCGCGCCTTGACCGGAATCGGGTACCCGGGCAAGCCGGGCAATGCGTCGAAGGCCGTTACCGCGAGCGGTAGGGGCCTTCGGCGTTCACCGGGCCGGTTTCCGTCCCGGTCGAGTTCCGCGGAACCGCCGGCGGCTTCTGCCGATGCGGGGCCTGACACCCGGCCGACACAAATCCGCGCGGCGCCGAATGCACGGTCCTGATCAGCTGGATGCGGTCTTCTCGCAGGCTGGGACACGTACGCGGTTCCTCGTGCACGTCGGGCTGTGAGAGGTGGTTGTCGGTGGAGGCCGGGGCAACGGCTCCGCGCCGGTCTCCGAGGCGGAGCCGTGGCGGACCGGCTGGAGCCGCCGTGGCCGCAGGACGGCCGGACGAGCATCGAGGTGGAGGGCGTCGGCAGCCTGGGCGGCAAGGGCGGACAGGGGCCGGTACCGATCGCGAGCGTCACCAAGGTGATGACCGCGTACTCGATCCTCAAGAAGCATCCGCTCAAGGACGGGGAGAAGGGGCCGGAGATCACCGGGGGAGACATGGACATGGGCGCCCCTTGGGCCGGCGCCGCTCAGGGGCCACCGGTCGGTGGGGCGTCGCGGGTCCCGCGCCTGCTCTCCGCGAGTGCCTGTTCGAGCTGTCCCTGTGCTCGCCGTTCGATGCCCTCGCTGTCGTGCAGCAGCTCGTCCCTCTCCGTCGCCGTGGGCCGGGCAGGCGGCGAACTCTCGTCGGTGAGGCGTTCGTAGAGCCATGCACAGGCCCGGCTTTCGTCGGCGAAGGTCTTCAGTACCTCGCGTCTGCCGCGCTCGTGGACTCCCACGATCCACTCGCCCTCGCGCTGAGCCAGGTAGAAGCCCTCAAGCGATGGATGGCCGCCCGGGCAGCCGGGGATCTCGTAGTGGGCATCGGGAACTCCGGCTGCCCGCAGCGCCTCGCACAGCTGGTGACGGTCCACAGAACAAGTCTCCGATCCGGGGCAAACCGTACGAGGCGTGCGGCAGGTGTCGCAGCCGGGAAGCTACGGGGTCGCGAGCCGCACCAGGGTCCCGTTGCGCACCAGGTCCAGCACGGAGGTGCGCGGAATGTTCGGGCAGTACGAGCTCGACGTCACGTACTGGACGCCCAGGCCGGGCTGCTCGAACGCCGGGGCGATCGGTCCCGCGCACACCCTGACGTCCCTGGTCACCCGGTACAGGTAGTAGTTGTACGGGTGGCGCGGGTCCGCGGTGTTGAGGCTGGACGGCGGGATGCTCCGCTTCCCGTACTTGGTGCCGGCGGGTGCCAGGTAGCGGCCCGCCTCATTGCCGAAGCGGTCGACCTTCTGGCCCGCGTGGAGCACGAGTTCGGCGGCGATCGGCTGCCCCTGGGGGTTCTTCGCGTAACCGTCGGCGTCCGGGTAGCGCCAGTCGCCCTGGCCGGTGTCGGCAGCCGGGTCCCACCACCGGTTCAGGAACTGGGTCGCGGTGAGACGGCCGAGGCGCTGGTAGCGGTCGAGGGTGTTCGCCACCAGCCCGCGGGTCGGCAGCCTCTTCGGGCCGAGCCGCCAGTCCTCGCAGAAGTAGTACGGGCGCAGGGCGTACGGAATGGGGTCCGGTACCAGGCCCTGGCAGACATATGGCCGGTGCGTGTCATCGGCAGCTTTCGCGGCCGGTGCCGCCTGGGCGGCGGGAGCGCCGAGGAACAGCGAGCCCAGCAGGGCAGCCGCGGCGGCAAGCCCGGCACACCGTCGAGGTGGTGTCACTACAACTCCTGGTGATCGTGTCTGGGGACGCCGTCACCGTGCGGGGTGGCACGGGGAGAAGGGGCCGTGCGGACCAGCCCCGGAATGACGGATGACGACGTACGGAGATCACTCAAACCACAGAGGGGAGTGAGAGGTGGTGACGGCGCGGGGTATGCGCCCGAATGCGTGCGCGCCGCGCCCCAATGGGCGATGACCGCCGCGCGTGCGTGCCGATGGGGCCGGACCGTGGACGAGCACGTCACTCGGTACCGCGCCGGACGCGGCTGTGGCTCATGGGACGAACCCGACCTCCACCGCGCGATCTCGCCGGTTCTCAGCCCATGATTCCGTCCACGACCGCGCCAGAGGTGCAGAGGGCCGTCGGGACGCCCTCGCGTGGCGGGCGCCGTGAAGACGTCCGTGGCCGACTCGCGCTGCCGTCGCACGGGAAGAACCCGTTGCGGCAAGAACGGCCGCCTTTTTCCGCTCCATCGCCCCGTACGGGAAAAGCATCGCTCAAAAGAAATGGTGGGGAATTCCGGCGACAGGAACCTATGAAATTCCCAGATACCCCTCAATGGCTTCGACGTCCCGCTTGTCTTTGACGCGACCGGATCTTGCTTTCCAGCCCAAAACCTCAAGGAGCGGACAGAAAGGAATTCCCTCTATGAACTCTGCCGAACTGATCAGGTCATCGGTATCCCGCGTCCCCGGCAGCCATCGGTCGAAGATCTCGATGTGGCCATCGAAGAGCACCACCCTCAGACCATGACCCGAGGGAGGCGTCGCCGCTTCGGCCATACTCGATGCGGCCCTCCAGGCGTCGCCTCTCGCCACGATGTCGAGGTCGCTCACGTCTTGCCTGAGGCCATGCGCGAGCAACGGGCCGCTACCGGCCACTACATAGTCAGCCGTGGGCAGATGCAGAGAGAGCAATTCGCGGACGAAAGGATGCCGCCTGAGTTCCAAAGGTTCTCCTAGAGGACAGGCAGACCGACCGCCGCACGCGCGGCCACGCTCATGATCAATGCCGCGATGACACTCGCCAGCGTACCGACGAGGAAGTACTTGGACGCGTGGTTGACGTGATCGACCGGAGCGCGCGCCAATGCCTTGGCCGCCAACACCAGCGCAGCGGCATCTGGCTGGCCGGCGGCGAGAAAGGCGAACAACAGGCCGCGCTCGATGAGGCCGATACTCCGTCCGCCGCTGCGGATCAGCGCTATGGCGGCATCCCTGTTCTGTCCGTCGGGAAGCGCGTAGACCTCTTCCACCACCGGGTCGCTGGCGACCTTGACCAGGATCCCCCCGCCGAAGACTGCGATGAGCATGGCAGAGAACATCACGGCCAGCGTGTCATCCCGCAGCAACTCGTCACCGACCGCGGGTACGGTTCCCCACGCGGTCCACCCGCCGACGAGCACTGCGAGCACCGTCGTCACGGCTCCCAGCCGTTTGACGGCGGTCGGGGGGCCCGCGGTGAGCGAACCCGTGATCGAGAATCCGAGAGCCGGTGTGGACGGGGAGCGGAGCAGTAATGCGGAGCCCAGCGTCAGCAGCACGGCTGTTGCCAGCGCGCTCCACGCCTTGGGGTCACGGGCGTACGCAGCGATGGCATAGCTGCCGTAGACGAGAGTGAACAGAACGGTCAGCCCGGGACGAGTCGTGAACCACTTTCGCTCCCAGGACACGACCAGCGGTGCTGCCAGGCCGAAGAAGACCCGTGCTGCCTCCAAGATTCCCCCAACTCGCCTGGCCACAGGGCGCTTTCATCCCGAGGTGGGATCCTAGCCAACGGCAGGCACCGCACCCGTCCGCTGCTTTCGGCCGGGCTCCCGAGTGGTGGCACCTCTCGCCGCGCGAAGCACCGAGGCTCCTGGCCGGCCCGTGGAGGTGATGACCGATCGCGGCCCGGCATCCCCGACAGCGGGGTGATGGAGCCGCGGGGCGGCGGGGGCGTTCGTGGGTGCACACATGCAGTCCCCGGTAGTCCGTCCCGGTTCCGGGACTTCCAGTCGTCGCTGAAAGCTCCGGGGCCGGAGGAACCGCCGGGGGCCTGGCCAGAGCCGACGAGGGGGTCACTCGGTCGACGAACGTCTCCGTCGACGGTGCGGCTCGCTCTGGTTTTCTGGTGTATTGACGATTCTCCTCCCAATTTCTCGTCGGTCAAGGGGTTTGGTACCTCTTTCTCTTGTATGCCCGGATCCGGATCCGGCTTCGGTCCGAGGGGGCATGTGATCACCGTCACCCCGATTCTTCGGGTCCGGTGTCGTCCGGATGCGGGGTGCCGGGCGTATGCCCGGTGAGACCGAGGAGATCCAGGAGTTGTTTGTTGACCGTCGAGGAGTTCGAAGAGTTCTACGCGCAGACGGCTGCCCGGCTGACCGGACAGCTGTTTGTGATGCTCGGCGACCAGCACGAGGCGCAGGACGTGGTGCAGGAGGCTTTCGTCAAGGGCTGGAGCCGGCGGCGGCAGCTCGATCGTGACGGGCAGCCCGAGGCGTGGATCCGTACGGTCGCGTGGCGGCTGGCGGTGAGCCGGTGGCGGGTGCGGCGTCGTGCGGCGGATGCCTGGCAGCGCAGTGGTGCCCCGCCGCAGGTGGAGGCGCCCGGGCCGGAGTCGGTGGCGCTGGTGGAGGCGCTGCGGGAACTGCCGTCCAAGCAGCGGCGCACGCTGGCGCTGCACTACGTCTGCGATCTGACCGTCGAACAGATCGCCGCGGAGACCGGTCTGGCGGCCAGCACCGTCAAGACGCACCTGGCCCGGGGCCGGGCCACGCTCTCTCATCGTCTGCAGGATCCGCGTACCGAGGAGGGGCCCTGTGTCTGAAGCCCATGACCCGTTGAGGTCCCTGTTCAAGGAAGCCGCCGCCGCCGGGCAGTCCCGCGCGCGTTCCGCTCCGCCCTCGTACATCGCCGAGCGCGGGGAGCGGGCGCGCAGGCGCCGGATCGTCGCGCTGGCCGTCGGTGCCTGTCTGGTCTTCTCGGGTACGGGCGCGGCCGTGGCCTCGCTGGTACCGGACGGCACGGACACGACCGTTCCCGCCACCACGCCCTCGCCCGTTCCCTCGCCCCGGCTCTCGCCCTCCCCGAGCTCGCCGGGCTCACCGAGTTCCACGCCCTCGTCGCCGCGGACCACTCTGCCGCCGACGAGTTCCTCTTCCGACAGCCCGTCGACATCGCCGGCGACGCCACCGGTGACGTCACCGGCGACACCCAACGGGAGCGTCACCTTCCCGCCTCCCTGACCGTCCCGGCCTCCTGACCGACCGGACCTGCCGCCCGTTCCCGACCGGGCCGTTCGGTGTGCGCTGAACCGACGCTGGAGATTGTGCTGTGAGCCTTTCCACCCCCCAACGGCCGCGGCCGCCGCGCGAGCATCCGCCCCTCGGGGCCGAGCCCGCTCCCGGCGCGCCCCGCGACGCCCCGGCGCCGGGCAGGAGACCCTTCGCCCGGCTGCCGCTGCGGATCGGGCCCGCCGACCGCGAGGTGCTCTGGCTCTACCTGCTGACCCGGGTGGGCATCTGGACCACCGCCTACTGCACCCGTTGGCTCTTCCCCGACCAGCAGGGGACACGTCACGCGGGCTCCCTGCTCTCGTCGTGGCAGCGGTGGGACTGGTGGCACTACCTGCACATAGCACAGCAGGGCTATTTCCCGGACGGGTCCGGTCCCTGGACGCCCGACTGGGACAACAGGGAGGCCTTCTTCCCCGGCTTCCCGTTCCTGCTGCGGGCCGTGCACACCGTCGTGCCGAGCTGGGCGGCCTCCGGTGCGCTGATATCCCTCGTCGCGGGCGGTGTCGCCGTGCTGGCCCTGGCCCGTATCGCCCGGCTGCACCTGCCGCGGGCCGCCGGGCAGCGCGCGGTCCTGTTCTTCCTGCTCTCCCCGTGTGCGGTCTTCCTGGCCGCCGGTTACACCGAGGCGCTCTTCCTCGCCCTGGCCCTGCCCGCCTGGCTGGCCGCCCAGCGCCTCCACTGGCCGCTGGCAGCCGTACTGACGTGCCTGGCCACCACCGTCCGGGTCAGCGGCCTCTTCCTCGCGGCGGCGCTCGCGGTGCACTTCCTGGTGACCGCGCGCACCCCCGCCCAGTGGCGCCGTCTGCCCTGGCTGGCACTGCCCGCGCTGCCGCCGTTCCTCTACAGCTGGTACCTGCACGCGCACACCTCCGACTGGATGGCGTGGAAGCACGCCGAGGAACGCGGCTGGTACCGCGACTTCCACGCCCCCTGGGAAGCGTGGAAGAACACCTGGCACGCCGCCTTCGGGCACTCCCAGGCCACCGGCTACGCCCTGATGTGCCAGGCCGAACTCCTCACCATGCTGGTCGGCGTCGTCCTGTGCGGCCTGCTGCTGTGGCGGCGGCGCTGGGCGGAGGCCGCGTACATCGCGCTCAGCCTGTGGGCGCTGGGCACCTCGTACTGGTACACCTCCATTCCCCGCGCGACCCTCCTGTGGTGGCCGCTGTGGACCGGTCTCGCCGCCTGGAGCCTGCGCAGTCCCCGCGTCAGGACCGCGTACCTCGTCGTCGCGGCCCCGCTGATGACCGTCTTCGCCGTCACCTTCCTCTCCGGCCGCTGGGCCGGCTGACCGCGAGCCGCCGGAGTGCTCCAGGGGCTGCGCGGCCCGGCCGATCCCGCGGGGACCCGCGGCTCACCCTCCCGCCCGGTCCGAGTGGCACCGGGGCCCGGGCGGGTGCTTGCTGGTCCCGGGGTGCGCCGGGCCATCGGCCGCCCCGGAGCCGGAGGAGGCGAGCGACCGCCCATGGAGCCGCGACCGGGGGCACCGTCGGACGTACGAGGCCGGGCTCTGCGCACCCCGCGGGCCGCGGGAACGGCCGGGGTCGTCTTCGCGCTGCTGCTCGCCGCCGCCATCGTCATGATCCGGCTGGCGATCCCGTCCGAGCAGGGCAGGGGCACCGGCGAGTGGCTCACCGATCCCACGCGCCGCCGCACGGTGCGCACCGCGCTCGAACTCGTCCCCTTCGCGGGCATCTCCTTCCTGTGGTTCATGGGCGCCGTACGCGCCCGCATCGGGGACGCCGAGGACAAGTTCCTCGCGACGGTCCTCCTGGGCAGCGGCCTGGTCTTCGTGGCGACCCTCTTCGGGGCCGCGGCGGCGGCCGGGAGCCTGCTGGCCACGGCCGACACGGCCGGGGCCGAACCCGGCGGCCCGCTGTGGCTGTTCGGCGGGCACTTCACGTACGGCCTGCTGACCACCTACTCGATGCGCATGGCCGCGGTCTTCGTCTTCTCGACCTCCGCCATCGGGCACCGGCTCGGCGTACTGCCGCGCCCGCTGACGGTTCTGGGCGCCCTCGTCGGCCTGACGCTGCTCCTCGCGTCGGGCAGCGTCGCCTGGTCCGAGCTGGCGTTCCCGCTGTGGGCCCTGGCCGTCGGCGTCCACATCCTCGTACGCGCCACGGCGAACCCGTCGAACAGCGGATGACCCCATAACTCCATCGGGCCGCCTGTGCTCGCGGATCCGGAACGGTCCTCGCACGCTGAGGCGGGGGTACTACTGGAAGGGCGGCCCCTTGATGAGGCTTGTCGTCGATCTCAACCGGTGTCAGGGGTACGCACAGTGCGCGTTCCTGGCGCCCGATGTCTTCGCCATGCACGGCGAGGAATCCCTGCTGTACAACCCGCACGCCGAGGCGGCGCAGCGCGAGCAGGTGCTGCGTGCCGCCACCGCGTGTCCGGTGCGGGCCATCCTGGTGGAGGACCCGGACGGGGCAGCGGACGCGGCGGGAGAGGAGCTGTCCCATGTCCGCTGACGGTGCTCTGGAGCAGCTGAGGCGCGAGGGACGGATCGTGATCGTCGGCGCCTCCCTGGCGGGCCTGCGGGCCGCGGAGACGCTGCGGAAGGAGGGCTTCACCGGTTCGCTCACGCTGATCGGCGACGAGCCCCACGAGCCGTACGACCGTCCGCCGCTCTCCAAGCAGGTCCTGCTGGGCCACGCCTCCGCCGACCGCACCGAACTGCCCAGGATGCGCGGGCTCGACGCCGAGTGGCGGCTCGGAGCCGCCGCCACCGGGCTGGACATGGCGGCCCGGCGGGTGCGGCTGGCCGACGGGGACGAGGTGGAGTACGACCGGCTGCTGATCGCCACCGGTGTACGCGCCCGGCCGTGGCCGCATCCGACGGAGGCCGAGCTGGACGGGGTCTTCGTGCTGCGCACCCGCGACGACGCGGCCCGGCTCCAGCGGCGGCTGGCCGCGTCGCCGCACCGGGTGCTCGTCATCGGCGCGGGCTTCACCGGCTCGGAGATCGCTTCGGCCTGCCGTGAGCGCGGGCTGCCGGTGACCGTCGCCGAACGCGGCGCGGCGCCCCTCGTCGGCGCGCTCGGCGGGGTGATCGGCCAGGTGGCCGCGGAGCTGCAGCGCGAGCACGGGGTGGACCTGCGCTGCGGGATCATGGTCACCGGCCTGGAGGGCGACTCGGCGGGGCGGCTGCGGCGCGCCCATCTGTCCGACGGCACCGCCCTCGACACGGATGTCGCCGTCGTCTCGCTCGGCGCGACCCGGAACACGGAGTGGCTGGCCGGGTCCGGGCTCGGCGCCGGCCCGCGCGGGATCGCCTGCGACGCGGGATGCCGGGCCTTCGACGTCCGCGGCATCGTGACCGACGACGTCTTCGTGGCCGGTGACGTCGCCAGGTCCCCGCACGCGATCTTCGGGTACCAGTTCCTCTCCCTGGAGCACTGGGGCAACGCCGTGGCGCAGGCCGAGACCGCGGCGCACAACATGATCAGCAGCAGTTCCGAGCGCCGCCCGCATCTGTGGGTGCCGGCCTTCTGGTCCTCCCAGTTCGGGGTCAACATCAAGTCGGTCGGCGTCCCCTCGCTGGGCGAGGAGGTCATCGTCGCCCAGGGCTCGCTCGCCGAGCACCGCTTCACCGGTGTGTACGGGTACCAGGGCCGGGTCATCGCCGCGGTCTCCTTCGACCAGACGAAGTGGCTGGAGTTCTACCAGCGGCAGATCGAATCGGCCGCCCCGTTCCCGCCCGAGTACTCCTCGGTGGACCGCCGCCCCGAAGGTCTGCAACCGGTCCCGGCCGACTTCCCGGACCCCTCCCTGCCCACCCATGGGCCGTCCGTCACGGTCAGCGGCTACTCACCGACCGACCAGCGGATCACCTTCTCCCCCGCCCGGCCCTGACCCCCAGCAAGGACCCCGCCACCATGACGCAAGACACGCTCCTGCGGCAGATCATCGACTACTCCAACCGTGCCGACCCGTACCCGCTGTACGCCGAGCTCCGCAGGGAGCCGGTGCGCCAGGAGGGGGACGAGCTCTTCGTTGTCAGCACGTACTGGGAGATCAAGAGCCTGCTGCACGATCCCCGGGTCAGCTCGGACGCCCGCAACCTCTCCCCCAGCGCCGCGGGCACCCTGCTCCAGGAGGAGGAGGCCTCGCCGCTGCCGCCCGCCTTCCTGCGGCTGGACCCTCCCGAGCACGACCGGCTGCGCCGGATGACGATGCGCCCGTTCGGGCCGCCGGAAACACCCCGGCGCGTCCACAACATGCGCGGCGAGCTGGCCCACATCGTCGGCGACCTCATCGACGGCTTCGGGGACCGGAAGGAGGTCGACATCGTCGACGACTTCTCGTACCCCTTCCCCGTCACCGTGATCTGCCGGCTGCTGGGCGTTCCGCGCGAGGACGAGGCGCTCTTCCACACCTGGGCCGACACCATCGCCGCCGGCCTCGACCCGGACCCCGGCCAGGACCCCGGCGAGCGGCGCCGCGCCACCCAGCAGGCCCGCACCGAGCTCGGGACGTACCTGTCCGGGCTCATCGACGAACGCAGCGGGGCGCCCGGCGACGACATGCTGTCCGAGCTGGTCACCCAGCACGGCCCGGACGGGCAGATGACCCGGATGGAAGTGCTCAGCACCGCCGCCCTGCTCCTGATCGCCGGTCACGAGACCACGGTCAACCTCATCACCAACGGGATGCTCACGCTGCTGCGCAACCCCGAGGTCCTCGAACGGCTGCGCGACGACTCCCGGTTGGCCGTCCCGCTCATCGAGGAGCTGCTGCGCTTCGAGCCGCCCGTGCAGCTGCTCCCGCAGCGCACCACCCTCGCGGACATCGACATCGCCGGCACCACCATCCCCAAGGGCGCCTCCCTCTGGCTCGTCCTGGCCTCCGGCAACCGGGACCCGAAACGGTTCCCCGATCCCGACCGCTTCGACCCCGACCGGCAGGACATCCAGCACCTCGGCTTCGGCAGCGGCATCCACAACTGCTTCGGTGCGCCCCTGGCCCGGCTGGAGGCACAACTCGCCCTGACCGAACTCGCCCGCAGACTCGACGGCCCGCGCCTGGTGGAGGACCCGCCCCCGTACCGGCAGAACGCCGTGCTGCGCGGACCCCGTCATCTGAACGTCGCCTTCGACGGACTCCGTCCACGTCCCTGAAGCCGGTGGGTCCGGGCCATGACGGGCGGATGCCGGCCATGACGGGCGGACCCGGACCATGATGGGCGGATGCCGACGCACGAACCGGGCCGGCGCGACACCGGCCCCTCGCTGGAGCAGATCCTCGATCTGATCGCCCCCGGGATGCTCGATGTCGTCGCGGCCCCGCGCGGTACCGCCGTGCCGGTGGCAGGTGTGGCGCTGCACGACCCCGGCGAGGAGCGGGACGACGGCACCTGGTCGGCAACCGGGCTGATCCTGCTCGTGGTCGGCGTGGAGGTCGCCTCGCCCGAGGCCGTCGATGTGCTGTGCGCCGCCGACCGGGCCGGGGCCGCCGCCGTGGTGATGCGGCGGGGCGGCCGGGGGCCGCGGGCGGCGCTGGTGGAGGCGGCGGGCCGGGGGTGTACGGCACTGCTGACCCGGCGGCCGGGGCAGGGCTGGACGGAGGTGCTCGGCGGCCTGCGGACCGCTCTGGCGCACAGCGCCCCGGCCGGGGCCGACGGGCCGGCCGGGGTGGCGGGGCTGCGGCTCGGCGACCTGTCCGGGCTGGCCAATACGGTGGCGGACCTGGTCGGCGGAGCCATCACCATCGAGGACCCGCAGTCACGGGTGCTGGCCTACTCACGCCTGGACCACGAACCCGATCCGATGCGCCGGCTGACGATCCTGGGCCAGGAGGTCCCCCGCTGGCGGGTCGTCGAGCTCCGCGAGAGCGGCTTCTTCCAGACCCTGTGGAGCACCGACGGCGTGGTGCGGCTGCCCGCCGACGCCCGGTACGCCGAACGGCTGGCCATCGCCGTGCGCCACGGGTCGGAGGTGCTCGGCTCCATCTGGGCCGCCGCCGACGGGCGGCCGCTCGCCGAGGACGCGACGGCCGCGCTGCGCACGGCGGCACGGGCCGCGGTGCCGCATCTGTCCCACCACCAGACCTGGGGCCGGGCCGCGGCCCGGGCCCGGGAAGGCGCCGTGCACGCGCTCCTGAAGGGAGACGTCCGGGCCGCCCACGAGGCCGGGGTCGCGGCGGACCGGCCGTACGCGGTGGTGGTCGCGGAGGCGTACGACGGTGACGACGGGCACGACGAGCAGGCCGGGTCCGCCGTCACCGCCGGGCAGCGGGTGCTGGACGTGCTCGCGCTGCAGGCGGCCGCGTACCGGCCCGGGTGTGTGACCGCGCGGTCCGGGCGGCGGCTGTACGTCCTGGTCCCGGCCGGGGACGGGGAGACCGAACCGGCCCGCACCCTGCTGGCGACGGCGCGCTCGGTGCCGCGCAGCGTGGTCCTCGCGGGCGCGGGTCCGGTGGCGGCCGGGTTGACGGGGCTGCCCGCGTCCCGGGAGACGGCGGAACTGGTGGTGCGGGTGCTGCGGGAGCGGGCCGGGGGGCGGCCGGCCGGGGAGGTGGTGTCGGCGGTCGCGGCGTACGACGAGGTGGTCCCCGAGACGACGGTGCTCCGGCTGCTCGACCGGGTGGAGCCGTTGTGGGGTTCGCTGTCGGGGCCGGTGCACGCGATGGTGGAGCACGACCGGGCGCACGGTTCGGCGTACGGCGATTCGGTCGCCGCCTACCTCGACGCCTCCTGCGACACGGGCACGGCCGCGCGGCGCCTCAATGTGCACCCCAACACCCTGCGGTACCGGCTGCGCCGGGCCCGGGAGCTGTTCGGCGTCGATCCGGCCGATCCCGCCGTGCGGCTGCTCACGGAGATCGGGCTGCGGCTCGCGGCCCGCAGGCCGCCCGGGAACGTCGGGCGTCGACCGTTCGGGAACGCCGCCCCTTGATCCTTCGGCTGTCCGGTGCGGCAAAGGAATCGGGCGAGCGTCGTCGTGTCGGTCGAAGACGCGCCGTCCCCCGCGCGCCGAAGCTGTCCGTACAGGACGGCGTGGCAGACGGAGGGGTGTTGTGGTGGTTGGCATGACTTCAGGCTCGGTGGCCCGGCAGCGCGGTGACCGCCGCACGGCGGCGCTGGCGCGCGCCGTCGAGGACGGGCTCCTCGGTCCGCACGCGCCCGTGATCGGCCTTCTCGACGTGGACGGTGTGCTGGCGGCGGTGGAGGCGTTGAACGAGGCGTTCGCGGGGCCCGCCCCGGTACGGCACACGTTCGCCGCGAAGGCGTGCGGCCTGGTGCCGGTGCTGCGGCTGCTGGCGGACGCGGGGATGGGGTGCGAGGTCGCCTCGCCCGGAGAGCTGGAGCAGGCCCTCGCGGCCGGGTTCGCGTACGACCGGCTGGTCTTCGACAGCCCCGCGAAGACGGTCCAGGAGCTGGAGTTCGCGCTCGCCCACGGCATCGCGATCAACCTGGACAACTTCCAGGAGATGGCCCGGGTGGACCGGCTGCTGGTCGGCCGGGAGGCCGCAGGGCCCATCGGGCTCCGGGTCAACCCGCAGGTGGGGGCGGGCGCCATCGGCGCGATGAGCACCGCGACCGAGACCTCGAAGTTCGGCGTCGCGCTGCGCGACCCGGGGGCCGAGGAGGCGGTGATCGAGGCCTTCGAGCGCCGGCCCTGGCTCGACCGGCTGCACGCGCACGTCGGTTCCCAGGGCTGTCCGCTCCCGCTCGTCGCCGAGGGCATCCGCACGGCGTACGAGCTGGCCGAGCGGATCAACACCCGGCTGGGCCGCCCCCAGATCACCGGGATCGACATCGGCGGCGGCCTGCCCGTCAACTTCGCCGACGAGGACGACCGGCCCACGTACGCCGACTACGTGGCCGGACTCCGCGGAGCCGTGCCGGGTCTCTTCGACGGCCGCTACACCCTCGTCACCGAGTTCGGCCGCTCCCTGCTCGCCAAGAGCGGAACGATCGGCACGGTCGTCGAGTACACCAAGTCCGCCGGGGGGCGGCGGATCGCGGTCACGCACGCGGGGGCCCAGGTCGCCACCCGTACCGTGTTCATGCCCGGCTCCTGGCCGCTGCGCGTCGGCGTCTTCGACGCCTCGGGCCGTCCCAAGCAGGGCCCGGCCGAGGTCGTCGACATCGCGGGCCCCTGCTGCTTCGCCGGGGACCTCACCGCGAGCGCGCGCGAACTCCCCGTCGTCGAACCCGGCGACGTGGTGGCGCTGTACGACACCGGGGCGTACTACTTCTCCTCGCACTTCTCGTACAACTCGCTGCCCCGGCCCGCGGTGTACGGCTACCGCGCCGGCGCCGACGGGCAGGTGCGGTTCGCGCCGGTGCGCGAGGCGCAGAGCGTGCGCGGGGTGGTCGAGGAGAGCGGCCTCGCGCAGGCGGACAGCCTGGTGGCGCTGAAACGTACGGAGTGAGCTCCCGGCAGGGCCTCTCCCTGCCGGGCCCCTCGCCGCCGGGGCCCCTCAGGACCTCCGGCCGAAGAACTCGATCTCGGCGACGGCCAGCCGGCGGCCGGGGCCCGCTCCGTAGGTGGTGTCGGTCGTGAGCCGGGCCCTGACGATCTCCGATCCGCGCAGGTCGAAGGTCTGCTGGCCCGGCTGGTCCTTGACCCGCAGCTTCTTGCTGACGCCGGTGCCGTCGGCGGAGGTGAGCAGGACGGTGATCCTGGCCGGGCGGGCCTGGGTGAGGAACTCGTCCATCTTGGTCGACGTACCCGAGAAGACGACCAGCTTCAGCACCCGTACGGGTTGCTCGAAGTCGCACTCCAGGTACTGGCCTACCCCGGTGTCGGCCCCGGCGGCCGAGGGCGCCCAGTAGCGGTTGTTGAAGCCGTCGAACGCAGCACCCGCCGGATGCCCCGGAGCCCTGCTGGAGGCCCGGAACCGGGTGGGCGGCACCGCCTCCGGCGTCCCCGTCTCGTCCTTGGCGAAGCCGAGCCAGCCGGACAGGTGCGGCAGGGCGAACCAGACCCCGCACGCCAGCACGATCAGCACGATCGGCAGCGCCAGACCGGGGCGGCGCCACAGCCGGCGCTTCGGCCGGGTGCCCGCGGTGGGCGCCTGACGCGGTCGCCGCCGGAAGATCCGGCGCCACCAGGGAGGCCGGACATCGGGCGGCGGGCCCGGGTCCAGGAGCAGTGCGCAGCGGATGCACAGCGTGCGGTCCGGGGCGTTCTCCGTACGGCAGTTGGGGCAGCGGATCGGCGGAGCAGGGGGCGGGCCCGGGGGTGTGTTCGCCGGGCCGGGCGGAACGTCGGGCAGCGCCTCGGGCCCCGGGACCGGCTCGTCCCGGTCGTCGCCGGGGCGACGCGGGGCGGCGGGAGCAGGCGGCTGGGGCTGGGGAGTCGGTTGGGGCTGAGGGGTCGGCTGTGGCTGGGGGACGGGCTGCGGCTCGGGGGCGGCCGGAGGTGTCGGGGTGCCGCGCTGCGGCGCCTCCCACTCCAGGAACGCCTGGCACGACGTACAGAACTGTGTCCCCGGCGCGTTGTTCTGGCCGCACGTCTCGCAGATCACGAGACCTCCAGGTCGAAGCCCACATGCGCCGGGATCTCCGTACGGATCAGCTCCTCCAGCCGCACCCGGTCGACCTGGTACGGCTGCGCGGCCCGGACCCGGACCGTGACCCATGGCCTCGGGCCGCCCGGGAACTGGGTGTGCGGCGTCGTCGACCACGCCGTGCCGCCGCTCTCCACGATGTCCGGCTCGATCCCCGTCTCCAGGAACACCGCCTCCGCGAGGCCGCGCCGGGTGCCTCGCCTGCTGTGCCGCTCGACCGCGCCGCGCACCGTCGCGCGCCGCTGCTCGACCGGGTGGTCCGCTCGGGTGTCGACGGCCACCCACTGGGCCAGCCAGGCCAGGAAGTCCTCGGGCGCGCTGCGGGGGTCGAGGTGGGCGGGCAGATTGTCGATGGAGAGCAGGACCGGGGCGAGTACGTCGTCGAGCGCCGCGAGGAACCGGCGCAGGAAGTCCTGCTCCAGGTAGACCGCCGGGAGCTGTTCGATCAGCGGGTGCGGGGTCGGCAGGCCGGTCACGGCTGTGCGCATGGCGGTCAGGCCTCCCGTACCCGGAGCTGGTGCTCGTAGCTGAAGACCAGCGCGTGCCGGTCCAGCTCGATCTTGGTGGTGGGTTCGCCGCGCTGCCCGTTCACGGGGTCCGCGGGGAAGAGGCGTACGTCCTCCACCAGGTCCACGCCCGGCACCTGTTGCAGTACGGCGAACGCCTCGCCCGACTGGATCGGCCGGCCGAACGGCCAGCCGTCGCGGCCCGGTCCGCCGCTCAGCGGGTTGAAGTAGCTGTAGAGCGCGGTCAGCGCCTCCTCGCGCACCTGCTCCGGCACGACGCCCCGGCGGGCCTGGACCGTGGCGACCACGGTGACCCCCTGGTAGAAGGGCCGCTCGACCACCAACCGGGCCCCGATGGGCCTTCGTTCGTCCAGATGGCCCGCGATCAGGGCGAGGGTCTGCTGCGGCGGGATCAGCTCGTCGAACCGGATCCGGCCCTGCTCGTCGCTGCGCCCGGCCGGTACGACGAGCAGCCGCACCCCGCCCGCCTCGACGTCCGAGTCCCCGCCGGCCGGGATGCACTGCACCCGGGACGCGTCGGGTGCGACCTCCCGGGCGAGCAGTTCGTAGTCGTGCGGCACGACGGCCCGGCGCAGGGTCCGCAGCGTCATCGGCCCGCGCACCCGGGCGTTCTCCACCGTCTCGCCGTCGACCCCGCCGAGCGCGGGCCGGCGGTTCTCCACCCGGGCCACGTACGGGATGGCGCTGCGCAGCACCCGGAGCGTGGAGGTGGCCACATTGCCGCGCAGCCCCCCGCCGGTGCGGTACGAGCGCACGCGTACGGTGGCGCCCTTGGGCGGCACCTCGCCGTAGTAGCGGATGGAGCCGTCGCGCTCCCGCACCGCCGGTCCGAATTCGACCCGCCCCGAGTTGGGGTCGAGGGTGATGTGCCGGTCCCCGGGTCCCGAGTGCGCGAAGTCGTCGACCCGGGTCCACTCCGTGCCCTGCGGGCCTCCCTCGGGATCCGCGACCTCCACGACGAAGTCGCCGGGGACGACCGGCGGCCGGCTCACCGTGAAGATCTGGCCGGGTACGCCCTCGGCCGGGCCGAGCACCTCGTCGGTCACCGTCTCGGCGTGCACGGCGCCGACGGTCGCGCCGATCGTGAACGCGGTGATCCGGCGGACCACCGGGGGCGCCATGTAGGTGGGCTGCCCGGGGGCGGCCTCCACCAGACGGCAGCGCAGCCAGCCGCCGGTGCGGCGTACGACGACGGCGGGCGTGTGGCCCTGGGGCAGGTGCAGGATCAGCTCTCCGGACCGGTTGAAGCCGCCGGTGTCGTCCTTCTCGATCTCGCAGGCCTTCCAGGCGCTGCCGTCCCACGCCTCCCAGACCAGCGGCGGCCGCAGCGGGTCCACACCGACGCCCTCGACCGCGCAGTCCAGCCGCAGCGCGACCACCCCCGACGGGACGGCCGCGGACAGCCCCACGTAGAGGGCGTCGCCGGGGGCGGGCGTGGCGCCGAAGCAGGGCACGGACCGGCCGAGCGCGAGTTCCTCGGTACGGTCCACGGCGTCGCCGGACGTCGGCCAGGTGGCGAGGTGGGCGAACTCGCAGGGCACTATGGACAGTTCGCCGACGGTGGTGAAGACCACCGCCTCCTCGGTCTCCGTGCGTACGGTCGCGACCTCCGTGCCGGCCCGCACCCGTACCGGTTCCGGCTGCGGCGCGGAGAGCCGGAACGTCACATCGGTGCGGGCGGCCGTGGGCTGGTGGAGCCGGACCCCGATCAGGTCGAGGAAGGTCAGATAGCTCTTCTCCGGAACCCGGTTCACCCGGTAGACGAGCTGGTCGACCATGGTCGCGAAGGCCTCGATGAGGGTCACGCCCGGGTCCGACACATTGTGGTCGGACCACTCGGGGCAGCGCTGCTGGACGAGCCGTTTCGCCTCGTCGACCAGGCCCTGGAAGCGGCGGTCGTC
The DNA here is from genome assembly GCF_053593015.1 of Streptomyces sp. NPDC002403. NCBI lineage: Bacteria > Bacillati > Actinomycetota > Actinomycetes > Kitasatosporales > Streptomycetaceae > Streptomyces > Streptomyces sp. NPDC002403. The sequence goes on along the minus strand of NZ_JBSFBQ010000067.1, from coordinate 10,921 downwards.
CAGATACGGGCTGGGCAGCGTCACGCGCCGTCCACCTCCTCGTGCTGCGGGATCACATAGAACGGGAAGACCAGGTTCCGGGGGTCGTTGGCGCCCCGGACGGTGTAGCCGATGTCGATGTACAGGACGCCGTTGTCCACCTCGTCGAAGCGGACGACGACCTCGGTGACCTCGATCCGGGGCTCCCACCGGTCGAGCGCGAGGCGCACCTCGTACGCGAGCTGCCCGGCCGTACCGGCGTCCGCCGGGGCGAACACGTAGTCGTTGACGGCGCAGCCGAACTCGGGCCGCATCGGCCGCTCGCCCGGTGACGTCGCCAGGATCAGCCGGATCGACTCCTCCAGCTCGTGCTCCCCGCGCACCAGGGCGATGGAACCGGTGGCGTCGGTGCGCGGCGGGAAGGCCCAGCCCGCGCCGATGAACTCCTGCCCCATGGACGCTCAGCCTCCGATCAGTACCGTCGGGCACCCGGACACGATGGGTGCGCCGCACGCGGCCCGGTCCCCGACGCGTGCGGCGGGCTGCCCGCCGATCAGCACCGTGGTGCTGCCGGGCGGCGTGATCACGGACGGGGCGTGCACCGCGGGCGGCGGCATCGCGCACAGGTGGGGGGTGCCGACCGTGGCGGCGGGGAGCCCGCCGATCAGCACGGTCGGGACGCCGGGGGGCCCGATCGTGCCGGGGTGTCCGGTGGGGTCACCGACCCGTGCGGCTGCTGACATGGAAGTCCGTTCCTCTCGATCGGCGCGTCCGCGCGGTCAGTTGATCCTCACCATGGGTGCGTTGATGGCGAGGGAGCCGCCGCCCTTGATGTCGGTGCGCTGTGTTCCGTTGACCGCGACCTGGGCGCCCCGGACGTCGACCGTGCCGCCGGTGGAGAGCTTGACCTCGCCGTTCCCGCCGTCGACGTTCACTCCGCTGCGGGACTTCAACGTGACGCTGTCGCCGCTGAGTTCGAGCGCTCCCTGACCGCCGTCCAGCGCGACCCCGCGAGCCGCCTTGATGGACACCTGCTGCTTGGCCTCGATGTTCACGCTGCCGTCGCTGTTGATCACGATCACGGTGCCCCGGCGGTCCAGATCGATCTTCAGCTTTCCGTCGCCGGTGAGCAGGCGTACGCCCTGCGGCCCGTTGGCCTCGTCGAGGATCTCCAACTGGTTACCGCTCTTGGAGGCGACCGAACGCCGGTTGACAGCCCCGCTGGTCGGGTCGACCAGCGAGCCTCCCGCAGTGGCCGGGGCGGGCGTTCCCGGGGAGGGCGTTCCCGAGGAGGGCGTTCCCGAGGGGGACGACTCTCCGTTCCCGCCGCCTCCGCCCCCGCCGCCACTGCCACTGCCCTGCGACGGCCGGTCCTTCCCGTTGTACAGACCGGCGAGGACGTACGGGCGGTCCAGGTGCCCGTGCTCGAACCCCACCAGCACCTCGTCCCCGACCTCGGGGATGAACGCCTCGCCGCCGCTCGTCCCGCCCGACTGGGCCGTGCGCGCCCAGTCGCTCGCGTACTCGTCCGACAGCCAGGGGAACCGCACCTTGACCCGGCCCGAGCCCTCCGGGTCCTGGGTGTCCGTGACCGTCCCGCTGACCAGCCCCGCGCAGCGCGACCCGCCCGCGCCGCCCGCACCGGACCCGCCGGAACCCGGCCCTCCGCCGGTCAGCCCGAACAGCGAACGCTCCTGCTGCCCGGAGACGGTGAGCCAGGTCTCGTACCCGCGCACCGGGTCGAAGACATGCCGCGACGAGGTGACCGTGTACCGCCCCTCGAACGGCGCCCCCACCGCGTTGAGCGCCACCGCGCTGCCGGCCCGCACCTCCGGGTTCCCCCGGATCACCGCCTCCAGCTCCGCGAACGACCCGGCGATCCGCTCGGCCAGGGCCTTCGCCGCCTGGTCCACCTGGGCCTGCGCCCCGTACGCCGTGTCCGTGACCACGAAGCGCGCCTCGCCGAACGGGGCGGACACCTCGGCCGCGCTCACCCCCAGCTCCAGGGCCGCCGACTTCCCGGCGGGCGCCCGCCCGACGAGCGGCTGCTTGGTCTTGATGTCCCATCCGCGCACCTCGACCTCGGAGACCTGCTCGGCGGACGACACCCCGGCCCGGCAGCGCAGCAGGTTGCTGCCCATCTCCAGGACCAGCGGATTGCGGTCGGCGCGCGCCGAGCCGTCCGGTGCGCCGCTCGCCTCCGCGGGCCGGGTGATGTGCAGCTGTCCGTCGAGCACGTACGCCTGGGCGCCCGCCTCCTCCGCCAGGTCCCGGACGAACTCCCAGTCGGTGACGTTGGGCTGGGCGATGTGTTCGAGCACGGGACCGGCCACGTCGACCTTTCCCGGTTTCAGTCCGGCGCGCTGGGCGACCTGGGCGCAGATGTCGGCGAGCGTCATGTTCTGGTAGCTGGCCACCCGGCGGCCTCGGAACAGCCGGTGCGACTCGTCGAGCCCGCGTACGACGGTGAAGGTGCCGGTCTCGTCGAGCTCCACCTCCAGGGCGGTGACCACGCCCTTCAGCAGCGGTTTCGGTGCCGAGTCGCCGCCCGCCCGGGCCAGCAGCCTGATCTCGCTGCCGATCTTCAGCCCGGTCTGGCCCAGCAGCACCCGGTCCGGGTCGCGGAAGCGCAGCAGGAACAGGTCGGGCAGCGTCCTGCTGTCGTCGACGTACCCCTCGACCAGGGTGTTCACGAACTTCGGCGGCAGCGGACCGCCGCCGATCTCCACCACCAGCGCCGTCGCGACGCCCGGCTGCGCCATCAGGGCCGCCCTCCGTCCCGGCCCTCTTCGAGCCGGCTCAGCTCGTCGAGCGCGGGGAGCAGCAGTTGCCGTCCGGGGGGCAGCCGCATCGGGTCGTCGATCCCGTTCGCCTCCGCGATCACCCGCCAGGCCGCCGGGTCGCCGTACTCGCGCTGGGCGAGCGAGGGCAGCGAGTCCCCGGCGCCCAGCCGGTGCACCCGGCGGGCCGCGAGGGCGCCCGAGGTCGGGTTCTGGCCCGGCGTGTCACCGCTGATCTCCTCCATCGTCACCTGGCACACGGCCCGGATGGGCACGCCCGACGTGGTGAACAGGGTGTATTTCGCCTGCACTTGACTGACGTAGCCGGGGAATCCGGTCAGCCCGCCCCAGTGGAAGACCACCCACGGCGGCGAGGAACGCTGCTGCTGCCGGGTCTCGTCGGTCGGCACGCAGCACGCGAAGAGCTGTTCCACGGAGGTCACCACACGGGTGTCCTGGGTGTCGCTGGCGTCGAAGAACATCTCCACGGTGAGCTTGCTGGGCTGCGAGCCCTGGTACTCCGGCGGGCCGGAGCTCTTCGCGCCCTTCGCCGGACTCCGCTTCCAGGAGGCGGCCTTGGTGAGGCTGAGCTCCTTGGGGTTGAACTGGAAGTCGATCCGCCCGCACGGGCCGCCGGGGGTGAGGCCGCCGCCGGTCGGCGGGGTCCGCAGTTCCAGGTAGGCGTGCTCCAGCTTGGGCCTGGCCGAACCTCCCTTGCCGGCCTTCGCGGCCGATGCCCCCGACGTACCGGCGGCGCTGAAGGCGATGGGACCCGCACCGCTCACGACGCTCAGCCCTCCATCACATAGCCGTGATGGGCGATCTCGATCGTCTCCATCGCGACCTTGGGCGATTCGGGGGTGAAGGAGGGGCCCGTCCAGCGGACCGGTACGACCTCCAGCAGCCCCCACTGGGCCACCTTCTGCCCGTCCCCGGTCCGCGCCTCGATGTGGGCCGTCTTGCGGCTGAACCCGGTCGTCATGGTGGCGAACCAGCGCGCCACCTTCTCGGTCTCCTTGGTGAGCGGCCGGGACAGCTTGACGTTCGAGTACTTCAGGCGGGTCGGCAGCTGCCACAGATGCCCGTTGTTGCCGCCCTCCTCCCGTGTTTCGAGGACCACTTCACAGCCCAGCCCGTCGCATGTGTTGAACGATCCGAGCTCGATGTCGTCGATCGTGACGACGAAGCAGACACTGACGGCGGGATCGTTCTCCTGGGCGGTGGCCATGGCGCGTACCTCTCGCTTCTCTTGTTGTCGCTGCCGTTCTCAGTGCCTGGTGTCGACCTCAGTGCTTGGTGTTGGCCTCAGTGCTTGGCGCTGCCTCGGTGCCTGGTGTTGCCTCAATGCCTGGTGTTGCCTCAATGCCTGGTGTTGCCTCAATGCCTGGTGTTGATGAGGAATCCCGCCCGTTCGCGTTCCAGCCGCAGATCCGCCTTGAAGAGCCTGCTGAGCGGCGGGTACAGGGCGCGTACCAGCTCGTCGGTGACGACGGGCGCACCTCCTGGGGCGGCGCCGTGGCCGGGAGCGCCGGGTGCGGCGTGCTCCCCGGTCGCGGCTCGGGGTTCCGGTCGGGGCTCCGGCCCGGGTTCGGACGCGGCCTCCTCGGGCGGATCCGGTGGCGGTGGCTCCTCCGTCACGGTCTCGCGCTGGACGGCGGGCGGCGCGTACGGCGGGGGCGGCGACCCGAAGACGACGCTGCCGTCGGCCATCCGCTGCGCCACCCCGGCGGCCACGGCGACCGAACCGGCCGAGGTGAAGGAGGGCCCGGACGCCGAGGAAGTGCGGGCGGCGGACCATGCGGTACCGCTACCGGATCCCGGCAGCGAACGGGGCACCGGTGGCCCTCCGGCTGCCTGCCTCTGAAGGGCGGGAAGCGGCGGGGAGGCCGCGCCCGTCCCCTGCCCCGGAGCCGTGACGGTACGTTGCAGCGCCGCCGGTACGGACGGTGCCACCGCCGCCATCGACGGCGTACCCGCTCCACCGGACGTCCAGCGCACCGGTACGGCATCGGCCGGGGACACCGGCTCCGCACCGGGCACCGGCATGGGCCCCGCACCGGCCGGCGGAGACGGCACCACCCCGTCCACCGCGGAACGCTGCACGGCCCCCGGCCCACCACCGCTCACGTTCTGCAGCGTCACGGGCCGGTCGGCGAGCAGCGGTGCGACCGGGTCGGTGCTCGGGGGCGGCGCGAGGGGAGCCTGCGACGGCACGGCGGGAGTCCGCTGCACCGCCGGTGCGGGGCCCGGCGGTGTGGAGTCCGACGCGGCGGGGCCCGGCGGTGTGGAGTCCGACGCGGCGGGGAGCAAGGGGGAGTCGCCGAGCAGCGGCGCGGTGGGCCCACCGGAGCCGGGCTCCGTCTCCGGGACGGGCACCTGAGCGGCCTCAGGAACGTGACCGCCGCCACCGTCCACCGCGCTCCGGGCGACCGGAATCCCCCCGGACTCCGCACCGGGACCCTCAACGGCAGCCTGTCGCTGTGCCGTTGGCGGCAGCGCGGGCATGGGAGCGCCGAGACCGGGCACACGCCGGGCCGGGCCGGGCGCGGGCGGCACCACCGATCGCTGAACGGCCGGGGCCGGGGACGGATGCGGGTGGGGGTGCGGATTCGGAGTCGGATTCGGCGTCGCGGGCCCGGGTTCGGGCCTGGTCACAGCCGGTTCAGGTGCTGCCACAAGGGGTTGCTCGCCGACCAATTGGCGCACCGGCAACTCCGCCACGGCCTCCTCCCCGGCCGATGTCATCGCAGGTGCATCACCCGGAACGACACGCTGCACAGGCAGGGACAGAGGTACGGACAGGGGAACGGAGCCGCCCCCGACCGGCAGCTCCGCCGAACGTTCCATGGACCGCTGCACCGGCGACGGACGGTCCGCGGTGACCGGGCCGGCCGGGGCGGTGATCCCGTGCACCAGCCCGGTGGGCGCGTCCGGGCTGACCAGATGACCGAGGGGTGTCCCGAGCGAGGTGTCCTGCCGGGTGGAGAGCGACCCCTGGAATCCGGAGGGGTCGATGACCAGGCCCTGAGTCCCCAGGGTCCGCTGGATCGGCGGCAGTTCGGACAGATCGGCCCGTTCGCGCGGCGGAGCCGGCGGAGCGGCACCCGCCTCCGCCCCCGCACTCGTCTCCGTGCGCCCGCCACCGCGCAGCCAGGACATCAGGCCCATGAATTTTCCCGCCCTCCCTGCGCTGTCCGCTACTGCCCGTTGAGGCGAGCGATCTGTGCGACGAACCTCAGTCGTTCCGGGTGCTCCAGGTCCAGCAGCTCATCGAGCGGCCAGTGGAAGTGATAGGCGAGGTACGCGACCTCCTCGTAGAGCAGGTCGGCCGCGTACGTCACGATTCCCCCAGGCGGCCACCGGCGAGATTCACCGCGAACTCCTCCTGGCAGGACGGACAGGTGACGGCGGCGCGGGTGTGCCCCTCGGCGTTGATCCGCCGGTAGAAGTCCTGGAGGAAGGCCAGGTCGGAGGCGAAGAGGTCCTCGATGATGCCGGGGTGGATGTCGTCGATCGTGCCGATCCGGGTGACGACCCGGGCGATGAGCACGACCGAGAGGTACGCGGAGTTCTCCCGCACCCGGTCGTCCCGCAGCGGCACGAGTTCGTCGCGCGCGGTCGCGAGCCGCATGGTGCCCGTATGGTGCACGACGCCCGCGTCGTCGACGTACCCGCGCGGCAGCTCGAAGGTGAACTCGGTACGGAGCGGCTCCCGTTGGCCGGACCTCCCGTTCCCACCGGCCGGGGGGTGCGCGTCCGGCCGCTCAGGGGCCTCCGCCGGAGCCGTACGCCGCATCAGTCGAGTTCCATGCTCTCGTAGGTGATCGCGAGCTTCTCCGTCAGGACCGAGGTGTCACCGGCCTTGAGGGTGCCGATCTCCAGGGACTTCGGCCAGGCGTTGATGAGCTTGTAGCGCTTGATCGCGATGCCCTCGTGGTCGTACACGATCACCGCACCGTTGCGGCGGGCCGCGGTCATCCGGCCGAACCGGGAGTCCTTGATCCACCGTTCGAAGCTGTTGTCCTCGGTGAGCCCGCGGGTCACGGTCACCTCACCGGCCTTCGGCCTGCCCGGGAGCTTCTTGATGGCGTAGCGGCCGTCGGCGGTGTTCTGCTTCAGCTCGATGACGTCCTGCTCCATCTTCAGACCGCTGACCTCGGTGATCTGCTTGATGACGACGCTGTCGAATTCGAGGCCGAAGGAGGCCCCGACGGTGCTGTCGAGATCGGGAAGTGGCACAACAGGCTCCTTTACCGCTTTTACCGCTTGGTGGACCTCAGGACGGCCGCGCTGCTACGGCCCGGCGCCCGGCGGCGCTACTCGTCGACACCGCCGGTGCCCCCGGTCAGCTGGGAGAGGCGGAAGACGACGAACTCGGCCGGCCTGACCGGTGCCACCCCGATCTCGCAGATGACCTGACCTGCTTCGATGCTCTCCGGCGGGTTGGTCTCGCGGTCGCACTTGACGTAGAACGCCTCTTCCGGGGTGAGCCCGAACAGCGCCCCCTTGCGCCACTCGTTGACCAGGAACGCCGATACGGTGCGTCGGATACGGGCCCACAGGGCGTCGTCGTTCGGCTCGAAGACGACCCACTGCGTACCGGCGAGGATCGACTCCTCCAGGTAGTTGAAGAGGCGCCGGACGTTCAGATAGCGCCAGGCGGGGTCGGAGGCCAGTGTGCGTGCGCCCCAGACCCGGATGCCGCGCCCGGGGAAGGCACGGATGCAGTTCAGCCCGATCGGGTTGAGCAGGTCGTGTTCGCCCTTGGTCAGCTGGGTCTGGAGGGCGACCGCCCCGCGCACGACCTCGTTGGCCGGGGCCTTGTGCACCCCGCGCGACTCGTCGTTGCGGGCCCAGACCCCGGCGATGTGACCGCTCGGCGGGACGAGCCGGGCACGCCCGGACGAGGGGTCGGCGACCCTGATCCAGGGGTAGTAGAGCGTGGCGTACTTGGAGTCGAAGTTGGCGCTGCCGGTGCGCCAGGCGCGGATCTGCTGCGGGCTGAGTCCGGGCGGCGGGTCGAGGATGGCGACGCGGTCCCCCATCAACTCGCAGTGGGTGATCAGCCCCTGCTGCACGGCGATGACCGACTCCAGGTCCAGCAGCCCGCGTTCGTACGCGCTCATCAGGTCCGGTACGGCGATGGTCGTGATCTCTTCGACCGCTTCGAGCCCGCCGAGACCGGTCCGGCGGTCGGGGTCGCCGACGTACAGCTCGGGGGTCAGCGCCCCGGCCTCGGGCGACGCGGGCGCGGCGGGGGCCAGGGTCACGCTCTGCGGTTCGGGTCTGGCCGGGGCGGCACCGCGGGCCGTCTCGCGTATCTCGATGAGCTCCGACTTCGCGTTGACCCGGGTGGCGACGTTCTCCTTGCTGCGCTTGGTGGTGACACCCGGGTACGTCTCCGCGACCTGCCCGTCCCGCTTCACGATCAGCTGGAAGACGTCGGAGGGCGGATCGTCCCCCTCCGCCTCGGTCACCTCTACGGTGACCTCGCCCGCCACACCGGCGCGGGGCTTCACCGCGTACGGTCCGAGCTGCGTCTCCGACCCCGCGGGCAGCTGCCCGGCGCTCCGTTCGTCGTCCCCCTCGGCCGGAGGTTCGGTGCCGTCACCGATGCGCACCACGTAGCAGACGCCGCCGCCGTTGGCGAAGAACCCGTACACGGCCGAAGCCAGATACGTACCGTCGACGAAGTCACCGAACGTGCCGGCGAACTGGCTCCAGTTGGTGATCAGCGTCGGCTCGTCGAACGGGCCCTTCTGGGCGAAGCCGACGAAGGCGGCGACCGAGGTGCCCACCCCTTCGATCGGCCGGGACCCGGACTCGATCTCTTCGACGTAGACGCCCGGGGACAGGTACGACGGCATGTGAGTCTCTCCTTGGCCGGGGAACGCACGCAATTCTCGCGAGAGCGGCGATCACCGGGAACGGACACTCGGCCGCCCGCCCGTGCACCGGCCGCTGCCCGATCAGGCAATGCCCACGCGCTGTACGTGCCGCCGGGCGCTGCCCCGATCGAGGTGCTCCTGCCCTGCGTATCGCGCGGGCCCCGCGCACACCCTGGGACGCCGACAGGGACATCTGCGGCCGGGAGGGCGGATGAGGGAGGTTCCGGAGAAGGGCCCCGCCTCCGGCCGTGCCGGCGACGCCTCCTCCCGTACGGGTGGCCCGCGTACGGACGTCTCCCGTACGACGACCGCGCCGGAGCGCCCACCGGGCGATCGCCCGGCCCCCCGAAACCTGCAACGCCTGCAACGCACGGCGGGCAACAGGGCCGTTTCCCGCCTGGTCGCCCAGCGCTACACGGCCCCGGTGAAGCCGTCCCCCGCCCAGGCCCCGGGTTTCCGCAGGGTCAAGGCGGATGTGGCGGCGAAGAAGGTCCGCCTGTCCCATCACGCTCCCGCCGCCGCCGAGTCGAAGTCGGCGCAGGACGCGGCGGTGGCGCCGCCGGACGACAAGGAGGCGCAGGGCAAGGCGGCGAACGCGGAGAAGATGAATGCCGCGAAGCCCGGTGAGTTCAACAAGCAGGCGTTCATCGACGCGGTGAACAAGGCGATCGACGCCCAGGCCCCGAAGAACCTCGACCAGGCCGACAAGTTCTCCAAGTCCGGTAAGGCGGACAGGATCAAGGACGAGGTCGACGGCAAGGTCAAGGACGGCAAGGAGTCCTCGGCCAAGGACATCGACACGGCCACCAAGGCCCCGCCCGATACGTCGGCGGCCAAGGACAAGCCCGTCACGCCGATGACCCCGGACCAGCCGCCCGCCAACCCGGGTGCCCCGTCCGCCGCAGACGCGATCCCCGCCCAACAGCCTGCCTCCGTGACGGACTTCTCCGAGGGCCCGGCCGCCAACGACCAGGCGATGGCGGACGCGGAGGTCACCGAGGACCAGCTCGCCAAGGGCAACGAGCCCGAGTTCGACCAGGCGCTCTCGGCGAAGAAGACCGCCGAGACCGATTCCGCGAAGGCCCCCGCCAAGGGCAGGGCGGCCGAGGCCCAGCAGCTGAGTACCGCGAAGGCCGGGGCCGCGGCCTCCGGCGCCCAGGCCATGAACGCCCTGACGGCGAGCAGGGCTTCGGCGGGCAAGCAGGTCGACGGCGGCAAGGGCGAGACGAAGTCGAAGGACGAGAAGAAGCGGGCCGAAGTCACGGCGAAGCTCCAGAAGGTCTACGACGGGACGAAGAAGGACGTCGAGGCCACCTTGTCCGGGCTGGACAAGAAGGTGGATGAGGCATTCGCCTCGGGCGAGAAGGCGGCCCGGGACGCGTTCACCGCCGACCACAAGCGCCGCATGAAGAAGTACAAGGACAAGCGCTACTCAGGCATGTTCGGCCCGGCGAAGTGGGCCAAGGACAAGCTGATGGGCATGCCGAAGGAGGCAAACGACCTCTTTCAGGAGGCCCGCAAGCTCTACGTGGCGAAGATGCAGACGGTCATCTCGTCGGTCGCCGACATCATCGGCACCGAACTGGGCAAGGCCAAGGCCCGCATCGCGAAGGGCCGCACCGAACTCAAGGCCGAGGTCGACAGACTCCCCGCAGACCTGCGCGAGTTCGGTCAGGAGGCCGCCACCGACTTCGCGGGAAAGTTCGACGACCTCGAAGCCACGGTGAACGAGAAGTCCGAGCAGCTGGTCCAGGACCTGGCCAACAAATACACCGCCGCCTTGAACAAGGTCGACGAGGAGATCAAGAAACTCCAGGAAGCCAACAAGGGCCTCGTCGACAAGGCGAAGGATCTGATCGTCGGCGCCGTGAAAACGATCAAGGAGCTGATGAACCTCCTCCTCGGCATCCTCGCCAAGGCCGCCTCCGCGATCATGAAGATCATCAAGGACCCCATCGGCTTCCTGGGCAACTTCGTCAGGGCGGTCGGCGCCGGCCTCAACCTCTTCATCACCAACGTCGCCGAACACCTCAAAACAGGTGTCGTGTCCTGGCTGCTGGGCACCGCGGTCAAAGCGGGCCTCGAACTCCCCCAGAAGTTCGACCTCAAGGGCATCATCCAGCTCATCGGCTCCCTCCTCGGCCTGACCTGGGCCAACATCCGCGCCCGCATCACCCGCAAGGGCATCCCCGACCAGGCCATGACCGCCGTCGAGTCCTCCGTCCCCGTCGCGAAGAAACTCGCCACCGAGGGCCCCGCCGGAGCCGTCAAGGA